>JAGTRL010000018.1 GCA_018261815.1 Pseudomonadota bacterium
CTGATCGTGGTGCTGTCGACGGTGCCGCTGTTCGCGTCGATCCTGCGCATCCCCTTCTCGATCATCGCGCCGGTGATCATCGTCATCTGCGCCATCGGCTCCTACACCGTGCACAACGCGATGCTCGACATCTGGCTGATGCTGGTCTTCGGCGTCATGGGCTACGTCTTCAAGAAGCTCGACTATCCGCTGGCGCCGCTGGTGCTGGCGCTGGTGCTGGGCGACAAGGCCGAGGACTCGTTCCGCCAGGCGATGCTGATGTCGCAGGGCGAGGTGAACATCATGTGGGCCAACCCGCTGGTCGGCACGATCACCACGCTGGCCATGCTGATGCTGTTCTGGCCGCTGATCTCGAAGCTGATCGCGCTGGTGCGCACGCCCAAGGTCGACGATCTCGCCGCGCAACGTCCGGTGGACTGAGCGAAAGGAAATCACATGCCTGTCATCGCACTGACGCAGGGAATGGGCTCTTTGGCCCAGGACATCGCCGAACAGCTGGCCGCCGAGCTGCACCTGGCGACGCTGCAGCATGAGGTCGCCGAGCGCGTCGCCGAGAAGATGCACGTCTCGCGCAGCCTGATCAACCGCCTGCGCGGCGGCAAGGCCGGCGCGCTGGAGCGGCTGCGCGCCGACCGCAACGCGATGGCGCTCTATTCGGCCGAAGAGGTGCTCGAGGCGGCCGCCAAGGGCAATGTCGTCATCCGCGGCTGGGGCGCGACGCAGCTCTTGCGACCGGTGCCGCATGTGCCCTGCATCCGCATCATGCGGCCCTTCGACAAGCGCGTCGACTGGCTGATGGAGCAGATCGACACCGACGACCGCGGCGTCGCCGAGGCCGAGATCCGCCGCAGCGACCAGGCCAATGCGACGCGCATGCACGACCAGTTCGGCGTCACCTGGAACGAGCCGGTGCTGTTCGACATGGTGCTCAACACCGACCGGCTGTCGGTGGACACCTGCGTGCAGATGATCAAGGGCCTGCTGGCACGGCCCGAGTTCGCCGAAACCGAGGCGTCGCGTGCGTTGCTGCAGGGCATGGCGCTGTCGGCGCGCGTACGCGCCGCGTTGCGGGCGCACGAGGCCACCGATGGCGTGGACATCACCATCGACAGCATCGACGGCCGCGTCACGCTGCGTGGCATCGTCGCCGACGCCGGCGAGAAGGCCGCTGCACTGCAGGTCTGCGCTGCAGTGCCCGGCGTGCAGTCGGTCGACGACCAGCTGCGCGTCATGGCGCGCTCGAAACTGTTCCCTTCGGCCCGACAGTGAAAAGCGCTTCAGATTTTGCCGCGCTGCTTCAGACGCGACAGGGTCTCTGCGGAGAGGTTGAGATAGGCCGCCAGCTCCTTCTTCGGGATGCGCTCGGCGAGCTCGCCGTGCTTGCGCATGAAGCGGTGCACGCGCCCCGGCGCGTCGAGCAGGTGCAGCGTGATGGTGTGCGCCATGATCTCGCTCATCAGCCGCATGATCTCGTACTCGAATTCGGCCTTGAAGTGCGGGTGCCGGTCGAGGAACTCCACCCACTGTGGCATCGCCAGCTTGGCGACCCGCGCCTTGGTGACGCTGACGATGGCGTAGGGCGTCGGCGTGTTCAGCCGCCAGGCGGCGTAGCTGGTCTCGATGCCGTGCTCGTCGGTGAAGCGCAGGATCATTTCCTTGGCATCGGCGTTGGCGACCACGCGCTTGAGGATGCCTTCGAGCAGGAAGTACTGCTCCATGTCGTGCACCCCCTGGTGCAGCAGATGTTCGCCCTTGGCGCAGTCCACGATGGACAACAGTTGCGCGAGCTCGTCCCGCTCGGCTTCGCTCATCTTCTTCAGCATGACGTTCTGCCGCAGCTGCAGACGGATGATGGTTCTTTCGGGGTGCTGCGCAAGCGAGATCATCGTTCCATTGCCCCGACAGACGGCCAATTTTCGAATCTTGACCGTGGTCAACGGAGAAGTGCGAACGTCGTTTCTACCATAGCCCTCAGTTCCCAAGCTGCACCCCGGAGCGTGCCATGTCAGCCATCCTCGCGCCCGTAGCGGCCGCCACCGAAGAGTCCCCGATGACCGACGGCTTCCACCTCGTCATCGATGCGCTCAAGCTCAACGGCATCACCACCCTCTATGGCCTGCCGGGCATCCCGATCACCGATCTGACGCGCAAGGCGCAGGGTGAAGGCATGCGCGTCATCTCCTTCCGCCACGAGCAGAACGCCGGCAATGCGGCGGCCATCGCCGGCTTCCTGACCGGCAAGCCCGGCGTGTGCCTGACGGTGTCGGCGCCGGGCTTCCTCAACGGCCTGACGGCGCTGGCCAACGCCACGATCAACTGCTTCCCGATGATCCTCATCAGCGGTTCTTCGGAGCGCGAGATCGTCGACCTGCAGCAGGGCGACTACGAGGAGATGGATCAGCTCGCCATCGCCAGGACGCTGTGCAAGGCGGCCTTCCGCGTGCTGCATGCCGAGGACATCGGCGTGGGCATCGCGCGGGCGATCCGCAGCGCGGTCTCGGGCCGTCCCGGCGGCGTGTACCTGGACCTTCCAGCGAAGTTGTTTGCGCAGACCATGGACGCCGCGGCCGGGCGCCGCTCGCTGATCGAGGTCGTCGACCCGGCACCGCTCCAGATCCCGGCATCCGAGGCGGTACAGCGCGCGCTCGATCTGCTGAAGAGCGCGAAGAAGCCGCTGATCCTGCTCGGCAAGGGCGCGGCCTACGCGCGCGCCGATGCCGAAGTGCGTGCGCTGGTTGAGCGCACCGGCATCCCCTACCTGCCGATGTCGATGGCCAAGGGGCTGCTGCCCGACACGCACGAGCTGTCGGCGTCGGCAGCGCGATCCTTCGTGCTGCCCGAGGCCGACGTTGTGCTGCTGGTCGGCGCGCGACTGAACTGGCTGCTGTCGCATGGCAAGGGCAAGACCTGGGGCGGCAAGGATGCCAAGGCCTGGGGCGGCCAGAAGTTCATCCAGATCGACATCTCGCCGACCGAGGCCGACAGCAACGTTCGCATCGACGCGCCGCTGGTCGGCGACATCGGTTCGTGCGTCAGCGCATTACTCGCCGGCATGGGCGCCGACTGGCCGCGGGCGCCGGCCGACTGGGTGCAGGCGGTGGCCGAACGCCGCAACAAGAACGTCGCGAAGATGGCCGACACCCTGGCCAAGGATCCGAAGCCGATGAACTTCCACAGCGCGCTGAACGTGGTGCGCGACATCGTCAAGGCGAACCCCGACGCCATGCTGGTCAACGAAGGCGCCAACGCGCTGGACTTCACGCGCGCCATCGTCGACATGTACAAGCCGCGCAAGCGCATCGACGTCGGCACGTGGGGCGTGATGGGCATCGGCATGGGCTTCGCCGTCGCCGCCGCGGTCGAGATCGGCCAGCCGGTGATCGCGATCGAGGGCGACAGCGCCTTCGGCTTCAGCGGCATGGAGGTCGAGACCATCTGCCGCTACCAGCTCCCGGTGTGCGTGGTCATCCTCAACAACAACGGCGTCTATCGCGGCACCGACAAGAACCTCGGCGGCGGCAGCGACGTCGCGCCCACGGTCTTCGTCAAGGACGCGCGCTACGAGAAGCTGATCGAGGCCTTCGGCGGTGTCGGTGTGTACGCGACGACGCCGGCCGAGCTGCGCCAGGGCATGGAGCAGGCGATCCGCTCGCGCAAGCCGACGCTAATCAATGCGATCATCGACGAGACCGCCGGCACCGAGAGCGGGCGCATCACCAACCTGAATCCGCAACGCCAGGCCGCTGCTTCGTCCAGCGCCTGAGATCCGACCGAATCTGAAACCCGCGATAGGAGCATCTCGATGAGCAAAGCGCTCGATGGTGTGCGCATCCTCGACTTCACGCACGTGCAGTCGGGGCCCACGTGCACGCAGTTGTTGGCCTGGTTCGGCGCCGACGTGATCAAGCTGGAAAAGGCCGGCGAAGGCGATGCTACGCGCGGCCAGCTGCGCGACATCCCTGGCGTGGACAGCCTGTACTTCACGATGCTGAACCACAACAAGCGTTCGATCACCGTCAACACCAAGGACCCGAAGGGCAAGGAGATCGTCGAACGGCTGATCAAGGACTGCGACGTGCTGGTCGAGAACTTCGCGCCGGGCGCGCTCGACCGCATGGGCTTCACCTGGGAGCGCGTTCAGGAGCTGAACCCGCGCATGATCATGGCCTCGGTCAAGGGCTTCGGCCCGGGACCGTATGAGGACTGCAAGGTCTACGAGAACGTGGCGCAGTGCGCCGGCGGTTCGGCCTCGACGACCGGCTTCGATGACGGCCCGCCGATGGTCACTGGCGCGCAGATCGGCGATTCGGGCACCGGGCTGCACCTGGCGCTGGGCATCGTTGCGGCGCTGTATCAGCGCAACCGCACCGGGCGCGGCCAGAAGGTGCTGGCGGCGATGCAAGACGGCGTGCTGAACCTGTGCCGCGTCAAGCTGCGCGACCAGCAGCGCCTGGAGCGCGTGCACAAGCTCACCGAATATCCGCAGTACCCCGACGGCGAGTTCGGCGATGCCGTGCCGCGCGCCGGCAACGCCTCCGGCGGCGGCCAGCCGGGCTGGATCCTGAAGTGCAAGGGCTGGGAGACCGACCCCAACGCCTACATCTACTTCATCACGCAGGCGCCAGTGTGGGCCTCGATCTGCAAGGTCATTGGCCAGGAAGACTGGATCACCGACGAGGCCTTCGCCACGCCGCAGACGCGGCTGCCGCACCTGAAGCGCATCTTCGAGCGCATCGAGGAATGGACCATGACCAAGACCAAGTTCGAGGCCATGGAGCTTTTGAACAAGTACGACATCCCCTGCGGCCCGATCCTGTCAATGAAGGAGATCGCGCACGAGCCGGCGCTGCGCGCCACCGGCACCGTGGTCGAGATCGACCACCCGACACGCGGCAAATACCTGTCGGTGGGCAACCCGATCAAGCTGTCCGACAGTCCTACCGAGGTCACGCGGTCGCCGTTGCTGGGCGAGCACACCGACGAGGTGCTGGCCGAACTCGGCTACGCAGCCGGCGATATCGCCGCGCTGCGCGAGGCCAAGATCATCTGAGCTTCAACAGGAAACCGTCATGAACAAGGACAAGGCCAAGGTTCGCCAGATTCTCGATGCGCTGCGCAGCAGCGGGCGGGATGCGCTCACGGCGCCGGAAGGCAAGCAGGTGTGCGATGCCTACGGCATCGCGGTGCCGAGCGAAGGTCTGGCCAACAGCGCGGCACAGGCCACGGCACTGGCCGCGGGCATGGGCGGCCCGGTGGTGATGAAGATCGTCAGCCCCGACATCCTGCACAAGACCGAGGCCGGCGGCGTTATCGTCGGCGTCAAGGGCGGGGACGATGCGGCCAAGGCGTACGACACCATCATCGCCAACGCCAGGCGCTACAAGTCCGACGCCAAGATCGACGGCGTGCAGGTGCAGCAGATGATCCAGGGCGGGCAAGAGGTGATCGTCGGCGCGGTCACCGACGGCAGCTTCGGCAAGCTGGTCGCCTTCGGCCTGGGTGGCGTGCTGGTCGAGGTGCTGAAGGACGTGACCTTCCGCCTCGCCCCGACGACACGCGACGATGCCTTGTCGATGCTCGACGGCATCCAGGCGGCCGAGATGCTGAAGGGCGTGCGCGGCGGCGACCCGGTCAACCGCGACGCGCTGGCCGACATCATCGTGCGCGTCAGCGAGTTGGTCAGCGACTTTCCCGAAATAGCCGAGATGGACCTGAACCCGATCTTCGCCAGCAAGAGCGGCGCGGTCGCGGCCGACGTGCGCATCGTCTGCAACTTCAACCCGGCGCCGGCGCGGCACCGGCCCGCCGAGGCCGATATCGTCAAGTCGATGAACCGCATCATGAAGCCGCGCGCGGTGGCGGTGATCGGCGCCTCCGACGAGACCGGCAAGATCGGCAACTCGGTGATGAAGAACCTGATCAACGGCGGCTACCAGGGTGAGATCATCCCGATCCACCCGAAGTCGGCCGAGATCATGGGCCGCAAAGCCTACAAGAGCGTCAAGGACGTGCCGGGCGAGATCGACACGGCGGTGTTCGCGATCCCCGCCAAGCTGGTGGCTGGCGCGCTGACCGAATGCGGCGAGAAGGGCATCGCCGGCGCGGTGCTGATCCCCTCAGGTTTCGCCGAGACCGGCAACCACGAGGGGCAACAGCAACTGGTGGAGATCGGCCGCAAGTACAACATCCGCATGATGGGGCCGAACATCTACGGCTTCTACTACACGCCGGCCAACCTGTGCGCCACCTTCTGCACCGCCTATGACGTCAAGGGCTCGACGGCGCTGTCGTCGCAGTCCGGCGGCATCGGCATGGCGATCATCGGCTTCTCGCGCTCGGCCAAGATGGGCGTCTCGGCGATCGTCGGACTGGGCAACAAGAGCGACATCGACGAGGACGATCTGCTGCTGTTCTTCGAGCAGGACGACAACACCAAGGTCATCGCGCAGCATTGCGAGGATCTGAAGGACGGCCGCGCCTTCGCCGAGGTGGCCAAGCGCGTGTCGAAGAAGAAGCCGGTGATCATGCTGAAGGCCGGCCGCACCTCGGCAGGCGCCGCGGCGGCGAGCTCGCACACCGGCGCGCTGGCCGGCAACGACAAGATCTACGACGACGTGCTGCGCCAGTCGGGCGTGGTGCGTGCTGGCAGCCTGCGGCAAATGCTCGACTTCGCCCGCGGCGTGCCGATCCTGCCCACGCCCAAGGGCGAGAACGTGGTCATCATCACCGGCGCCGGCGGCTCGGGCGTGCTGCTGTCCGACGCCTGCGTCGACAACGGCCTGAAGCTGCTGAAGCCGATGCCCGAGGACCTGGACGCGGCGTTCCGCAAGTTCATCCCGCCCTTCGGCGCGGCCGGCAACCCGGTGGACATCACCGGCGGAGAGCCGCCGATCACCTACATGAACACCGTGCGTCTGGGCCTGGAGGACGATCGCATCCACGCGCTGATCCTCGGGTACTGGCACACCATCGTCACGCCGCCGATGGTGTTCGCGACGAACATGGTGCAGGTGATCGAGGAGATGCGCGCCAAGGGCAAGGTCAAGCCGGTGGTGGTGTCGCTGGCCGGCGATGTGGAGGTCGAGGAAGCCGCGCAGTATCTTTACGAACATGGCATCCCGGCCTACGCCTACTCGACCGAGATTCCGGTGGAGATCCTCGGCGCCAAGTACCAGTGGGCGCGCGGCGCGGGGTTGCTCTAGGCACTGCCGGAGCAACGCGGCCAGGGCGACAGCACCCGGCCGATGCGGCCGCCGCGCCCGCGGCCGCCAACGAACCTCCCGAGGGCGCCAGATGAACCGAACTGTCATCCCCATCGCGAGCAGCGCGGAAGCCCCGTCGCGCCAGCGCCGTCGCGAGGCGCCCAAGGGCCGCCGGGTCGAGCCGCAGGCGCGCGATGAGCTGCGGCGGCTGCTCGGCGCCGCCCCGCTGGCGCGCGAGCTGCTGATCGAGTACCTGCACAAGCTGCAGGACCACTTCGGCTACCTGAGCGCGCGCCACCTGGCGGCGCTGGCGCGTGAGATGGACCTGGCGCAGACCGAGGTCTACGAGGTCGCGAGCTTCTATCACCACTTCGACATCGTCAAGGAAGGCGCCGCCGCGCCGCCGCGTCTGACGGTGCGCGTCTGTGACGGCCTGGCCTGCGAGATGGCCGGCGCGCAGCAGCTTCTGGCGCGCCTGCCGGCGCTGCTCGGCGCCGAGGTGCGCGTGCTCGCCGCGCCTTGCATCGGTCGCTGTGAGCAGGCGCCCGCCGCGGTGGTGGGCCAGCACCCGGTCGCGCCGGCCACGGCCGAAGCGGTGGCCTCGGCCGTGGCAGCAGGATGCACGACGCACGAGCCCGCCGGCTTCATCGACCTGCAGGCCTACAAGGACGAAGGCGGCTATGCGCTGCTGCGCACCTGCATCGCCGGCGAACTCGAGGTTGACGACGTCATCAAGGCGCTCGAGGACTCGGGGCTGCGCGGCCTGGGCGGTGCGGGCTTCCCCGCAGGGCGCAAGTGGCGCATCGTGCGCAGCGAGCCGGCGCCGCGGCTGATGGCGGTGAACATCGATGAGGGGGAGCCCGGCACCTTCAAGGACCGCGTCTACCTCGAACGCGACCCACACCGCTTCATCGAGGGCATGCTGATCGCCGCCTGGGCCGTGGGCATCGCCAAGATCTACGTCTACCTGCGCGACGAATACCACGGCTGCCGCGCGCTGCTCGAAGCCGAGCTGGTCAAGCTGCGCGCCAAGCCGCCCTATCCGGGCATGCCCGAGATCGAGCTGCGGCGTGGCGCCGGCGCCTACATCTGCGGCGAAGAGTCGGCGATGATCGAGTCGATCGAAGGCAAGCGCGGCATCCCGCGGCTGCGCCCACCCTACGTGGCGCAGGTCGGCCTGTTCGGCCGGCCGACGCTGGAGCACAACTTCGAGACGCTGTACTGGGTGCGAGACATCCTCGAGCAGGGCAGCGCCTGGTTCGCCTCGCAGGGCCGCCACGAACGCAAGGGGCTGCGATCGTTCTCGGTCTCGGGACGCGTCAAGTTCCCGGGCGTTAAACTGGCGCCGGCGGGCATCACGATGCGCGAGCTGATCGACGAGCATTGCGGTGGCATGGCCGAGGGCCACCAGTTCTACGCCTACCTGCCGGGCGGCGCGTCGGGCGGCATCTTGCCGGCTTCGATGGGCGACATCCCGCTGGACTTCGACACGCTGCAGCCCTACGGCTGCTTTATCGGCTCGGCCGCGGTGATGGTGCTGTCGCAGCACGACAGCGCGGTGGGCGCGGCGCGCAACCTGATGCGTTTCTTCGAGCACGAATCCTGCGGGCAATGCACGCCCTGCCGCAACGGCACGGCCAAGGTCGCAGCGCTGATTGCGCAGCCGAAGTGGGACCTCGAACTGCTGGCCGACCTGTCCCAGGTGATGCGCGACGCGTCGATCTGCGGCCTGGGCCAGGCGGCGCCGAACCCGGTGGACTGCGTCGTCAAGTACTTTCCGGGGGAACTGGCATGACCGTCCGCGAAACCGTCGCCTTCCAGCTCAACGGTCGCGAGGTCTCGGGTCTGAAGGGCGAGCCGATCCTCGAGATCGCCAAGCGTGAAGGCGTCGCGATCCCGCACCTTTGCTACAAGCCGGGCCTCGAGGCGGTGGGCAACTGCCGCGCCTGCGTGGTGGAGATCGCCGGCGAGCGCACGCTGGCGCCGGCGTGCTGCCGCGCGGCCACGCCGGGCATGAAGGTAACCACCGACAGCCAGCGGGCGCTCAAGTCGCAGAAATTGGTGCTCGAGCTGCTGCAGTCGGACATGCCCGAGGCCGACTACACCCGCCACAACGAGCTCGATCACTGGTCGGCCCGCTTGGGCCTGGGCAAACCACGCTTCGCCGCGCGCGCCCAGCCGGCGCAGGACCTGTCGCACCCTGCCATCGCCGTCAACCTGGATGCGTGCATCCAGTGCACGCGCTGCTTGCGCGCCTGTCGCGACGAGCAGGTCAACGATGTCATCGGCCTGGCCTTCCGCGGCGAGCATTCCAAGATCGTCTTCGACATGGACGATCCGATGGGCGCGTCCACCTGCGTGGCCTGCGGCGAATGTGTGCAGGCCTGCCCCACGGGCGCCTTGGCGACCGTCGTCAGGGACAGTGCGCGGATGCCCTCGCGTGCCGCGGCGCTGGCCGTGCCCGACAAGCAGGTGCCGTCGGTGTGCCCCTACTGCGGCGTCGGCTGCCAGCTCACCTACCACGTCAAGGACGACAAGATTCTCTTCGTCGAAGGCCGCGACGGGCCGGCCAACCGCGGGCGCCTGTGCGTCAAGGGCCGCTACGGCTTCGACTACGCGCACCACCCGCAACGTCTGACGAGGCCGCTGATCCGCCGCAAGGACGCACCGCCGAAGTCCGGCGACTTCGTGATGGACCCCGACAGGGTGATGGAGGTGTTCCGCGAAGCCAGCTGGGACGAGGCGTTGGACTTTGCCGGCGGTCGTCTGCGCGAGATCCGCGACACGCATGGCCGCAAGGCGCTGGCCGGCTTTGGCTCGGCCAAGGGCAGCAACGAGGAGGCGTACCTATTCCAGAAACTGGTGCGCACCGGCTTCGGCAGCAACAACGTCGACCACTGCACGCGGCTGTGCCATGCCTCGTCGGTGGTGGCGCTGCTCGAAGGCATCGGCTCGGGCGCGGTCAGCAATCCCGTGATGGACGTGATGCGCGCCGAGGTCGTGGTGCTGATTGGCGCCAACCCGACGGTCAACCACCCGGTGGCGGCGAGCTTCATCAAAAACGCGGTCAAGAACGGCACCAGACTGATCGTCATGGATCCGCGCCGCTCCGACCTGGCGCGGCATGCGCACTGCTTCCTGCAGTTCAAGCCCGACACCGACGTGGCGATGCTCAACGCGCTGATGCACGTGATCGTCACCGAGGACCTGGTCGACGCGCAGTTCATCGCCAGCCGCACCGTCGGCTACGACGAACTGCGCGCCAACGTCGCGGGCTACAGTCCCGAGGCAATGGCGCCGATCTGCGGCATCGGCGCCGAGACGCTGCGCTACGTGGCACGGTTGTACGCGCGCTCCAAGGGCTCGATGATCCTGTGGGGCATGGGCGTGAGCCAGCACGTGCACGGCACCGACAACGCGCGCTGCCTGATCGCGCTGGCGCTGATGACCGGCCAGATCGGCCGCCCCGGCACCGGGCTGCATCCATTGCGCGGCCAGAACAATGTGCAGGGTGCGTCCGACGCCGGCCTGATCCCGATGATGCTGCCCGACTACCAGCACGTCAGCCGGCCCGAAGTGCGCGCCAAGTTCGAACAGGCCTGGCAGCTTGCGCCCGGCACGCTGGACGACAAGGTCGGCCTGACCGTGGTCGAGGTCATGCATGCCATCAAGCACGGGGTCGTCAGGGGCATGTACATCGAAGGCGAGAACCCGGCCATGTCCGACCCCGATGCCAACCACGCGCGCGAGGCGCTGGCGGCGCTCGAGCACCTGGTGGTGCAGGACATCTTCTTGACCGAAACCGCCTATCTGGCCGACGTGATCCTGCCGGCAAGCGCCTTCCCCGAGAAGACCGGCAGCTTCACCAACACCGACCGGACGGTGCAGATGGGCCGCCAGGCCGTGTCGCCGCCGGGCGACGCGCGGCAGGACCTGTGGATCATCCAGGAGATCGGCAAGCGCCTCGGTCTGCCTTGGGACTACCAGCACGTCAGCGAAGTCTTTGACGAGATGCGCCACACCATGCCCAGCATCGGCGGCATCACCTGGGGGCGGCTGGAGCGCGAGCATGCGGTCACCTATCCGTGCACCCACGAAGGCGACCCGGGCGAGCCGGTGGTCTTCGTCGAGGACTTCCCGCGCGAGGGCGGCAAGGCGCGCTTCGTGCCGGCCGACATCATCCCGGCCGCCGAGCGCCCCGATGCCGAGTACCCGATGGTGCTGATCACCGGCCGCCAGCTGGAGCATTGGCACACCGGCAGCATGACGCGGCGCGCCAGCGTGCTCGATGCCCTCGAGCCCGACCCGACCGTGCTGCTGCATCCGCTGGACCTGGCGGCCCTGGGCGCCCAGCCCGGCGACTTGCTGACGCTCGAATCGCGGCGCGGCCAGGTCACGCTGTGGGCCCGGGCCGACGCCGGCACGCCGCGCGGCGCGGTGTTCGTGGCCTTTGCTTACTACGAGGCGGCGATCAACAAGCTGACCCACGCCGCGCTCGACCCCTTCGCCAAGATTCCCGAGTTCAAGTACTGCGCGGTGCGCGTGAAGGTTGGCGGCGAGGCGCCGCGGCAAAGCAGCTATGGCGGGGGGCAGATACTCGCCACGTCGCCATCCTGAGCGGCCGCTGGGCTGCGGCTACTACCTACCCGGTATGCCGGACCTCTGGTTTCCAATACTCACTTTCATCAAAGTGCCATTGCGCGGAAGACAAGCCAGATGGAATTCCTGACCACCCCCGAGTTCTGGGTCGCCGTAGGCCAGATCATCCTGATCGACATCCTGCTCGGTGGCGACAACGCCGTCGTCATCGCGCTGGCCTGCCGCAAGCTGCCGCCCAAGCAGCGCACGCAGGGCATCCTGTGGGGCACCGCAGGCGCGATCGTGCTGCGCATCGTGCTGATCTTCTTTGCGCTGACGCTGCTGGCGATTCCGTTCCTGAAGATCGTCGGCGCGCTGCTGCTGCTGTGGATCGGCGTCAAGCTGCTGGTGCCCGAACACGAGGACGGCCACGCCAGCATCGAGGGCAGCGACAAGCTGTGGGGGGCCATCAAGACGGTGATCATCGCCGACTTCGTGATGAGCCTGGACAACGTCATCGCCATCGCCGGCGCTGCCGAAGCCTCAGGCACCGGCCACAGCATGGCGCTGGTCATCTTCGGCGTGCTCGTCAGCATCCCGATCATCGTCTGGGGCAGCCAGATGGTGATCAAGCTGATGGACCGCTATCCGGTCATCATCACCCTGGGCGGCATGCTGCTCGGCTGGATCGCCGGCACGATGATGGTCACCGACCCGGCGCTGATCGATCCCAAGGTGTTGCCCGGCATGCCGAAGATCGAGTCCAGCGACATGATCCGCTATGCCGCCGGCGTGGCGGGGGCCTTGCTGGTGCTGGGCATCGGCAAGTGGGTGTCGTCGCGCCGTACCGCCACGGCGGCCGTGCAGGCGGCGCCTGCCGCCGCGGCGCCGGCGCAAACCGGGCGTCTGCGTCGCATGCTGCTGGCGGTCGATGGCTCCGAAGGCTCGATGCACGCCACCCGCCAGGTCATCGAAATGCGCCAGGACCTGGCCGACCCGGCCGCGCTCGACCTGCAGCTGCTGCACGTGCAGCGTCCGGTCAGCGGCGACGTGTCCTCGTTCATCGCCAGCAAGACGCTCGACGAGTACTACCAGGAGCAGTGCGATGCCGCGCTGGCCCCGTCACGTGCCGCGCTGGATGCGGCAGGCGTGCGCTACCAGGCGCACTCAAAGGTCGGCAGTCCGGCCGAGACCATCGCCAGGACGGCTGCTGAACTCGGCAGCGAGCTGATCGTCATGGGCACACGCGGGCAGGGCATGGCCAGCGCGATACTCGGTTCGGTGGCGCAGGAGACAGTGGCCGAATCGCGCGTGCCGGTGCTGCTGGTCAAGTAGCGGTGCACCCGCCGCTCAGGCGCGGCGCACTTCCATCACGCCGCTGCTCGTGACCTCGGCATAGACCGTCGGGTCGCGCGCCGCCAGTTGCAGCACGATCTTGCCCGCCTGGTGGCGCACCAGACGGTTGGCCGCGATGCCCAGCACCACCAGCACCAGGCCGGGCAGCGCCTGGCCCGTCAGCGCCAGCACGGCGCCGGCGCCGATCACCACCGTGGCCAGCAGGTCGACGCGGGTGCGTCGCACCACGTAGGGCCGCGCCAGCGCCGGGTTGACGACGATGCGGAAGTGCCCGAAAGCCGCGCCGCGGCGGAATTCGTCATGGCCGATGTAGGGGACGAAGGCCTCGTCCGTTGCGCTTGCCTGGCTCATGCGGCGGCAGTCTACGGCAGCGCTGTCGCGCTGCCGGCCTGGCGCTCAGTTGCCGACTTCGCCCCAGCGTGTGTCGGTCCAGTTGAAGTGGGGCAGGGCCTGTGGCGCGCAGTTGGCCAGCACGCGCTGCAGGCGATGCTTGGCGTCCAGGATGGCCTGCGTCAGCGTCTCGGCGTCATAGGCGCGCAGCAGGTGCGGCTGGGCGCTGTGCAGGTATTGCTGCAGGCGTGAACGCTCGCAGGCCTCCGTGGCCAGCCGTTCGTAGGTGGCGTCGTCCCAGTACCAGCGCAGGCCGAGTTCGTAGAAGGCCGCGTTGTACGCGCTGCGTTCGACGTCGGCATCGGAAGGGCAATCGATCTTGCGCGGGGACAGCATGGTGGGCTCCTGGATGAAGGGACTCGTCGAGTCGGTGACCGCACTGTAGAAGCGTGAAACGATAAGTACAAATCAAAGTATTTGATAAATTACATTACTCATAAGTTATGCATTGGAGCGGCGACGATGAGACATGCCACCCTGCGCCAGCTGAAGGTGTTCGAAGCCGTGGCGCGGCTGGCCAGTTATTCGCGCGCGGCCGAGGAGCTGCACCTGACGCAGCCGGCCGTGTCCACGCAGATCCGCAAGCTCGAGTCCCATGCGGGGCTGCCGCTGTTCGAACAGCTCGGCCGCCGGATCTACCTCACCGCGCCGGGCAGCGAGCTGCTGCACCACTGCCACCTCATCATCCGGCAGTTCGAGGAGGCCGAGGCTGCGATGACGCAGTTCAAGGGCGTCACCGGCGGGCGGCTCAACGTGGCGGTGATCAGTGCCGGCGACTACTTCCTGCCCCGCCTGCTGGTCGAGTTCGCGCGCCGCCACCAGGGCGTGGAGATCAACCTGTCGGTGCACAACCGCGGCGACCTGCTGCAGCGGCTGGCCGACAACCTGACCGACCTGGCGGTGATGGTGCGCCCGCCCGAGGACGCCGATACCGTGGCCGAGGCCTTTGCACCGCACCCCTACCTGATCGTGGCGCCGAACGGGCACCCGCTGCAGGGCGAGGCAGGCATCTCGCTGGCGCGACTGGTGCGCGAGCCCTTCATCGTGCGCGAGGCCGGCTCCGACACCCGCCACGCCATGGTCGATGCGCTGGGCCGGCATGGCGACAAGCTGAAGGTCGCGCTGGAGGTCAAGAGCACCGAGACCATCAAGCAGGCCGTCATCGCCGGCATGGGTGTGGCCTTCCTGTCGGGCCACACCGTCAGCCGCGAGCTGCGCGATGGCAGCCTCGTCGCGCTGGACGTGGCGGGTTTCCCGCTGCGGCTGAACTGGTACCTGGTGCAGCGCCGCACCAAGCGGCTGCCGCCGGTGGCCCAGGCCTTCCGCGAGTTCCTGCTGAGCGAAGGCGCCGCGCTGCTGGCCCGGGTGGTGCCGTTGCCGCCTTCGCTCAAGCGCCGTGGAGGTCGCCCAGCGCCACGTCCAGCATCATCTCCCGCGCCAGCCCGTCCAGCTCGGCGTGCAGCTGCTCGTTCGTGAGGCCGGCGGGCACCAGCAGGTGCGCCGCCACCTTGAAGCTGCGCTGGCCCGTGCCCGGTCCGGTGACGATCTCGGTGTGCATGGTCTCGATGCTGACCGAGCGCAGCGCCAGGATGCGCGTCAGCGAGCTGACGATGCCCTTGCGGTCGTCACCGACGAGCTGGAGATCGACACCGCGCCAGCCGGTGGCCGGTTCGCCCGCCGCGCTGCGCGACACGGTGATGCGCAACCCGGCCGATTCCAGTGCGCGCAGCGACGTGGCCAGGGCGTCGGCGCTGTCGCGCGGCACGTCGAAATGCACCATGCCGGCGAACTCGCCCGCCGCGCGGGCCAGCCGGCTCGACGCCCAGTTGGCGCCGTGGCGCTGCGCACATTCCGACAGCGCATTGACGATGCCCTGCCGGTCGGCGCCGATCACCGTGGCCACCAGCGCCACCGTGTGGTCCGCGGCGTCTTCGGTCAGCACCACCGCGCGCTTGATCAACGGCGCCTTGGTGGCAAAGCGCAGGTCCTGCGCCGTGGCCGGTACTTCGTCATGGTCGCGCACATGGCGCACCACGCGGCCGAGCAGCGCCAGGCCCATCGGCGCCAGCGCGCGTTCCCACAACTCGCGCGCGCCTTCGCCGCGCTGCACGAAGCACCAGTCCTGCGCCGCCACGGCGCCGGCGTCCCAGCCGTCGGCCAGGTGGTAGACCGAGCCGCCGGCGATGGCGTCGCCCTCGAGGATGGTCCACTCCACGGCCGCGATGCCGCGGTGCCGCGGCAGCAGCGACGGGTGGTAGCCGATGCCGCGGTGGCGCGATCGGGCCAGCGCCTCGTTGCTGACCCGCGCATGGGTGTGCGCCGCGACGATCAGGTCGGTACCTTCGGCAATGGCTTCCCCTGGCACGAGCTTCGGATTGGCCAGCACATGCACTTGCAGGCCGGCGGCCTTGGCGGCCAGCGCCAAGCGGTCGTCGGCGGCGGGCGCGACGATGCTGGTCAGCTGTACGCCCTCCAGTTGGCGCAACATGTCGAACACGGTGGCCGCGAAGTAGCGCGACCCGACCAACGCAAGTTTCATAGGCGCTCCCGGCCGGCGGCCATCAGTCATCGAGGAAACCGCCCTTGAACAAGCTCCAGGCCTGTCCGTCGTGCAGGTAGAAGCAGCCGTCGGCGCAGAAGTCCTTGCCAGGGAAGAACTCGCGGTAGGCCTTGGGCACCAGCCGGGCGATCTGCGCGTCGCTCAGTGCTTCGAATTCTTGCGGCGTGATCGGCATGCCGACGCGCAGTCTGCGGGTTTCCATCGGAGGCTATTCTCTCCTGAAGCTCATGCGTCGCTTTGAGGGAAAAATGACCGGGGTCAAGCGCAGGCCGCGGCGGGTTGCCCTAGATTGCACCGCGGCCACGCAGCCCACATTGCCTTTGCACATGCCTTCAGCCCCTCTGCCTTCACTGCCGCGCATGACGCAGGCGCGCGCACCGCTGACCCATGAAGTCGAGGTCCTCGACGAGCTGGGCCAGCGCCGACGCATCCTGATCCCGGCCGAGCGCGCGCTGACGCTGTTCATCGACAAGCGCGAACTGGTCACGCTGATGACGCTGGGCGAGGCGCCCGAGGCGCTGGTGATCGGCTACCTGCGCAACATGGGCCTGATCGCGGCCGTGGACGAACTGGAGTCTGTCACCGTCGACTGGGACGTGGCGGCCGCCGCAGTGAGGACGCGCCATGGCATCGATGCGCTCGAGCAGAAGACCGCCAGGCGCGTGGTCACCACCGGCTGCGGCCAGGGTACGGTTTTCGGGGATCTGATGGCCCAGATCGACACGCTGACACTGCCGCCGCCCGAGGCGGCACGCATCCGCGTGTCGGCGCTGTACGCCATGCTCGACACCATGCGCCAGCGCGACAGCGTCCACCGCCGGGCCGGCTCGGTGCATGGCTGTGCGCTTTTCCGCAACCGTGAACTGCTGCGCGCGGTAGAGGATGTCGGGCGCCACAACGCGGTGGACACCATTGCCGGCTGGATGTGGCTGCAGGATGGGCAAGCGACGATTGGCGGGGCCGACACGGTGTTCTACACAACCGGGCGACTGACCAGCGAGATGGTCGTCAAGGCGGCGCGCATGGGCGTGCCGATCATCGTCTCGCGCAACGGCGTCACCCAGAGCGGCCTCGAACTGGCCGTCCGGCTGGGCATGACGCTGTTTGGCCGCGCCGCCAACCGGCGCTTCACTTGCTACAGCGGCTTCGAGCGTGTCGACTTCGACGTCGAGCCGCGGCTTGCGCGAGCTCTTGCCTCCGCGCTGGCCGAGCCGGGCCTGTAATGAGCGTGCGGGCCAGTCCAGCGAGCGCCATCGGCCCCGGCCACAGGCTGCGTCGCGTGCAACAGCGCAACCAGCAGCGCCGAGGCTTCTTCGGCCGGGCGATGCAGGCTGGTCGACAAGACGGGAGGCCTGGCTTGCGCGATGGTCTGTTGCAGAGTCACCCTGATTGATTTCCAAGGTGAGGAACTCAGACCCCATCGGCAGCGTGATACTGCGTCCACCCGATAACGGGTCAACCCCTGTTCAAGTTCGGGCATTGGCACCCGGAGGCAATCCGTGACCACCTTGATCTACACCCATGACGCGTGTCTGCTGCATCAACCCGGCCGGCACCACCCCGAAGCGCCGGAGCGGCTGCTGGCCGTGCGCCGTGTGCTGCAAACCCCGGCCTTTGGCAGCCTGGTGTGGCGCGAGGCGCCGCTCGGCAGTGCGGAACAGGTCAAGCGGGTCCATGACGATGACTACGTCGATTGGGTCCACGCGGTGGCGCCGGAGCAGGGCCTTCGGGCGCTGGATGGCGGCGATACGGTGATGTCGCCGGGCACGCTCGAGGCGGTGATGCGCTGCGTCGGCGCCGCCTGTGCCGGCGTCGATGCGGTCGTGGCCGGCGAGGTGGACAACGTGTTCTGCGCCACGCGTCCCTGCGGCCACCATGCCGAGGCCGAGCGTGCGATGGGTTTCTGCGTCTTCAACCAGGCGGCGATCGCGGCCCTGCACGCGCGCCGGCAGCACGGCCTGAAGCGCGTGGCGGTGGTCGACTTCGACGTGCACCACGGCAACGGCACGCAGCAGTGCTTTCACGACGATGCCGACCTGTTCTACGGCTCCAGCCACCAATCGCCGTTCTACCCCGGCACGGGTTCGCGCCATGAGTCGGGCGTGGCGCGCAACATCGTCAATGTCCCGTTATCGCGTGGCGCCGGCACGGCCGAATTCCGCAGCGGCATGACGGCCGAACTGCTGCCGGCACTGCGCAGTTTCGCGCCCGAGCTGCTGATCATTTCCGCCGGCTTCGATGCGCACCACCTCGACCCGCTGGGCGGGCTGCGATTGACCGACGAGGACTTCGCCTGGATCACGCGCGAGCTGATGGACATTGCTGCGGCCTCGGCGCAGGGGCGCGTGGTGTCGGTCCTGGAAGGCGGCTACAGCCTCGAAGGCCTAGCCAGCGGAACTGCTGCCCACGTGCGCACGCTGATGGACGTCTGACGCCCCTCAGGCGGTCACTTCCGCCGAGGGTTCGTGCGCTGCCTGCTCCTGGGCCCCGATCTGGCGCAACGTGGCGATGAACGCGCGCGCGGCCGGCGACAGGCAGCGGTCGCGCAGGTACAGCATGCCGTCGTTGGTGCGCATGGCCGGCGCCGTGCAGTTCAGGCGCACCAGTCGGCCGTGCGCCAGATCGTCGGCGAGCATGGCCGCAGTGCCGGGCACGAGCATGTCGCTTTCCTGCGCGATCACGCGGGCCAGCGCCACACTGTTCACCAGCACCGGCGGCACAAAGTCATCGACGCCACCGCCGCTGAGTTCGCCCAGGCCCCGGCTGGCGGCCAATGCGGCCTGCTCGCCGCGCAGCCGCGTCGTCACCAGCGGAAACTGCAGTGCCTGCGCCAGCGTCGGGTTCACGATTCGCGTCAGCGGGTGGCCGGGGCGGCAGGACAGGTAGACGCGCCGTGAGGGCAATGGCTCCACCGCGATGCGGACCTCGCGGTGTAGGCCGTGCACATTGGCCACGCCGAGCTCGGCCTCTTCGGCCAGCACCTGCCGCAGCACCTCGAACGGATGCACTGAACGGCAATCGATGCGCAGCTTCGGGTGAGCCGCGGCCATGCGCCCGATCGCTCGGGCGATCAGCACCTCGTCCATGTAAGGCGCGGCGCTGATGACCAGCGAGCCCGTCTCCAGACCGGCGAGCAGCGCAATCTCACGGCGCAGATCGGCCTCGCGCCTGAGCACTGTTTCGCCACGCTCGAGCAACACGCGGCCGAATGGGGTGGGCGTCACGCCCTTGGGCGTGCGGTCGAACAGCGGCACCCCTAACTGGTCCTCGAGCGAAGCGATGCTGCGCGACAGGCTGGGCTGTGTCAGGTGCAGCGTCTCGGCGGCGCGCGCGAAGTTGCCGTGTTGCCCCACGGCAATGGCATGACGGATCAGTCTCAGTTCGATGGCCATACGTGAAGCGTATCACCCGCCTGCGCAAGCGGCATTGGACAGCGCCACGGCGCGATGAAAGACTACCGCCCGCCATGGCGCTGGGCCGTGGCTGTCGAGGAAGATAGACATGAGATTCACACTTTGGCACCTGGGCCGCCTGTGCGCGGCGGTCGTGATGGGGCTGGCGCTGTGCGCCGGCGCCATGGCGCAGACCGCCAAGAAGCCCAACATCTTGGTCATCTGGGGTGACGACATCGGCCAGTTCAACGTCGGCGCCTACAACATGGGCATGATGGGCTACAAGACGCCCAACATCGACCGCATCGGCCGTGAGGGCGCGGTCTTCACCGACTGGTACGGGCAGCAAAGTTGCACCGCCGGCCGCGCTGCCTTCGTCACCGGCCAGTCGCCGATCCGCACCGGCCTGACCAAGGTGGGCCTGCCGGGCGCGCCCGAAGGCATGCGCAAGGAAGACCCTACCATCGCCACGCTGCTGCGTGCGCAAGGCTACATGACCGGCCAGTTCGGCAAGAACCACCTCGGCGACCGCGACGAGATGCTGCCCACGCAGCACGGCTTCGATGAGTTCTTCGGCAACCTGTACCACCTCAACGCGGAGGAGGAGCCCGAGAACCCCGACTACCCGACGAACCCCGAGTTCAAGAAGCGCTTCGGCCCGCGCGGCGTGATCCACAGCTTTGCCGACGGCCGCATCACCGACACCGGCCCGCTGACGCGCAAGCGCATGGAGACCATCGACGAGGAGGTCAACGCCAAGGCGCTGGACTTCATGGAGCGCGCCAAGAAGGCCGACAAGCCCTTCTTCCTGTGGTGGAACTCCACCCGCATGCACATCTTCACCCACCTGAAAGCGGCCTCGCAGGGCAAGACCGGGCTGGGCGTGTATGCCGACGGCATGGTCGAGCATGACGGCCATGTCGGGCTGCTGCTGGCCAAGCTGAAGGAGCTGGGCCTGGAAGAGAACACGATCATCATGTACTCGTCGGACAACGGCGCCGAGACCTTCACCTGGCCCGACGGCGGCACCACCATGTTCCGCGGCGAGAAGAACACCAACTGGGAAGGCGGCTACCGTGTGCCGACGCTGATCAAGTGGCCGGGCGTCATCAAGCCCGGCACGGTGATCAACGACATCGGCGCGCATGAAGACATGCTGCCCACGCTGGTGGCCGCGGCCGGCGATGCCACCGCCAAGGAAGACCTGAAGCAGGGGCGCACGATCGGCGCGCGCAGCTATAGGGTATACATCGATGGCTACGACCTCGGCCCGGCACTGCGCGGCCAGGCGGCCTGGCCGCGCCACGACTTCATCTACTGGACAGACGACGGCAGCGTGGCCGCGCTGCGCTACGACAACTGGAAGATCACCTTCCTCAAGCAGGAGGCCGAAGGCCTGAAGGTTTGGCAGATGCCCTTCACGCCACTGCGCGCGCCCAGCCTGAGCAACCTGCGCATGGACCCCTTCGAACGCGCCGAGCACGAAAACGCCATGGGCTACCAGCGCTGGTACCTGGAGCGCATGTTCGCCATCGCCCCGGCCGGCGCCTACGTCGGCCAGTGGCTGCAGAGCTTCAAGGAGTTTCCGCCGCGGCAAAAGCCAGGCAGCTTCAACCTCGACCGGGTGATGGAAGCAGTAATGGCCGGCACCAAGCAGTAGGCCGGCCCGGACCTCAGCCGCCGGTTTCCATCGGCAGCTGGGGGTCGCGCACCCATTCCGACATCGAGCCGTCGTAGACCGCGACGTCCGGGTGGCCGATCAGGAGCAGCGCCATGGCATCCATCGTCGCCGAGATGCCTCCGCCGCAGTAGCAGATGACGCGTGGCTTGCGCAGTGCACCCACGGCTCGAACACCGGGCGCAGCGCCTGCGCCGGCTTGAAGCAGCCGTCGGCATCGAGCAGCGACGGATAGGGCACGTTGACGCTGCCCTTGATGTGCCCCTTGCGGCCGTAGTGGATGTCGGAGGTGCCGGCATGTACCGCGGCGGTGAGCGCGTTGATCGTGCAGACCGCATCGCTTCCGATGGCGCGCAGCACCTTGTCCTTGTCGGCCCGGCGCGCGGCGTCGGGCTGGGCGACGAACCGGCCTGGCGGATAGCGCTCGCTGCCGCTGGCCAGCGCGCGGCCCTCCGCACGCCACTTGGGCAGCCCACCGTCGAGCACGGCGGCGCCGAAACCCATCGAGCGCAGCATCCACCACAGCCGCGTGGCCCACATTGGCGAACTGCTGCTGTAGACCACGCAGTCGTCGCCGTTGGACAGGCCCGCCGCCGACAGCGCCGCCTCCAGCTGTGCAGGCGGTGGCAGGGTGAAGCGCAGCGCCGATCGGGTATCGGACAGGTCCTGCCCCAGGTCGACGAAGGCCGCGGACGGGATGTGTGAGGCCTCGTAGTCGGCACGGCCGCTTTCCACCACATACGGCCCAGGCTGCGCCGGACGCAGGTGCACCGTGGCGTCGAAGATTCGCAGCGGGCGCGGGTCGTCGCCGCGCTGCAGCCGATCGGCCAGGGCCTGCGTCGAGATCAGCGCATCCATGGAGGGCGCGCCAGGGCCGATCAGGCCGCCGCGCTCATGCGCACCAGGCCCTTTTCCTCGTCCATGGTCTTGGCCAGCAGCTTGACCAGCGCATAGACGGTGTCGATGTGGGGCGTCGGTGTGTTCGTCAGCCGGCCCAGCTCGACCACCGAGCCGACCAGTGCGTCGATCTCCGGCGCGCGGCCGGCTTCGATGTCCTGCAGCATGCTGGTCTTGTGCTTGCCCACCTTCTCGGCGCCGGCGATGCGCTTGTCGATGCTGACGCGGAAGCTGATGCCCAGCTTGTTGGCGACGTCCTGCGCCTCGGTCATCATCGCCGCGGCCAGCTCGCGCGACAGCGGATACTGGCAGATGTCCACCAGTGTGGCGTGCGCCAAGCTGCTGATCGGGTTGAAGGTCAGGTTGCCCCACAGCTTGAGCCACATCTCCGAGCGGATGTTGTCCAGCACCGGTGCCTTGAAGCCCGCCTTGACGAAGCAGTCGGCCACGCGCTGCACGCGCTCGCTCGTGCTGCCGTCGAGCTCGCCCACCGGGAAGCGGTCGCCCTCGATATGCTTGACCACGCCCGGCGCGATCAGCTCCGAGGCCGGGTAGACCACGCAGCCGATCACCTGCGCGGCCGGGATCGCCGCGGCAATGCGGCCGCTCGGGTCCACGCTCTTGACCACGCTGCCGGCCAGTGCGCCGCCATGCTGGTGGAAGTACCAGAAGGGAATGCCGTTCTGCATGGTGACGATCAGCGTCTGCGGACCGATCAGCTTGGGCAGTTCGTCGACCACTGCTTCCAGCTGGTGGGCCTTCATCGCCAGGATCACCATGTCCTGCACGCCGGCTTCTGTGTAGTCGTTGGTGGCCTTGACGTTGCGCGCCACGTGCTCGCTGCCGTCGTGCATGACCAGCTTCATGCCGTTCTTGCGGATGGCCTCGAGGTTGGCGCCTCGGACGATGAATGTCAGGTCTTCGCCGGCCAGCGCCAGCTTCACGCCGACGTAGCCACCGATGGCGCCGGCGCCGATGATCGCGATCTTCATGGGAGGGTCCTTTAGTCTGCAGTTTCGAATCGGTTCGTCAGCTTGCCGATGCCTTCGATCTCCACCTCCACCGCCTGGCCCGGCTTCAACGAGCCGACGCCGACCGAGGTGCCGCACAGGATCAGGTCGCCGGGCTCCAGCGTCATGTCGTGCGAGATCAGGCTCACCAGCCGCGGCACGGAAAAGCGGATGTCGGCCAGCGGATAGTCCTGGCGCAGCTGGCCATCCAGCCAGGTCTTCACCGACAGCGTGGCCGGATCCAGCCCGGTGGCGATGCAGGGCCCCAGCGGGCAGAAGGTGTCGTAGCTCTTGGCACGCACCCATTGCGCGAAGCTGGCGTCGCGGTTCAGCACCTCGGCGGCGGTGACGTCGTTGCAGCAGGTGTAGCCGAACACATGCTCCAGCGCATCGGCCTCGCTCACCGCCTTGGCGCGCCGGCCGATGACGACGGCCAGTTCGCCCTCGAAGACGATCTTGCCCTTGCCCTTGGGTGCGACGATGGCGTCGCCCGGACCGAGCAGGCTGCTCGGCGCCTTCATGAAGTACAGCGGTTCGGCCGGATCGGCCAGGCCCAGCTTGGAAGCCAGCGCCATGTAGTTGTTCCACAGCGCCAGCACCTTGCCCGGGCGCACCGGCGCCAGCAACTTCAGGCCGCTCAGCGCCAGCGTCTGCCCGGTGGGCCGAGCGGTGCCGAACATGTCGCCTTCATGCGCCGCCACGGTGGTGCCGTCCAGCGTGCCGAAAGCGGCCTGGCCCTGATGTTCGAAGCGGACCCAGCGGGTGATTGCAGCCATGGGAAGGAAGGCCTGCCGGCCTGGATTTCAAAAGGGCGCGATTCTACGGGCCCGGCGGGTGGGGTGAAGTCCGAGGTGTCTATTCCCGCCTCGTCGCATACAGTGTGCCCACAGACCGCGCTGCCGAGCGCGGCACCGCAACCGAGGAGAAACATCAATGAGCGCAAGACTGGCAGGCAAGAAGGCCTTTGTCACCGCAGCCGGCCAGGGCATCGGCCGTGCCGTGGCCGAGGCCTTTGCGCGCGAAGGCGCGACGGTGGTGGCCACCGACCTGAAGATCGAACTGCTCGCCGTACTGGCCGGCCCGGGTTTCATCGTCGAGCGGCTCGACGCGCTGGACGCCACGGCCATTGCCGAAGCCGGCCGGCGCCACGGCGACGTGGACATCCTGTTCAACGGCGCCGGCTATGTGCACCACGGCAGCGTGCTCGACTGCACCGAGGAGCAGTGGGACTTCGCCTTCGACCTGAACGTGCGCTCGATGTACCGAACCACCAAGGCCTTCCTGCCCGGCATGCTGGCGCGCGGCAACGGCTCGATCGTCAACGTCGCCTCGGGCGCCAGCAGCGTCAAGGCGGCGGCCAACCGCTTCGTCTATGCGGCCACCAAGGCGGCGGTCATCGGCCTGACCAAATCGGTGGCGCTGGACTTCATCACCCAGGGCGTGCGCTGCAACGCCATCTGCCCCGGCACGATCGAATCGCCATCGCTGCGCGAGCGCATGCAGGCCTTGTCGGCCAGCACCGGCCAGACCTTGCAGCAGGTGGAGGCGATGTTCGTCGCCCGCCAGCCAATGGGCCGCCTGGGCACCACCGACGAGGTCGCCGCGCTGGCCGTGTACCTGGCCTCGGACGAATCACGCTTCACCACCGGCACGACCAGCATGGTCGATGGCGGCTGGTCACTCTGAACCCCGGGACCTGCAGGTCCCGCCTTCACAAGGAAGAACATGAAACTGCTACGCCACGGCGCCAAGGGCGCCGAGAAGCCCGGATTGCTGGACGCACAGGGGCAGGTGCGTGACCTGTCGAAGGTGCTGCCCGACATCAGCGCCGCCACGCTCACGCCCAAAGGCCTGCAACGCCTGCGCGACCTGGAGCCGCACACGCTGCCGCTGGTCAGCCAGCCGGGGCGCCTGGCGGTGCCGTGGTCCGGCATGGGCAAGTTCATCGCCATCGGCCTGAACTACGCCGACCATGCGGCCGAATCGAACCTGCCGGTGCCGAAGGAGCCGATCGTCTTCATGAAGGCCACCAGCTGCGCCGTCGGCCCCAACCACCCGGTGGTGCTGCCGCAGGGCAGCGTCAAGAGCGACTGGGAGGTCGAGCTTGGCATCGTCATCGGCAGCCGCGCGCGCTACGTGTCCGAAGCCGATGCGCTGAAGCACGTGGCCGGCTACTGCGTGGTCAACGACGTGTCCGAGCGTGAATACCAGATCGAGCGCGGCGGCACCTGGGACAAGGGCAAGGGCTGCGACACCTTCGGCCCCATCGGCCCGTGGCTGGTGACGGCCGACGAGATCCCCGACCCGCAGAACCTGTCCATGTGGCTCGAGGTCAACGGCCACCGCTGGCAGAACGGCAGCACCAAGACCATGATCTTCGGCGTGGCCACGCTGGTGTCCTACCTGAGCCGTTTCATGACGCTGGAGCCGGGCGACTGCATCACCACCGGCACGCCGCCGGGTGTGGGCATGGGCGCGAAGCCGACCCCGGTGTACCTGAAGCCGGGCGACGTGATGCGCCTTGGCATCGAGGGTTTGGGCGAGCAGCAGCAGACGGTGCACGCCTGGGACCCGGCCTTGATCGACAACTGAGCGCGGCCATGGCCAGCGTGGCACCGCCGGTGATCCGCATCCATCCTGCGGACGATGTGGTCATCGCGCGCGTGCAGCTGCTCGGTGGCACGCGCATCGACAGCGAAGGCATCACCGTCGCCGGCCTGGTGCCACCGGGCCACAAGCTGGCGGTGCGCGCCATCGCTGCCGGGCAGCCGGTACGCCGCTACAACCAGGTGATCGGCATGGCACGGGTGGACATCGCGCCCGGCCAGCATGTGCACAGCCACAACCTGGAGTTCGGCAACTTCGCGCGCGATTACGCGGT
This sequence comes from Pseudomonadota bacterium, assembly GCA_018261815.1. Lineage (GTDB taxonomy): Bacteria > Pseudomonadota > Gammaproteobacteria > Burkholderiales > Burkholderiaceae_C > Rubrivivax. Next base: position 25,945 of record JAGTRL010000018.1, read on the forward strand.
GGGCTTAGGCGTCACGCCCACGCAGTACGTCGCCGAGCCTGCCACCTTCCAGGGCATCGTGCGGCCCGACGGGCGCGTGGCCACGCGCAACTACATCGGCGTGCTGACCAGCGTCAACTGCTCGGCCACGGTGGCGCGGGCCATTGCCGACCACTTCCGTCGCGACATCCACCCGCGGGCGCTGGAACGCTACCCCAACGTCGACGGCGTGGTGGCGCTGACGCACGGCGCCGGCTGCGCCACCGACAGCGAAGGCGAGCCGCTGCAGATCCTGCGCCGCACGCTCGGCGGTTACGCACGGCATGCCAACTTCGGTGCATTGCTGCTGGTGGGGCTGGGCTGCGAGACCAACCAGATCAGCGGGCTGATGCAGCAGGAAGGCCTGCAGGAAAGCAGCCGGTTGCACAGCTTCAGCATCCAGGACACCGGCGGTACCGCCAAGACGGTGGCACGCGGCATCGAGCTGGTGGAGTGGATGCTCGAAGAAGCCAACCGCGTGCAGCGCCAGCCGGTGCCGGCCAGCCACATCACCGTGGGCCTGCAGTGCGGCGGCTCCGACGGCTACAGTGGCATCAGCGCCAACCCGGCGCTGGGCGCGGCGGTGGACCGGCTGGTGCGCCATGGCGGCACGGCCATCCTGTCCGAATCACCCGAGGTCTACGGCGGCGAACACCTGCTGACGCGCCGCGCGGTGTC
>JAGTRL010000019.1 GCA_018261815.1 Pseudomonadota bacterium
GCAGCTCGCGAAGAGTCGGACCATCTGGCCTGGACGCGGCGCCGGCTGGAGGAACTGCACGATCGCACCAGTTTGCTCAACCCGCTGTGGTATGCCGGCGCCTTCGGCATCGGGCTGCTCGCTGGCCGGCTCGGCCCGGGCATCAGCCTGGGCTTCGTGGCGGAGACCGAACGCCAGGTGGAACGGCACCTGCAGAGCCACCTCGACCGGCTGCCTGCCGCCGACCATGCCTCGCGGGCCATCGTGCAACGCATGATGGAAGACGAGGCCCGCCATGCAGCGGATGCACGCGCCGCCGGCGCCGTGGAATTGCCCGGCCCCGTGAAGCTGGCGATGCGCCTGGCCGCCAAGCTGATGACCCGAACCGCCCACCATGTCTGAACTCTCGAGCTTGGCCGAAGCGCGCGCCGCCGCGATGAAGAGCCCCTGCACCCGCCGCCTCGGCTTGGCTGCCCTGCTGGTGGCGACTCTGGGCCTGGCCGGGGGCTGCACCAACCTGCCCAGTGCGTCGCCCTTCAAAGGGACCGAGATGTCGAGCACGCCGCTGCTCGGCAAGTTCGTCTGGCGCGATCTGGTCACCGAGAACCCCGACGCCGTGAAGCCCTTTTATGCGGCGCTGTTCGGCTGGGAATTCGAGGAAGGCCGCGCGCTGGGCGCGCCCTACACCCTGGTCAAGTCCGGCGGCCAGTACATCGCCGGCATCAGCAAGACGCGTCGCCCGCAGCCTGACCAGCCGGTGTCGCAGTGGCTGAGCTTCATGTCGGTGGCCGATGTCGACCGTGCCGCCGAGCAGACCCGAGCGGCCGGGGGCAGCGTGGTGGCCGGGCCGCTGGACCTGCCGAACATCGGCCGCGGCGCGGTGGTGCTCGACCCGGACGGTGCGCCGCTGGGGCTGCTGCGCAGCAGCCTCGGCGACCCTGCCGACACACCGACGCCGGCCTTCAACCGCTTCCTGTGGACCGAGCATCTGTCCCGCGATCCGCAGGCCAGTGCCGACTTCTATGCCGCCCTGGTCGGCTTCGAGGTGCGCAAGAGTGACTTCGGCGGCAAGCCCTATTGGGTGCTGGTCAAGGGCCGGGAGCGCGCAGGACTGCTCAGGAACCCGATCGCGGTGGACCGCCCCATCTGGCTGGCCTATGTGCGGGTCGCGGACCCGGCCGCATCTGCAGCCCGGGCGGCGCAACTGGGTGGCCGCGTGCTGCTGGCACCCCGCAGTGACCTGCGCAATGGCACGCTGGCGCTGATCGCCGACCCGACCGGCGCCGTCCTGGCACTGCAGAAGTGGCCCTTGTGAGCCTTGGAGGCACCGACATGAGCGCGATTTCCTGGCGACGCGTGGCAAGCGCGGCACTGCTTTGCGCCAGTGCACTGCTGAGCAGTTGCGAGAGCAGTTCCGGCGTGGGCTTCAGCGTCGGCCTGCCCACCAACTACGGCAGCATGGAACTGGGCATGGCGACCACCAACTGGGTCGGTGGGCCGTTCTGGTAGAGCCGGGGCTGCGCCGCGGCGCGTGTGCGGTCGCTGCTAACGGCCGCTCGAAGCGTTCATGCAGGCCTGGATCATCGTCCGCGACCCGCCACTGGAGGTGAGTCCATCGCTGCCGAAAGGCACCTGGAACCATTGGCATTCGATGTTCTGGAAGTGGTAGGACCAGACCTCGACCCCCTGCCGCCCCACCACGCTGACGTCGCTCGGTTGGCCCAGGGTCATCAGCACCTGCTCGCGGCTCATGCCGGGCACGATGTTGCGGAAGTTGGTCTCGTTCAGCACCTGGACCCATTGGATCAGGCGGCCCGAGGCATCGACATCGAGCATGTAGGTACGCGGGCCGTTGCCGCGGAATTCCATGCGCTTGCCGCCGCCGGGCAGCGCGTAGGTGGCCACTGGGGTGCCCATCTGGGCGCGGATGTCGTCGGCCGACGCGCCCGGTTTCAGCCCTTCCGGGCTGGACGCGCAGCCAGCGAGCACGATGGCGGCCGCAAGGCAGATGGCGCCGACGATCTTCATTCGATGTTCCTCGATTCAGCCTTCGACGATGTCGAAGGCGGTGGTCATCTGCGCGGTCTTGCCGATCATGGCGCTGGCCGAGCAGTACTTTTCGTGTGACAGCTGGATGGCCCGCGACACGGCGGCTTCGCTCAGACCCTTGCCGCTGACGGTGAAGTGCATGTGCATGCGGGTGAAGACCTTCGGGTCGGTCTCGGCACGATCGGCATCGATCTTCACCACACAGCCGCTGACCAGCTGTCGGCCCCGCTTGAGGATCAGCACCACGTCGTAGGCGGTGCAGCCGCCGGTGCCAGCCAGCACGGTTTCCATCGGCCGCGGCGCCAGGTTGCGGCCACCGCCTTCCACCGCACCGTCCATCGACAGCAAGTGGCCGCTGCCGGTTTCGGCCAAGAAGGCCATGCCGGCGTCGCTTTGCCAGCGCACAGTGCATTCCATGGTGATCGCGCTCCCTGATGGACCTGGCGCCATGCGCCACTTCGGCGCTGAATGCCGCCTCGTTGGGCCGAAATTGTGCATGAGCGCACGCGCGACTGGAGGCGCCTCCCTAGTTCGTCCCAGAAGCTACAAGGCCATGTTGCGGCGCAGCATCGGCACTGCTAGACTGCGAGTCATTGGGATATGAGTCCCTGCAACTTGTCTCCTCCACCTTCCGAAAGGGTGGATTCAGCCCAAGGCAGCAATGCCTTGGGCTCTTTTCTTGGCAGCGGGGCCCGCGCAAGCGGGGCCGTATCATTCGGCTCCCCTGGAACCCGGCGCCCGGGCTGCACGGCTCGACGTTGCCGTTCCCTGCATGCCCCGAGGCCGCCTTCGCCTGCGAAGCACGCCTTGAAGACAGCCTCCCCGAAGCCGGCGCCATCGCGCCGCCGCGGCCAGCCCGACCTGTCGGGCTACCTGCAGAAGATCCTCAACGCCCGCGTCTACGACGTGGCCACCGAGACCGCACTCGAACCGGCGCGCAACCTGTCGCGGCGCCTGGGCAACCACGTGCTGCTCAAACGCGAGGACCAGCAGTCGGTGTTCAGCTTCAAGCTGCGCGGTGCCTACAACAAGATGGCCCATCTGCCGGCCGAACAGTTGGCGCGTGGCGTCATCTGTGCCTCGGCCGGCAACCACGCGCAGGGCGTCGCGCTGAGCGCGCGCAAGCTAGGCTGCAAGGCCGTGATCGTGATGCCGGTGACCACCCCGCGCCTGAAGGTGGATGCGGTGCATGCATTGGGCGCCGAGGTGGTGTTGCACGGCGACAGCTATTCCGACGCCTACGTGCACGCGCTGGAATTGGAGAAGTCCCAAGGCCTGAGCTTCGTGCATCCCTTCGACGACCCGGACGTGATTGCCGGCCAGGGCACCATCGCCATGGAGATCCTGCGCCAGCACCAGGGGCCGATCGACGCGGTGTTCGTGGCCATCGGCGGCGGCGGGCTGATCTCCGGCGTCGCAGCCTACATCAAAGCGGTGCGGCCGCAGATCCAGGTGATCGGCGTGCAGACCGTCGATTCCGACGCGATGCTGCGCTCGGTGCGCGCCGGCAAGCGCGTGACGCTGGCCGATGTCGGGCTGTTCGCCGACGGCACCGCGGTCAAGCAGGTGGGCGTGGAGACCTTCCGCCTGGCGCGCGCGCTGGTCGATGACTATGTGGTGGTCGACACCGACGCGGTGTGCGCGGCCATCAAGGACGTGTTCCAGGACACGCGCAGCATCCTCGAGCCCTCGGGTGCGATGGGCGTGGCGGCGATGAAGCAGTACGTCGATACGCACAAGCTCAAGGGCAAGACCTTGATCGCCATCACCTGCGGCGCCAACATGAACTTCGACCGGCTGCGCTTCGTCGCCGAGCGCGCCGAGTTCGGCGAGCAGCGCGAGGCGCTGTTCGCGGTGACCATTCCGGAAGAACGCGGCTCCTTCAAGCGCTTCTGCGAACTGATCGGGCCGCGCGCGGTGACCGAGTTCAACTACCGCATTGCCGACACGAAGGTGGCGCATGTCTTCGTCGGCATCGCCATCGCGCGGCGCGACGAGGCGGGCCGCATCGCGCGCAGCTTCGAGCGCCATGGCTTCGCGACCGTGGACCTGACCGACGACGAACTGGCCAAGCAGCACGTGCGCCACATGGTGGGCGGGCATTCGGAGCTGGCGCGCGACGAACGCCTTTTCCGCTTCGTCTTCCCGGAGCGCCCGGGCGCGCTGATGCGCTTCCTGGCGACCATGCACCCGGGCTGGAACATCAGCCTGTTCCACTATCGCAACCAGGGCGCCGACTACGGCCGCATCCTCGTCGGCATCCAGGTGCCCAAGGCCGACGAGCGCGCATTCAAGTCCTTCCTGGAGACCCTGGCCTACCCCTATGTGGAGGAATCGGCCAACCCGGTGTACCGGCTGTTCCTGCGCTGAAGCTCACCCGCCCAAGCCCTACACTGGAACGCATGGCCGCAAGTCGCTCGTTGATCGCCCCGACCTCGAACCCGCTGCTCGAGCGCTCGCTGCTGGAAAAGCTGGCGCGTCGGGCCGAGGCGGCGGGCAGCTTGGGCGAACTGGAACCGCTGGCGGTTCGTCTGGGGCTGATGCAGAACTCACTGAAGCCGCGCTTTCGCGACCCGCAGCTCGTGGTCTTCGCGGCGGACCATGGGATGGCCGTTGAGGGCATCGACGTCGCCGCCAGACACCAGACCTTCCAGCAGGTTCAGCAGGCACTGAGCGGCCAGCTGCCGCTGGCGGTGTTCGCCCGCATCCAGCAGATCGCGCTGACCGTCGTCGACTGCGGCGTGGCCGAGAACATCGCTGCCCATGAGCGACTGCTGATGCGCAAGATCGCCCACGGCACGCGCAATGCCCGCATCACCGGTGCGATGACGCTGGACCAGGCCCATGCCGCCATGCGCGCCGGCATGGAGATCGGCGACACGCTGCGCGGCAATGTGCTCATGTGCGCCGGCATTGGCGTGGGATCTCACTTCAGCGCAGCGCTGCTGCTGTCACGCCTGTCCGAGGCACCCGTGCAGGATCTGCTGATGCCAGGTCCCCATACCACCCCGGAGGCGATGGCCCACCTGATGGCCATCGCGCAGGGCGCGCAGGGCCGGCATCGCGAGTTGACCGAGCCCATCGAAATGCTGGCCGCCTTCGGTGGCTTCGAGATCGCGATGATGGTCGGCGCGATGCTGGTGGCAACAAGCAAGCGACACCTGCTGATGATCGATGGCATGGCCGCCTGTGCGGCGCTGATGCTGGCCTCCCGCATTGCCACGCCGGTCACCGATTACTGTGTGTTCTGCCGGAGTCATGGCCACCGCGGGCTGGACAAGGCGCTGCACCTGTTCCGCGCCTCGGCACTGCTCGAACTGGGCATGGACTGCACCGACGGCACTGGGGCCACGCTGGCCTGGCCGCTCGTGCGCAGTGCCGCCGCGCTGCTCACCGAAGTGGCCGATGGCGCAGACGCCGGACCTTCACACCCGACGCCGATGTCGGATCAAGCGGCCGAGGCGCGCGGCTGAGCGCCGCGCTCAGGACAGCCAGCGCCGCCGCGCGGCCAGACGCGACAGCCCGCGAAAGCCGGCCACGCCCTCGGCGCGTGCCGCAGGCCACAAGTGCAACAGCAGTTCCGCCGTGGCCAGGGTGTCGGCCGACGCCTGGTGGCGCTGTGCGCAGTCGATGTCCGACGCCCCAAGCCAGTCGTCCAAGGTGCGTGCCCGAGGTCCGGGCCGCAGCACCGCGGCAACGTCGGCAATGTCCAGCCAGGGGTTGCGCAATTTGCGCCCGATCACCGCCTGGCTGGTCCGGTCGATCAGGCGTCGGTCGAACTCCACGTGGAAGCCAAGCAGCGGCGACGTGTCGACAAAGCTCTCGAAGCGATTCATCGTCTCCGCCGGATCGGCCCCACTGCCTTGGGCTCCCACACCGATCCCGTGCACCAGGATGTTCGACTTGTCTGGCGGCCCGGCATCAGCAGGCTGTCGCAGCACCGCCTCGAAACTGTCGGCCAGATCGATCCAGAGGCGCCGCCCGTCAAGCCGCACCGCCACCGCCGCCAGTGCCAGGAGCCGGTCGCTCGAGGCATCGAGACCGCTGCTTTCCACGTCCAGCACAACCCAGCGCTCAGCGTCGGTGGACGCCGACTTCCGGCTCAGGGATAGCGTCCACATGCGGCGATCACGCCTCTAGCGCATGTAGTCCAGGGCAATGCGCTGCTGCAGACGCTGCGCCGCTCGGAACGACTCCTTCAGGATGCGCCGATCGATGTCGTTGAGCGTGCGCAGATCCAGCCGGTTGGGGTTGTCCTGGCCCGCCGGCGGCGCGTCACCAGACTGCACCCGCAGGCGCAACATCTGCAGGAACTCGAAGGCGCCGATCCAGGTCTGGAATTCGCGCGGCTCCACGTGCATGCCCGTGGCGGCGGCCTCCAGGCGTGCGCGTGTGCCGGTGGCATCGATGCCCTGGGCCAAGGCATACAGCCGCGCGGCATCGACGAAGATCATCGTGCCATGGAGCTTGAGATCGATCCACTCGTGCTCGCCCTCGCGCTGCGGGTCCAACGCGCCGCGCCAGTTCAGTCGCGGCGTGTTGCGCAGCGCGTTCTGCGCCAGCTGCCTCGTGAAGCGCGGCGTCTGCGCGGCGCGGCGCCGCACGAACTCGCGCATCGGCAGCGTCAATGACGACTGCCCGGCCAGCGGCCGGAAGTCGAAGTAGATGTTCGCCTTGAGCAGATCCTCGGGTGCGCCCTGCTCGATCCAGTGGCCAAAGCGCGCGATCCATTCGTCGGCACAGAGACAGCAGTCCGGCCGGCCGGCCATGATGCCGCCCTGGCACAGTGGGTAGCCACAGGCGTCCAGCACGTCGTTGACCTGCTGGCCCATCGCCAGCCAGGCGAGGCGATCGGTATCGGGCCGGTCGCTGACGAACACCAGGCCGTTGTCCTGGTCGGTGGCGATGGTCTGCTCCGATCGGCCCTCGGAGCCGAAGGCCAGCCAGCAGGCGCGGTTCAGGTCCAGACCGTGCTGCTGCGCTACCAGGTGCACCACGCGTTCGGTCAGCAGGTCGTTGAGGTGGCTGACCAGCTCGGTCAGCGCACGTGCCGACAAGCCCTGCGCCATCAGCGTCCGCGCCAGGCGCGGAATGTCCGGTGCGGCAGCGATCAAATCCTGCAGCTCGGCAGCCTCGCGCAGCCGGCTGCCCAGGCGACGCGCAGAAAGGCGCTGCATCGCGAACAGGTCGCGCTCGGAGACCAGCGCCACGACGCGCCCGTGCTCGGTGACCGGTACATGGCGCAGGCCGTGGCGCGACATCAGCAGCACCGCGTCCTGAACACTTTGCGCGGCATCCAGGGTATGCACCGGATGCGACATCAGCCGCTCGATCGGCGTGTCCATCGTGGGCTGCGCCAGCGCCACGCGCTCCAGCACATCGTGCCGCGTGAAGATGCCCCGCGCCGCGCCGGCCTCGTCGAGCACCAGCACCGAGCCCACGCGACGCTGCTGCATCAGCCGCAACACCTGGAACAGCGGGGTGTCTGCGGTGCAGGCCACCAGAGCACGCCGCGGCAGACTGCCCAGGCGCGCTTCCATCGACTGTTCGGCCAGGGCCTGCGAGGCAAAGGCCGACTTCTGTGCCTGACGCGACAGCGAAAGCACATGCTGCACCCGGCCGTGCAGGAAGTCGGCCAGCATCGCGCTGCGCTGCGCCAGCTGATGCATCGCATCGGCGGGCACCTCCAGACAGAAACAGTCTTCGATGGCCGTGTAGGGTGCGCTGACCGCGCGACGTGCCAGCCATGCCGCCGCCGGGAACAGTTCGCCCGGCTCCACCACGAAGCGGCTGCCGGCCGATTCGTCGTCCTGCGGCCCGCCGGCGACGCTACCGCGGCGCAGGTACAACAGGCGCGACACCGGCCCGTCGGCCGGCTTCAGGATCGTTTCGCCCGGGGCGTAGTAGCCCAACCGGGCCAGCAGCACGAAAGCCTCGACGTCGGCCACGGCCATCTGCGCGAAAGGCGCGAAGCGCTGCAGCTCAACGCACAGGTTGTTCAGCAGGCTGGCGGCAGGCGTAAGTTCGGTGGCGGACATGGCGCTCTGCGTCGGCCCACGCAAGCAACGGGTTCGTCAGGTCGGCGGGCGGCGGTCGACGGTGGGGGGACGGCCAGCCCCCGTGGGCGGTGCGTAGGTCGGCGGATTCATCGGCTCGGGCTGCGCATCAGCCTCGTCGACATCGGTCGAGCCCGGCACCGACGGCACGGGCATCGCTTGCGGCTGCTGCGGTGGCCGCGGCGGCATGGCGGTGGGCACCCGCGGCGTCGGGACTGCGAGCGCTGAACCAGGCAGAGTCCCGGTCGTCGGCGGCGGTAGGGCCGGAAGCTCGAGTGCCACCTGCGCCGGCTGTCCTCGAGGCCCGAGAGAGGCGCCGCGAGAGTGCACGCCCAGCAGCACCATGTCGCCGTCGACCGCTGCTCCCACGCGATACGCCTTGGGCGGCCTGCCTTCGGTGGCAATCAGCGCCAGCCCTTCGGCATGGGCCGCGGCGGCGCGCGGCGCCACCACACCGATCAGTCTGAAGCGCGCGTCGGCCTGGACCTGTGGTGCGGCGGCCATGGCTGCCGCAGTCGGCGGCGCGTCCACGCCAAACACCCGCCCGAGGTCCCCATTGAAGCCGCTGGCAGTGGACACCACGGTGCCATGCGCCGGCGTCGCAATCGGCGTGGCCCACAGGCGCATCGCCCAGAACACGATGCTGGCCGCTACTGCGGCCCAGATCACGAATGCGGCAAAGCGCGACAACATGGCACCATTATCATGTACGGTGACTCCAACGCCTTATCGTTCATGATGCTCAAGTCCCGCCTGCCCGCCGCAATCGTGCGCGGTTTCACGCTCATCGAGTTGATGGTGGTGCTGGTCATCATCGGCGTCCTTGCGGCATTGATCGTGCCCAACGTACTCGACCGGGCCGACGACGCACGGGTCACTGCGGCACGCACCGACGTCAGCAACCTTGTGCAAGCGCTCAAGCTCTACAAGCTCGATAACCAGCGCTACCCAAGTGCGGACCAGGGGCTGGACGCGCTGGTGCGCAAACCGACGGTGGGGACGATGCCGCCAAACTGGAAGGCCTACCTGGACAAGCTGCCGAACGACCCGTGGGGCCGGCCCTACCAGTACGTGAACCCCGGCGTGAAGGGCGAGATCGATGTATTCAGCTTCGGGGCCGACGGCACGGCCGGCGGCGACGGCAACAACGCCGACATTGGCTCCTGGCAATAGCCGCCACGACGGCTCGCGCAGCGCCGGCCTGTCGCGTGCGGCAGGTGCCGCCCGGGGCTTCACGCTGATCGAGCTGATGATCGTGGTCGCGCTGATCGCCGTGGCGGCTGGCGTGGTCAGCCTGGCGTTGCGCGACCCTTCGAGCACGCGACTTCAGATCGAGGCCCAGCGGCTGAGCGCCTTGCTCGAGTCGGCACGGGCCGAATCGCGAGCTTCGGGCATGGCGGTGCACTGGGTGCCTTCTGAGGTCGGCGACGATGTGAATTTCCGCTTCCTGCTTGTTTCGGGCACCAGGAGCACCACGATGGCGAGGCCCACGCGTTGGCTGGATCCGCAGGTGCGAGCCGAGGTTGTGGACGCGCAGGCCGTGCAGTTGGGCCCGGAGCCGCTGATCGGTGCGCAGCGTATCGTTCTGCGCCTGGCCGACCAGCGCGTGGCACTGGCCACCGACGGACTGGGGCCCTTCACCGTGGTCGACGACGACGCCAAGCCATGACACGTGTGGCGCGCGGCTTCACGCTCGTCGAGGTGCTGGTCGCCGTGGCGGTGATTGCCATTGCACTGGCGGCCGGACTGCGCGCCGCAGGCGTATTGGTGGACAACTCGCAGCGCCTGGCCGACGTGATCGCGGCGCAGTGGTGCGCCGAGAACCACCTGGTCAATCTGAAGCTGACCCGGCAGTTCCCGGGGATCGGCGACACGGAATTCACCTGCGAGCAGCTGGGCCGGCGCTACAACGGCCGCGCGCAGGTGGCCGGCACGCAGTATGCCGACCTGAGACTGGTGGATGCGAGCATCAGCGACGATACGGGCCGGCAGTTGGTGCGCCTGACGACGCTTCTGTACCGACCCTGACACGATGGACCGACCGGTGCTCGCCCTTCGCTCGCGGTGCGACCGCGGCTTCACGTTGATCGAAGTGTTGGTGGCACTGATGATCATGGCCGTGCTCAGCACCTTGGCCTGGCGCGGCATCGACGGGATCGTGCGAGCGCGCGACATCAGCCAGGCGCAACTGGATCGCAGCCTGAGGCTGAATACGGTGATGGCTCAGTGGGACCAGGACTTGTCAGCCCTGTTCGACACCCCTGCCGTGCCGTACCTGTCCTTCGACGGCAGCACCTTGCGTCTGGTTCGTCGCACGATGGAGGGCGTGCAGCTGGTGGCCTGGTCGCTCGAGGGCACGCAGTGGCAGCGTTGGGCCGGTCCGGTGGTCAACCGGGTTGCCGAACTGCAGGACAGCTGGATGCGCAGTCAGCAGCTGCTCGGCAACGAACCCGGCCAGTTGGTGCTGCTCGATGGTGTGACGGACTTGCAGATCCAGTTCTTCCGCGAAAACGGATGGTCCAACCCGCAGTCCAGCGGCGATGTGGCACCTGCAACGGCGGGGGGCGAGGCGCAGCGACGCGAGGCCTCGCTGTACGGTGTGCGGCTGGTGCTGGTCTTGGGCGAGCAGCGTCTGACCCGGGACGTGGCATTGGCGCTGAGGCAGCCATGAGCCGACACCGCAAGGCCGAACGCGGCGCCGCCCTGCTGGTGGCGATGGTCGTGCTGACGCTGGTCGGCACGCTGGCTGCCGGCATGGTCTGGCAGCAGGCGCGGGCCATCGAGGTCGAAAGCGCCGAGCGCACCCGCGCGCAGGCGGCCTGGATACTCACCGGCGCCCTCAACCTGGGCCGTGTGCTGCTGCGTGTGGATGCACGCAGGCCCGGAGTCGACGACCTCACCGAGGTTTGGGCGACCCAACTCGAAGAGGCCTCGTTGTCGAGCCTGCTGGCGCAGGATCGCAACAACAATGTCGAAGGTGCGCCGGAGGCCTTTCTGCGCGGCCGGATCCGCGACGTGCAGGAACGCTACAACCTGCGCAATCTGGTCGATCCGGCGACAAACAAGGTCGTCGAAGCCGAACTGGCAGTGTTGATGCGGCTGTGTGAAACCGCGGCAGCGGCGCCAGAGACCGCACAAGCCCTGGCGAGTGGCTTGCAGGCCGCACTGCAGGCCGAGAAGCCTGGTGAGGGAGAAGTCGACGCCGCTGCAGCGCTTCTGCCGCAGTCGGTCGATCAGTTGGTCTGGCTCGGCCTGGACGCAGACACAGTCAAGCGCCTGAGTCCCTATGTGGAAATATTGCCCGAACCGACCCCGTTGAATGTCAATACCGCATCGGCCGAGGTCATCGCTGGCGTCGTTGCCGGGTTGGACCTGGGCAGCGCCAAACGCATCGTGAACCGGCGACCGTTCAAGGCGCTGCAAGATTTGCGTGGCGACATTCAGGGGGAGGGGGCTCTCGACCCCAAACGCCTGAGCGTGAACTCGAACTACTTCGAGATCTCGGGTCGCCTGCGCATGGAGGGGCGGGTGCTGGAGGAGCGGATGCTGGTCAAGCGCGCCAACCGGCAGGTCCTACCGCAGGCACGATGGCGCCAAAGCCTGCAGCCCGGGCAGGAATGAAATCTGCATCGCATCAGGTCAATACTGCGAACAGGCCACAGAAATCGCACCTAAGTCTTTGATTTTCATGGCGCACTGGTTGATATAAACGGTTCGACACGCTAGCCTATCCGACCCATGTCCGTTCTCGTAATCCTGATTCCGCCGCGCGTGCGCCTGGGCGCGCACGCGGTGGACGGCGCCGAAGCCAGCGCCTCGTCGCTTGGCGAGGGGTATCACTACGTACTCAGCGCGGACGGCCTGCAAGTCAGCAACCATGGGCTCGCGCAACTGTCGCTGTTGCCGCGCGCCGATATCGTGGTGGCGGTGATCGCCGACAGCGACCTCAGCTGGCAGCGCCTCACACTGCCCAAGGCACCAGCGGGCAAGCTGCGCGCGGCACTGGGCGGATTGCTCGAGGACCATCTGCTTGAGGACGACGAGGCCCTGCACCTGGCGCTGGCGCCAGGTGCGCAAGCTGGTGAGCCGGTGTGGGTGGCGGCAATGCACAAGGCCTGGCTGCGCGGCGAACTGGAAAAGCTGGAGAAGGGCGGACTGAGCATCGAGCGTGTGCTGCCTCTCAGCTGGCCCGGTGACACGCCGCAGGGTCACTTCTTCGAGTCCACTGGCACGGCCACCGGCGATGCCCGCATCATGCTGTGCCACGCCGACGAGGGTGGCTTGAGTCTCCTGCGGCTGGACGGCTCGCTCGCACGGACCTTGCTCTCGCGCATGAGCGAACAGCCGACACTGTGGACCGCAGAACCCGCCGTGGCGGCCCCGGCCGAACGCTGGCTCGGATCGAGCGTCAAGGTGCAGACCGAGGCCGAACGTGCATTGCAGGCCGTGCGCTCGCTTTGGAACCTGCGCCAGTTCGATCTGGCGGCGCGGCATCGCGGCACGCGCGCACTGCGCAACTCTGTGCGCCAGTTTCTGAGTCCGGCTTGGCGGCCGGTGCGCATCGGCCTGGCGACTCTGCTGTTGGCGCAGGTGCTGGGGCTGAACGCCTGGGCGTGGCACCAGCGCCAAGCGCTGGTCGAGCGGCGTCTGGCGCAGGAAGAAATGTTGCGTGCCACCTTCCCCAACGTGCGCGCCGTGCTGGACGCCCCGTTGCAGATGCGGCGCGAGACCGAGGTGCTGCGCGCCGCGGCCGGGCGCGCCGGCGACAGCGACCTGGAAGCCCTGCTTGGGGCCGCCGCGTCGGCCTGGCCCGACGGCCAGGGCCCGGTACAGGCCTTGCGCTTCGAACCTGGACGACTGACGCTGTCGACTCCCGGCTGGAGCGAGCAGCAGTTGAAACAGTTCCGCGACCGACTGCGACCGGGCGGCTGGGCGGTGGAAAGCGCCGAAGGCCGTGTCTCGCTGATCCGTGCGCCGGCCGCTGGAGCCCGCTCGTGAGCGCTGCCTCGCGCCTGGCCTTGCCGGCCCCTGTCACGGCGCAGTGGGGTGCGCTGCGTGAGCGCTGGCGCACGCTGGGCACCCGCGACCGGCGCCTGGCCCTGCTGGCAATGGCCGTGATTGGCGCCTTCCTGGTGTGGACTGTGGCCATTCAGCCGGCCTGGCGAATGCTGCGCGATGCCCCCGTGCAGCGCGACCTGCTCGATCTGCAGTTGCAGGAAATGCGCACGCTGGCGACGGAAGCCCAGCAGTTGCGCAACGCCCCGGCACTGAGTGCAGAGCAGTCCGCTGCGGCCTTGCGCGCCGCCAGCGAGCGGCTGGGTGCGAAGGCGCGGCTGTCGCTGCAGGGTGACCGGGCCGTGCTGACGCTCAATGGCGTGAGCAGCGCGCAGTTGCGCGAATGGCTGACCGAGGCCCGGTCCGGAGCGCGCGCGCGACCGGTCGAGGCCCAGCTCAGCCGCGGCGCCCAAGGCTTCAATGGCAGCGTGGTGCTCACCATCGGGGCCGGCTCGTGAGGGCGCGCAGCCGCATTGGCGATGGAGCCCGGCCGTGGCATTGAGCTGGCGCGCCTGGCGCACGGGCCGTTCCGCCACCCGCTGGCCGGGCAGCGGCTATGCCGAATCGACGTTGGCGCAGGCCGCCTGGGAACGTACGCGCAAGGCTGTCGCGCGCTGGGGCTGGGCGGGGTTGGTCTTTGGTGGCGTCGTGGCCCTGATCGCCTTTGCGCCGGCCACGTGGCTGGCCGATGCCGTTGCCGCGCGCACCCAGCACAGGCTGCTTCTTGCGGATGCCCGTGGCACGGTCTGGAACGGCAGCGCCATGCCGGTGCTGACTGGCGGGCTGGACAGCCGCAGCGCAACCATGCTGCCAGGCCGCACCAGTTGGAAGATCGGGTTGCGCGGTCTGGCGCTAGAACTGCGCGTGCGCCAGCCCTGCTGCATCAACGAAGAACTGGTGCTGCTTCTGCGCCCCGGTCTGGGCCGGCTGTCGGTGCAGATGATGCCGGGCTCCGGCCAACTGGGCGAGTGGCCCGCCGCCTGGCTGGCCGGCCTGGGCGCACCGTGGAACACGCTGCAACTCACTGGCACGCTGCGCCTGTCCAGCAGCGGGCTGACCGTGGACACGGCTGCCGGGCGCTGGAACCTGGTCGGCCAGGCCGATCTGGACCTGAACAACGTCGCCTCCCCGCTGACCACGCTGGACCGGCTGGGCAGCTACCGCGTGCATCTCTCCGGGGTCAACGCAGGCCCGCCGGCCCTCACGCTGAGCACGCTGGACGGCGCTCTGCTGCTCAGCGGTACGGGCCAGTGGACCGGATCTCAGTTCCGTTTTCGCGGTGAAGCGCGGGCTGCGCCCGGTGCCGAAGGGGAACTGGACAATTTGCTGAACTTCTTTGGTCGGCGCCAGGGCGCGCTGTCCCTTATTTCGATCGGATGACCATGACACAGCGCCGACCTTCGATGCCGACGCAGAGCCCAGCAGCCCGGACGCTGCGGCTGGGCAGCCTGGCAATCGCCGCCATGCTGGCCTGCGGCCAGCCGCTGCAGGCGCAGACCGGCGCCGAAGCGCCCGCCCGGGCACGTGCCGCCAATGCCCCGGCCGGCCACAGCCCTGCGCTGAAATCGCGCGCCCCGGTCACGGTGAACTTCGTCAATGCCGACGTCGAGGCGGTGACGCGGGCCATGTCGACGATGATCGAGCGCCAGATCGCGCTCGACCCGCGCGTCAAGGGCACGATGACGCTGTACAGCGACCAGCCACTGACGGTGCGCGAGGCCTATCTCAACTACCTGTCGGCGCTGCGCGGGCTGGGTTTCACGATGGTCGAGAACGGTGGGCTGCTGAAGGTGGTCCCCGAAGCCGAGGCCAAGTTGCAGACGGGCAGCGTGTCGGTCGGTGAAGTCGGCCTGCGCGGCGACCAGATCATCACGCAGATCTTCCAGCTCAACCATGAAAGCCCGAACAACCTGGTCGCCGTGCTGCGCCCGCTGATCAGCGCCAACAACACCATCAACGCCAGCCTGGGCAGCAACTCGCTGGTCATCACCGACTACGCGGACAACCTGCAGCGCATCGCCAAGATCATTGCCGCACTCGACCAACCGGCCAGCAGCGACACCGATGTCGTGACGCTGAAGCATGCGGTCGCGAGCGACTTGGCGCCGATGGTGCAGCGCTTGGCCGACGGCGGCAGCGCGTCGCCGGGGCAGCCGGGGCTGCCCTCGGCCGGCGGCGCGCTGACGGTCCTGGTCGATGCGCGCAGCAATTCGCTGATCCTGCGCGCGGCCAACCCGGCGCGACTGGCCATTGCCCGTTCGATCATCACCAAGCTCGATCAGCCCACTCAGGGAGGCAACGCGGCCGGCAACATATGGGTGGTGTATCTCAAGAATGCCGATGCGGTGAAACTGGCTGCCGTGCTGCGCGCAGCCTTCGCATCCGGGGCCACGTCGGGCGGCGCGGGAGGCGTGGCCGCCGCGACAACGCCGCAACCGGTCCGCGTGGCCGACGCCGCGGGCGCGGCGACGCCCGCGGCAACGCCGGTCGCGGCATCGGCCAGCCCCTCGACCGGTGGCTTCATCCAGGCCGACCCGGCGACCAACTCGCTCATCATCACCGCGCCGGAACCGTTGTACCGGCAACTGCGCAACGTCATCGACCAGCTCGATTCACGCAGGGCACAGATCTACATCGAGACGCTGATCGTGAAGGTCGATGCCGACAAGGCGGCCGACATCGGCATCCAGTGGCAGGCCATCTCCGGCGACCAGAACAGTTCCACCAACTATGTCGGCGGCACCAACTACACCGGCGCCGACAATATCGTCAATCTCACGACCGCCATCAACCAGGGGCGCACCGGACTGGCGTCGCTGGCGATTCCGGCCGGCCTGAACTTCGGCATCCTGCAGAAGGTGGGCGACCTGTGGAACATCGGCGCGCTGGCGCGCTTCCTCGAATCCAAAGCCAACGCCAACATCCTGGCCACGCCGAACATGGTGGCGCTGGACAACGAGGAGGCGAAGATCGTCGTCGGCCAGAACGTGCCCTTCATCACCGGTTCGTTCACGACCAACACCTCGGGCTCGAACAACCCGTTCCAGACCATCGAGCGCAAGGACGTGGGCCTGACGCTGCGCATCAAGTCGCAGATCGGCGAGCGCGGCACGATCCGGCTGGTCATCTACCAGGAGGATTCGCGGGTCGTGCCCTCGAGCCGTTCGTCGCCACAGGGGCTGACCACCGACAAGAGCGCGATCGAGACCACGGTGGTGGTCGACGACGGCCAGATCATGGTGCTCGGCGGGCTGCTGAAGGACGAATACGGCGGCAGCGTGCAGCAGGTGCCCTTCCTCGGCGACCTCCCGCTGGTCGGCCCGCTGTTCCGCACCGACAGCCGCACGCGCACCAAGAGCAACCTGATGGTCTTCCTGCGGCCGATGATCATCCGCAACCAGGAAGACCTGAACGCGCTGTCGATGGACCGCTACGACCTGATCCGCGCGGCGCAGCAGGGCGTGGGCCAGCCGCGGCAGAGCGTGATCATGCCGATCAACGATGCGCCGGTGGCACCGGTGGCGCCGCAGCCCAAGCCGGGCACGCCATTCCGCAACGGCGAGGTACCACGGCCGCTGTCCTGGCCGGATCCATTGCCGGCGCGGCCCGCGTCGGCACCGGCCGGCGCCGTGCCGCCACCTGCCGAACCCGCCGGCTCGGCCCCATCCCCCACAACGAACTGAGGCCGCATGGGCACGCGCCATCCCCTGCCCTATGCCTTTGCCAAGGCGAACACGCTGTTGCTTGAGGACGACGGCTCTCAGCTGGTACTGTGGGTGGCCGAGACCACGCCGCCAGGGGCGCTGTCCGAGGTCAATCGGCTGTTCGACGTCGACGGCTTCGAGCGCGAGCCGGCCTCGACCCTGGTCAACCGCATCGCCGTGGCCTATGCCGGCGCCGAGTCGAGCGCCGCCACCGTGGTCGGCGAGGTGGAAAGCGCCGTCGACCTGAGCCGGTTGATGCAGGACCTGCCGGCGGTGGAAGACCTGCTCGAAGCCAGCAACGATGCACCGATCATCCGCATGCTCAACGCGTTGCTGACCCAGGCGGTCAAGGATGGCGCCAGCGACATCCACATCGAACCCTACGAGCGCTCCAGCGCGGTGCGCTTTCGCGTCGACGGCAGATTGCGCGAAGTGGTGCAGCCCAATCGTGCGCTGCACGCGGCGCTGATCAGCCGGCTGAAGATCATGGCCGAACTCGATATCTCGGAAAAGCGATTGCCGCAGGACGGGCGCATCAGCCTGCGCATCGGCGGACGGGCCATCGACGTGCGCGTCTCCACGCTGGCCAGCGCGCACGGCGAGCGCGCGGTGCTGCGCCTGCTGGACAAGAGCGAATCGCGCTTCACCCTCGAGGGCCTGGGCATGAGCGGCGACGTGCTCAGCGCCTTCGACCGACTGATCCACCAGCCGCATGGCATCGTGCTCGTCACCGGGCCCACCGGCTCGGGCAAGACGACCACGCTGTACGCCTCGCTGGGCCGCATCGACACCAGCACCACCAACCTGCTGACGGTGGAGGACCCGATCGAATACGAACTGCCGGGCATCGGCCAGACCCAGGTCAATCCGAAGATCGACCTGAGCTTCGCGAAGGCGCTGCGAGCCATCCTGCGCCAGGACCCGGACGTGATCATGATCGGCGAGATCCGCGACTACGAAACCGCGTCCATCGCCATCCAGGCCTCGCTCACCGGCCACCTGGTGCTGGCCACGCTGCACACCAACGACGCACCCAGCGCGGTGACGCGACTGACCGACATGGGGGTCGAGCCCTTCCTGCTGAGTTCATCGCTGCTGGGCGTGCTGGCACAGCGGCTGGTGCGCAAGCTGTGCGTGCACTGCCGCCGTCGGGACGATGGCGGTACCTGGCACCCGGTGGGCTGCGAGCATTGCCTGAACACCGGCTACAAGGGCCGCACTGGCGTCTACGAGCTGATGGTGGCCGACGATGCGGTGCGCGCGCTGATCCACAACCGCGCTGCGGAGAGCGAGCTTTTCTTGGCGGCCGAAGCGGCCGGCCTGCGCTCGATGCGCGAGGACGGCCAGCGCCTCATCGACGAGGGCATCACCTCGCCCGAAGAGGTGATGAGCGTCACCCGCGATTGAATGGCCCCCCCCCGTAGCGCCTTCGGCCCGCCAGCCGGCAAGCATGCCGGCTGGCCCTCGCTTGCGAGCGACAGTCCGCAGGGACTGTCGCTCGTCGGTGCTCGGCCCCCCCAGGGGGGCGCAGCCAGCGGCCCGGCGAAGCCGGTTCCGCGGCTGCCGCTTGAATGGGCGGCGACGCGCAAAGGCGGCTGCACTTCGAGTTCGGGTACCTGACATGCCTGCATTTAAGTTCGAGGCGCTGGACGCCGCCGGCAAGTCCAGCACGGGGTTGCTCGAGGCGGAGAACGCCAAGGCCGCGCGCTCGCAGTTGCGCGCGCAGTCGCTGGTGCCGCTGGCCGTCACACCGGTGCAGGGCGGCAGTGCCGGGCAGAGCGCGACCAACCGCTTCTCGCGCCGCGTCTTCGACAACACCTCGCTGGCCGTGTGGACGCGGCAGATGGCAGGGCTGGTCGGCGCCGGGCTACCGCTGGAACGCGCACTGACCGCGCTGGCCGACGAATCCGAGAACCCGCGCCAGCGCGAGCTGATCGCCCACCTGCGCAGTGAGGTCAACGCCGGCTCGCCCTTCGCGCGCGCGTTGTCCGGCGCGCCGCGCGAGTTCGACGAGGTCTATTGCGCGGTGGTCGCCGCCGGCGAGCAGAGCGGTGCCCTCGGCCTGGTGCTGGAGAAGCTGGCCGACGACCTGGAGGAACGCCAGGCCCTGCGCGCCAAGCTGCTGGGCGCGATGCTCTACCCGGCGATCGTCTCGCTGATCGCCATCGTCATCGTCATCTTCCTGGTCACCTATGTGGTGCCGCAAGTGGCGTCGGTGTTCACCAGTTCGAAGCGTGCGTTGCCCACGCTGACCATCGCGATGCTGGCCATCAGTGCCTTCGTGCGCAGCTGGGGCTGGCTGATGCTGGGCCTGATCGCGGCCGGCAGCGGTGCCTTCGTCATGCTGCGCCGCAACCCGGCCTTTCGCGAGCGCAGCGATGCGGCCCTGCTGAACCTGCCGCTGGTCGGCCGGCTGGCCCGCGGCTACAACGCGGCGCGCTTTTCCAGCACGCTGGCCATGCTGGCGGGCGCCGGCGTGCCGATCCTGAAGGCGCTGCAGGCCGCGGCCGAAACCCTGGGCAACCGCGCCATGCGCGCCGATGCGATGGATGCGCTGGTGCAGGTGCGCGAAGGCGCCCCGCTGGCCTCGGCGATGGCGGCGAAGAAACGCTTCCCCGGGCTGCTGGCGATGTTCGCGCGCCTGGGCGAGCAGACCGGCCAGCTGCCGGCGATGCTGGGCCGCGCCGCGACCCAGCTGTCTGCCGAGGTGCAGCGCCGGGCCATGGCCCTGGCCACCATCCTGGAGCCGTTGCTGATCGTCGTCATGGGCGTGGTGGTGATGCTGATCGTGCTGGCGGTGCTGTTGCCGATCATCCAGCTCAATACCTGGGTCAAGTAGCACTCGCACCTGCTGGCTGCTGCCGAACCTGCAAACGGGGGGATGACAGGTTAATTCCCGATCTGCCAGGGGCACGTTGTTTGCTTGAATGCGTCCAAGCGTCTTCAACCTGCATGGAGGTCCTGACATGAGCAGTGGCAACGATCTGGTTCCGATGGCCGCCGCGCCGGCGCAGATCCCGATCGCTCAGATGCGCAACGTGTACCGCCTCGGCGATGTCGAGAAACGCCTGGACAAGCTGCCGGCACGCGAGCATGAGACGCTGCGCGCCACCTACGAACGCATGCTCGAAAAAGGCCCGGAGCGCTTCCAGGTGAAGCCCTCAGGCCTGCCGGCGATGGACCACCTGTACGACGAGCTGCCCAACTTCAGCGAGGTGCTCGATGATCTGAAACGCCAGTTGGTGCTGTGCACCGACAGCCGCGATGGACTGGAGATCACGCCGATGCTGCTGCTGGGGCCGCCCGGCATCGGCAAGACGCATTTCGCGCGGCGCGTGTCGCAGCTGCTGGGTACGGGCCTGGGCTTCATCTCGATGAGTTCGCTGACCGCCGGCTGGGTGCTCAGCGGTGCCTCCAGCCAGTGGAAGGGCGCGCGCCCGGGCAAGATCTTCGAGACCCTGGTCGACGGCGCCTACGCCAATCCGGTGATGGTGGTCGACGAGATCGACAAGGCGCGCGGCGAACATGCCTACGACCCGCTGGGCGCGCTGTACGGCCTGCTCGAGCACGACACCGCCGGCACCTTCACCGACGAGTTCGCCGAAGTCTCGATCGACGCCAGTCAGGTCATCTGGGTGGCCACCGCCAACGACGACCGCGCCATCCCCGAGCCGATCCTCAACCGCATGAACGTGTTCGAGGTGCGCTCGCCCGACCGCGACGCGGCGCGTGCGATCGCGCTGCGCCTGTACCACGGCATCCGTGCAGAGCACGACTGGGGCCGGCGCTTCGACCCAGACCCGCCCGAAGCCGTGCTCGACCGGCTGGGCGGCATGGCGCCGCGCGAGATGCGCCGCGCCTGGATGACGGCCTTCGGCAATGCCCGGCTCGAGGCCCGGTCCACGCTGTCGTTGGATGACCTGCCTGACAGCGCGGCGCGGCGCGCGCCGATCGGCTTCACCAACTGAGGGCGGCGGCGCCCGCACTGGGCCTGCAGTAGCATGCCCGGGCCTTGACGCGCGCACGGCGCGCCGGCTCGCCCTGGGAGACGCCATGTCCACCGCCGCCAATGTCGTCGTCGCCCTGGTCGGAGCGCTGCATGTGTGCATCCTGGTGCTGGAGATGTTTCTCTGGGACAAGCCGGCCGGGCGCCGCGCCTTCGGCCAGACCCGCGAATTCGCCACGGCCACCAAGGTGCTGGCCGCCAACCAGG
Source organism: Pseudomonadota bacterium (assembly GCA_018261815.1). Lineage (GTDB taxonomy): Bacteria > Pseudomonadota > Gammaproteobacteria > Burkholderiales > Burkholderiaceae_C > Rubrivivax. The sequence goes on from JAGTRL010000019.1 coordinate 21,057, forward strand.
GGCTGTACAACGGCTTCCTTGCCGCCGGGCTCTTATGGGGCCTGAGCCTGGGCGATGGCGGCTTCGGCGTGAAGGTCTTCTTCCTGGCCTGCGTGCTGGTCGCCGGGCTGTACGGCGCGGCCACCGCCAGCCGCAAGATCCTGTTCATCCAGGCTCTGCCTGCGGCCATTGGCCTGGGCCTGCTGCTAGCCTGAGGGCCTGCCGGTCATGCAGCCGATCGCCCTCAACGAACTCTGGACCCTGGTGGTCGCGCTGCTGACCATCGCTGTGGGCACCGGCGTCATCGCACGCGTGCCGACACTGGCCCGCTATTCCATCCCACCGGCGGTGGTCGGCGGGTTTCTGGTGGCAGTGCTGCTGCTGGTGCTGCAGCAGCTGGGCTGGAAGTTCAGCTTCGGCACGCTTACGCGCAGCGCGCTGCTGCTGGTGTTCTTCACCACGCTGGGGCTGAGCGCGCGGCTGAGCGCACTGCGCGGCGGTGGCGCGGCGGTGGCACTGATGTCGCTGGCCATCGGCTTGCTGGCCATCGGACAGAACGCGGTGGGCGCCGGCGTGGCGTGGGCCTTCGGCGAGCCGGCTTCGTTGGCGGTGTTTCTGGGCAGCGCTGCCTTCCTGGGGGGCCACGGCACGACTGCCGCCTGGGCCGGGCAGGAACTGGCCGCCAGTGCCCCCAACGCCTTCGACGTGGGCATGGCCTGCGCCACGCTGGGCCTGGTGGCCGGCGGCGTGCTCGGCAGCGTGGTCGCGACGCGACTGCTCGACCACGCCGCCCGCGCCCCCGGTGCGGGCACGGCCAAGGCGCCGGTGCACGGCGAAGTCACGCTGCACAGTGACATGGACGACGCGAAGTTCGGCCTGTGGACCTCGTCCGACCGCTGGCTGCGCCAGCTGCTGGTGCTGAGCCTGACCATCGGCATCGCGCTGGCCTGGCAGGCCTGGCTGGCTGGCCGCGGCATCAACATCCCGCCCTTCCTGGCCTGCTTGCTGACGGCGGTGGCCTTCACCAACCTGGCCGACCTGCTGAAGCACGGCGTCGACCTGGAGACCGCCGACCTGGCCGGCACGGTGGCGCTGCGCCTGTTCCTGGCGATGAGCCTGATGAGCCTGGACCTGATGGCGGTGCTCAATGCGGCCGGGTTGATCCTCAGCGCAGTGGTGCTGCAATGCATCGTGACCGGGCTGATCGCGGTGACGCTGGTGCGCTACGCCGCCACGCGCGGCTCGCAGGGTTCGCAGGTGGCGCGCGACGGTGCGGTGGCCGCCGGCGGCTTCATGGGATTCGGCCTGGGTGCGATGCCGGTGGGGCTGTCGGTGATGCAGCGCATCACGCTGCAGCATGGTGCCGCGCCGCGCGCCTTCCTGGTGGTGACGCTGGCCGCTTCGCTGGTGCAGGACCTGATCAACGCAGGCGTGGTGCAGGCCGCGCTGGTCTGGGCCGCGCCCTAGGGTGGCGTCACATGCCGGCCACACTCGAAGGCCAGCTGGTCGTTGCGATTTCATCGCGCGCGCTGTTCGACTTCGAGGAGGAGAACCGGCTGTTCGAGGCCGGTGACGCCCAGGCCTACATGCAGCTGCAGCTGCAGCGGCTGGACCTGCCGGCACCGCCGGGCGTGGCCTTCTCGCTGGTGCGCAAGCTGCTGGCCTTCAACGACGGCGCCGCGCGTGTCGAGGTGGTCATGCTGTCGCGCAACGACCCGGTGTCCGGGCTGCGCGTGTTCCGCTCGGCGCAACACTACGGCCTGGCGGTACAGCGCGGCGTGTTCACGCGCGGCCAACCGCCGTGGCGCTACCTGGTGCCGCTGCGCGCCAACCTGTTCCTGTCGGCCAACGACGCCGACGTGCGTGCCGCGCTGGCTGCCGGCGTGCCCGCGGCACGGGTGTACCCGCATGCGGCCCGCGCCTCGGGCGCGCACCCGCAGGAGGTGCGCATCGCTTTCGACGGCGATGCGGTGCTGTTCGGCGACGAGGCCGAGCGCGTGTTCCAGCGCGACGGACTCGACGCCTTCCACGCGCACGAGACCGAACACGCGTCGCGCCCGCTGCCGGCCGGCCCCTTCAAGCCGCTGCTGCTGGCGCTGCAGCGATTGCAACGCGAACCGGCCGCCACGATGCGCATCCGCACCGCGCTGGTCACGGCGCGCAGCGCACCGGCGCACGAGCGCGCGATGCGCACGCTGATGGACTGGCACATCGAGGTCGACGAAGCCATGTTCCTGGGCGGTTTGCCCAAGGGCGAGTTCCTGCGGGAGTTCGAGCCCGATTTCTTCTTCGACGACCAGACCGGGCATGTCGTCTCGGCCGCGGCCCACGTGCCCGCCGGACATGTGGCCTCGGGTGTCAGCAACCCCTGATCAGGACTGGCCGAATCCGCGCAGCCGTTCCAGGTCGAGCACGCGCACGCCGCCGTATTCGACGGCGATCAGCCCCGCGGCCTGCAAGGCCTGCAGCGCCTCGTTGACACGCTGCCGCGACAGCCCGACCAGGTAGCCCAGCTCCAGTTGCGTGATGCGCAGCAGGCCACCCACGCCGGGATAGAGCACCGGATGGAACAGTGCCGCCAGGCTGCGCGCGACACGACCGTCGGCGTCGGTCATGCGGTCGATCTCGCGCGCGCCGATGAACTGGCCGAGCCGCTCGTTCAGCTGCTGGGTGATGAAGCGGTTGAAGGGGATGCTTCGCTCGATCAGCCAGTGGAAGGCCTCGACGCTCAAGCCCGCGACCACGCTCTTGCGCAGCGCCTGGATGTTGTAGCGGTAGGCCTCGCGCTTGATCACCGTGCCTTCGCCAAACCAGCCGCCCGGCGGGATGCCGGTAAAGGTGATCGGGATGCCCATCGCGGTGTCGTTGCTCATCTTCAGCAGGCCGTCGATGACGCCGAACCAGTAGGTGGCTGGCCGCCCGACGCGGCACAGCAACTCGCCGGCGCTGACCTGCACCACCTTCAGATCGCTCAGGGCGCGCTCGCGCTCGTCGTGCTGCAGTGCGCCTAGCCAGGCAATGCCGGCGGCCTCGTCCACAGTCAGCGCCCGGGCGCGCGTCACCAGGCGCTGCGACGGTGGGGTGCGGGTGGCGTTCATTGAAGGTTCAGGGAAAACACCGAGCAACCGTTCAGCGAGATTGTCGTCGTAACGACAACTTGGCGTCAAACTTCGCACTACAGTGCGCCCCTGACAAAGTCCGTTGTGACGTGACGACCCCAGCTGACCGGCCCGCAGGCCGGCAAAGGAGACAGGCAAGGTGCAGACGACTTTCCCGCGGCTGATGCTCGAGCATGCAAAGGCACGCCCGGACGCCCCGGCGCTGCGCGAGAAGGAGTACGGCATCTGGCAGAGCCTGTCGTGGTCCGGTCTGGCCAGTCTGGTGCGCGAGCTGGCCTGCGGGCTGTCGCAGGCCGGTCTGCAGCGCGGCCAGCACATCGTGGTGGTGGCCGAAAACCGGCCGCGGCTGTACGCGACCATGTTGGCGGCGCAGTCGGTGGGCGCCGTTCCCGTGCCGCTGTACCAGGACGCCGCGGCCAATGAATACATCTTCCCGATTAACAACGCCGAGATCACGATGGCCGTGGTCGAGGACCAGGAGCAGGTCGACAAGATGATCGAACTGCGCGAGTCCTGCCCGCAGTTGGCACGCATCTGGTACGACGACCCGCGCGGCCTGCGCAAGTACGACGCGCCGGGGCTTCAGTCGCTGGATGCGCTGGTCGAGGCCGGGCGCGCCTACAACGTCCAGCACCCGCAGTTCTTCGACGAGCAGGTCGCGCTGGGCCAGCCGGGCGACGTTGCTTCGATGTTCTTCACCTCGGGCACCACCGGCAACCCGAAGGGCGTGGTGCACACGCACTTCACGCTGATCGACCGCGCCCAGGCCGGCGCCAGCTTCGACAAGCTCGGCCCCAACGAGGAAGTGCTGGCCTACTTGCCGCCGGCCTGGATCGGCCAGAACATCTTCAGCTACGCGCAGTGGCTGGTGTGCGGCTACGTGGTCAACTGCCCTGAATCGGCCAGCACCGTGACCATCGACCTGAAGGAGATCGGGCCGACCTACTACTTCGCGCCGCCGCGCGTCTTCGAAGGCCTGCTGACGACGGTGATGATCCGCATGGAGGATGCGGGGCGCCTCAAGAAGTGGTTGTTCCAGCGCTGCATGGAGCTGGCGCGGCGGGTCGGACCGGCGCTGATGGACGGCAAGCCAGTGGGCACGACGGACCGGCTGCTCTACGCCCTGGGCAACCTGTGCATCTATGGGCCGCTGCGCAATTCGCTGGGCATGAGCCGCGTGCGCGTGGCCTACACCGCGGGCGAAGCCATCGGGCCGGATCTGTTCAGCTTCTACCGCAGCATCGGCATCAACCTGAAGCAGCTCTATGGCAGCACCGAGACCGCGGTGTTCGTGTGCCTGCAACCCGATCACGAGGCCAAGGCCGACACGGTGGGCGTGCCCATAGCCGGCGTCGAGATCCGCCTGGCCGAGAACGGCGAGATCCTGGTGAAGAGCCCGGGGCTGCTGAAGGAGTACTACAAGAACCCCGCCGCGACGGCCGAGGTGCTGACGGCCGACGGCTGGTACCACACCGGCGATGCCGGCTTCCTGGACGCCGGCGGGCACCTGAAGATCATCGACCGTGCCAAGGACGTGGGCCGGCTCAAGGGCGGCGCGCACGACGGCGCGATGTTCGCGCCCAAGTACGTCGAGAACAAGCTGAAGTTCTTCCCGTACATCAAGGAGGCGGTGGCCTTCGGCGACCAGCGCGAACGCGCCTGTGCCTTCGTCAACATCGACATGGAAGCGGTGGGCAACTGGGCCGAGAAACGCAACCTGCCCTATGCCGGCTACACCGACCTGGCGCAAAAGCCCGAGGTCTACGAGCTGGTGCGTGACTGCATCGAGAAGGTCAATGCCGACCTGGCTGCCGATGCGCTGCTGGCCGGCAGCCAGATCCACCGCTTCCTGATCCTGCACAAGGAACTCGACGCCGACGACGGCGAGCTGACGCGCACGCGCAAGGTCAAGCGCGGCTTCATCGGCGAGCGCTACCAGATCCTGGTCGACGCGCTGTACGGCGGCAAGACGAGCCAGTTCATCGAGACACAGGTCAGCTTCGATGACGGGCGCAAGGGCGCGGTCAGCGCCGAGTTGAAGATCATGGACGTCAAGGTCTTCCCCGCGCTGCGGAAGGCAGCCTAGCCCGATGAGCGTGCGCCACACCGGCGAGGTGATCCTCGACGTCAAGAACATCAGCCTGGCCTTCGGCGGCGTGAAGGCGCTGACCGACATCAGCTTCAACGTGCGCGAGCACGAGATCCGCGCCATCATCGGTCCCAACGGTGCCGGCAAGAGCAGCATGCTCAACTGCATCAACGGCGTGTACCAGCCGCAGCAGGGGTCGATCAACTTCCGCGGCCAGACCTTCAGCCACATGAACTCGCGCCAGGTGGCCGAGATGGGCTTCGCCCGTACCTTCCAGAACCTGGCGCTTTTCAAGGGCATGAGCGTGCTCGACAACATCATGACCGGGCGCAACCTGAAGATGAAGACCAACCTCTTCCAGCAGGCGCTGCGCTGGGGCGCGGCCGAG
>JAGTRL010000317.1 GCA_018261815.1 Pseudomonadota bacterium
AAACCCACCTCGACCTTGAAGCCTGCCAGGCGCTTGCCGGTCCAGTTGTTGATCTTCTGGAACACCTCGTAGGTGCGCTCGCCATCGGGCTCGACGTTGAAGACCAGGTCGACACTCTCGGCACCCTGGTTGTCCACCGTGGAGGGCAGCATCGCCACCTTGAAGCGCTTGTGGGTCTGGAACGGGCTGCTGCAGATCACCTGCTTCGGTGCGGCCGAGTCCAGGTAATAGCCCTTGAGATAGGACGTTGCCATGATGCAGTTGGCGGGCTTGCCTTGCTTTGCGCCCGGATCGTCGTTGACGATCTTGATGCCTGAGGGCTCGCCCACCGGCCAGTCCTTGGCCAGCACGATGCCCATCACCGTGCTGCCAATCGCCGGACTGCCAAACACCGGGCTGCCCATGTCGAAGACGTTGGCCTGGTAGGTGAAGTCGGAGCCGACGGCAAAACTGTAGGCACCGGTCAAGGGGTCGAACCAGCTGCCGGCGCCGTTCAACACCACCTGCACGTTGCCGAAGTTCCAGCCACCGAAGCCCGGGGCGCCGGACGCAGACGGCACCGAGGTGATCTTTCCGGCGTGAACCGAGCCCGCGAGTCCGAGGACTGCCACCGCCAGCAGCCTGCTGCCCCAGCGACGGCGGTTGCCCGTCTGCCGTATCTTGCCCTGCGTCATCATGCTCATTGCTTTCGTTCCTTGTGTGGGTTGTCCCGATATCGACTTGGAGTCTGCTGCGGTCCCGGGCCTGGAGGCGCGATGAACGACATCAACCTACCCGCTCTGCGACTTCGAAGGACGATATGGGGTGGGCGCGCGAGCCAATTGATCGCAGTCAACCAAGCGCCGTAACTCTTCTCCAGCCGAACCCCTCGTTCAGGGGGTGCAGGTCGTCACCATGGGCTTTCGTAAACGCAGCATCGGCGAGCGCTTCGACGCGCGTACGGTGCCGGTCCAGGTGAGGCCGCATACACTGTGCGCGCGAGGAGACCTTCGGCCCGTTGGTGCCGGTGTTCCGCTTCAAGACTGAAGGCCAGGCCATCGAGAGGGCCAACGCCACCGAGTTCGGGCTGGCCAGCTACTTCTACAGCCGCGCATCGGCCGCATCTTGCGCGTCGGCGCGGCGCTGGAGTACGGCATGGTCGGCATCAACACCGGGGTCATCTCCACCGCCGAGCCGCCCTTCGGCGGCGTCAAGCCATCGGGCCTGGGGCGCGAAGGCGCTCACCACGGCATCAGCGACCACGTCGAGATCAAGTTCCTGTGCCTGGGCGACATGATCAAGCAGCCGGCGGCTTTCTCGCTCAGCCCGGTCGCTTGTATCGCACCCGGGCCTTCGCCAGGCGTGCGAGCCCTTCCGGGCTCGCACGTCCAGGCTCAGTCCTCGTCGTTGGCGGCGCTGGAGCCGCCGCGCTCGACGCGGTTGGCGAAGCCGGCGCGGCCCATCGACGGGTTGCCGGTAGCCTGGCCGATGGCGCGGCGCAGCAGTTCATCGGCCTGCCGGCCATGTTCGGGATACTGGCTCACGCCCACGGCCACCGCGACGGCCTGGTCCTGGCTGGCCACGCGCACCGGCTGCTGCAGCGACAGCGCCAGCTTGCCGGCCACGCGCAGGGCATCGTCGGGCGCGTCGATCCAGGCCAGCAGCACCGCGAAGGCATCGTTGCCGATCGAGGCCACCACGTCGCTGGCGCGCAGCCCGGCGCGCACCCGCACCGCCAGCTTGCGGCGCAGCACGTTGGCTGCCTCGCTGCCGAGCGTGCGTTCGGTCGTGGACAGGCCCTCGATGCGCAGCACCAGCAGCGCCATCGGCGCCGGCTCGCGCTCGCGCAGCGCCAGCAGATGGGTCATGTGCTCCAGCAGCTGCGCATGGTTGGGCAAGCCGGTGGACAGGTCGGTGGCGTAGGCCTTGCGCGCAGCGCGCTCCAGGCGCTTGCGCTCCACCGCCAGGTGCAGCACGCGGGCCAGTGTGCCGGGGTCGGCCGAGGCCTGCGGCAGCAGATCCTGCACGCCGCGCTGCGTCAGCGCCGTGGCCAGCGCCCGCGCCAGGTCGGGCGCGACCACCACCACCGCGGCATCCAGCACCGCGTGCGACAGTGCCTGCCAGTCGCCCAGGGCCGCCGCCATGCCGGGTGCCAGCCACAGCAGCAGCGCATCGTGGGCAGTGTCGCGCAGCGCCTGCGCCGCAAGCTCGAGCGAGGCGCAGGATTGGACGTCGAAGGGCCCGTAGTCCGTTGCGGACAGGTCCGGCGCCGCGGCGCCGACCCAGAGTACATGCAGCGGCGGGGTCATGGAAGGACTTTGCATGTCTGGAGCGGGTGAGGGGAATCGAACCCCTGTCTAAAGTCGGGTAAGGATAGCGCCTCGCGGCGCTACCCTCCCCTAAGAACCGGACGGGCAGGTTTCCCTGCATCCGGCTCAAGCAGCCTGATGTGGCCCACCGTTTCCGGCATGGGCAACCGCTGCAAAGTTTTCGAGGCCTTCGATCGTGCCCCTGACTCACTCGGTGGCGTGGTGTTGCCGATGGCAGTTCGGATGGAGCAGTTGAAGATTGCTCATCTGTTCCGACCCGCCTTCCGACCGCTTGACGACGTGGTGGATGTGCCACCCCGTCGTCTTCGTGATCTTCTGGTTGCAGCACGGACACAGTCCTTCCTGCCAGTACCACAACCACGCCAGCTTCCGGCGCCCTTTCAAGTCCGACTCCATCTTGCGCGCCAGGCGCGTGTCGAAGTAGTCCTCGTCGTCCGGGCTGTACGGATTTCGGCTGCCGTCGATCTTGACGTGGCGCTTCTTGTGGAAGTTCGTCAGCGTCAACAGCGCCTTGTCCTTCTCCGCGAACCGCCAATCGCGACCTGCGATGCGCCGGAAATACCGGGCCTTGATCCACCGCTCCCCTTTGTTGGGATGCCGGCGGCGAGCCCAGCGCCACAGCGCCTGCCAGATCAAATGGTCGGTCTTCGCGAACGTGCGCGTTGCCATCTGGCTTCGGTGATAGTTGGCCCAGCCCCGTATGACCGGGTTGAGCTTGTCGATCACGTCTTCCTGTCTGGCCGTGCGCATCTGCCGCAGCGTCCCGCGAATCTTCTCCAGAAAGTTCTTGACGTTCTTCCTGGCTGGTTTCGTCAACAACATGCCGCCTTGCCAGCGGGCCGTCCATCCCAGAAAGTCGAAGCCGTCGTCCACGTGGGTGATCAACGTCTTCTTCTCTGAAAGTTCAAGCCCGCGCTCGCGCATGAACTCCTGCACGAGCGGTTTGATCTTCCCTTCCAACAGCTCTCGCGAACTGCTGGTGATGATGAAGTCATCGGCGTAGCGCACGAAGTTGACCTTGGCCGCTCTGGCATCGCGCACCGTGCGGAAAAGTCCCGCCAGCTTGTTTTGCAGACCGTCCAGTGCCAAGTTCGATAAAACGGGCGAGATGATCCCGCCCTGCGGTGTCCCGCTCTCTGTCGGGAAGAGGGTATTGCCCTCGAAGTACCCGGCTTTCAGCCACTTTCTCAGCACGCCTTTGTCCATGGGGACGTGGGCGAGCAGCCACTCGTGACTGATGTTGTCGTAACACCCTTTGATGTCTCCCTCCAGCACCCATTTCGGCGAGTGCTTTCGTCCCAGCGCATTGCGCACCTGTTCGATTGCATCTGCCGTTGAGCGCCCACGGCGAAAACCGTAGGAGTGAGTGTCGCCGGTCGTCTCGGCTGTCGGATCGAGCGCCAACAGGTGCAGCGCTTGCATGGCCCGGTCGCGCATGGTCGGGATGCCCAGGGGGCGTCGGTCACCATTTGCTTTCGGGATGTAGACCCGTCTCATCGGCTTCGGCTTGTAGCCCTTGTGGTGCAAGGTGCCGACCGCCTGCCACTTATCGTCCGGAGTACTCCATGTCTGCCGGTCGATCCCCGGGGTCTTGCGACCCCGGTTCTCGGTGACCCGTTTGACCGCCAGCGCTTTCGCACTGATGGAGCGGGTGAGGAGTCTCTGCAAGCGTTTGACATTGCGCCATTCGCCTGCCTTTGCTGCTTTCGCGATTCTTGCCTGCAGCCTTCCGACCACCTGATGCGCGTGCTGCCACGGTATGTCGTGCCAGTGCGTCCAGTTGGTGGAGGCAACATCGCAATTGCTTGCGTCCATATCAACCTCCGTTGAATGGAGCGGGCGAAGGGAATCGAACCCTCGTCATAGGCTTGGGAAGCCTCAGCTCTGCCATTGAGCTACGCCCGCCCGGTCCCGAAGGAATGGACAGCCCCGAAGGGCGGGTCCCCTCGGGATGGTTGGAGCAGATCTGTCTCGCGACAGGCCACCACGCGGAAGTCAGCGCTCTTTCGAGCCGGGGCGATCGTTGCATCCCCTATCCGGACCATTACAGCCCG
>JAGTRL010000020.1 GCA_018261815.1 Pseudomonadota bacterium
GCTGGAGACGACGGCGGTGGTGCCCGTGGCTTGACGGGCATGGACCACGGTCGTGCGCAGCCTGCGCGCTGCGGCTGCTGTTGGCGGCGAACGGTACGACCCCGCGCGTCCTGAGCAAGCTGCCGCTGAAATCCGTCGTTTCAGTTCCAGGCCGAGGCAATCAAGACCACCTTGCCGGCCACCCCCGGCTTGGTGTTGGGCGCCGGCAGGTCGACCTCGAGACGCAGCTTGCCGCCCTTCAATGCCGTGTACGAAAGGCTGTGGCTGGCGACACCCACGGTCTGCGACTCCCAGCCGTAGTCGACCTTCCATTCCCCGCCGGCCGCCAGTGCCGGGGTCAGGGTGACGGTCAGCGAATCGCGAAAGAGGTAGCTGCCCTCGTAGTGCCGGTTGGGCCAGAAGGCCCTTTCCACCTCGTAGTCCGGTACGCGCATGCGTACGTCCATCGCATAGGACAAGGTGCGGTCGGTGGTCGACACCTTGGCACTGTTGGCCAGGAAGACGGTGGAGAGGTAGACGTTTCGGGCCCCGGCCGCGCCCTGCGTGGTGAGTTGCTTGTGCGTGCGGCAGGCGGGCGAGTCCTCTTCCGCGATGCGGCGACTCAGCAGCCAGCGCTTGCCGCGTGCGCGCGCCTGCAGTTCGAACTGGTAAAGGGCATCGACGTCTTCGTGCTCGATCTCCGCCGGCAGGCGCACTTCGTCGATCTCCAGCCAGAGGTCCACGCGCACATCGCCAAACAGGAATCGCGTCAGGTTCTGATACGACTCTTCACTGTTGACGATGCCATAGACGCCCGAGTGCGAACGGTAGGCGTAGGCCGTGGCAGAGGCTCCGGTGACATTGTTTTCGGCATCCAGGCCCCAGACCGAGGCATTGGCGATCTTCACCAGGCCGTCGCTGCCGTTGCCGACGAAGGTGCGCGACAAGCCCTTGCCCGCCTCGTAGTCGCTGCGGTTGGTGCCGACCATGCAGAAGATTCGGTCGAGCGGGAACGCGCCGGCGGGAACGTAGTCGACCCGGTCGTACTTTGCGAATGCGGCCTCCAGATTGAGGTAGTCCGCCATGCGCTTGCGATTGAAGTTGCTCATGTCGTTGGCACTGAACCAACTGGGCACGTTCATCCCGACGACGTCGATGCCGTTGTGCGGTGTGGCGTAGGTGAAGACCTTGTCGACCGCCCTGCGGGCAGCGGCACTGCCCAGCGCAGGGTTCTGCAGGAAGCCGCGCACGACCAGCCCGCCCATCGAATGTGCGACCAGGTAGCAGCGGAAATCTCCCGGCGCCAGCGCGCCGGCTTCCTGGGCGCAGACCAGGTCACGCACCTTCAGGATCAAGGTCGACAGGCCGCGCGCATAGTCCTCGATCGGGCTCGCCTTGCCTTCGCCGAACAGCGTCGATCCGGCATCGTAGTAGCGGTAGACGATGATGGACCTGGCGTCGATGCCAGCCTTGTCGCCGCGCGGCTGCCACTCCGCGTCCATGATGTCGGCGCCTTGTTCATAGACGTCGGAGTAGCCGAAGTCACTGGACAGGCGCAACACCGGCGATTCGAAGATGAAACGCTTGGGCGGCACGTCCTTGTCGATGGCGGCCCGGTACACGGTCGAGCCCAGGTTGAAGCCGCAGAACGGGTCGGCAGCGGTCTCGTCGCGCTCGCCCTCGGTCATGGCATAGCCGCGCACGTAGATGATCGGGTAGAAGGGGGCCTGCATGTTGTCTCCTCGTCTTCGGGATGTGACGTGTTGAAGTCGCTTTGCAATGGGAAGGGAGAGTTCTCGCCGAGCGACGCCAAGCTCAGTCCTCGAGGGCCCGCAGCACCCTCTGCGCTGTCCTGAATCGATCCGAGTCGGTCCCGATGCGTGTATCGATCCCGTCGGCGCGCAACTCGCCGCGAAGCTCTGCCTGCACCGCACTGCGCACCGCCTTTGCATCCTCGCCCCGAAGTACTGCCACCTCGGCCGCGCGCAACGCATGGTATTGCTCGAATGCGCTGCGCGACGCACGTATGCCGTCCACAAGCACTTCGACATTCGCGAGCTGCGGATCGCCCTGCATCAGCCCGAGCGCGAACAGGCGCTTGCCGTCCTCGTTCGAGGCCCAGGCCGTATGGATGTCCGCAGGGCTCCAAGAATGCGTTTGCGCCAAGCGGTGGGCCACCAGCAGCAGCGCCGTCATGCGGCGCGTGCGCTCGGCACCGGTTGGCATCGTTCTGCGCAGCGCCTCGTATTGTTCCGAGAAGCTCTCGAGCTCCCAGCGGATGTCGATCTGCTCGACCTCGGCGTTCAACGCTTTCGCTTCCTCCGAGCGACCTGCACGATGGAGCAGCTCGATGCCGCACGGCCAGAGCTCGTCGACGGCGCCGCGCCCGGCGCGACGCGCGTTGGCCATCGCGCGCAGCCAGCTGGCGAGCGCGCGCTCGGCATCGGGCTCGCGCCGGGCGATCGCCGCCAGCGCCCGCGCGCGGAACAGCGGCACGGCGATCTTGTCCAGCTGCGTCCGCGCGAGCTCGAGCTCGCCACGGCTCGCCGCGGATTCGGCCTCGCGGCTCCACTGCTCGTCGGCGACAAGCACGATGCTGCTGACCGTCTCGCGCCGGTCCGTCTTCAACGCCTGCATTTCGGTCGCGGCCGGCGCGGTCGCTTCGTTCTGGCCGATACCGTCCCGCGGGTCCGCCATCACGCTCGTCGTGTGACCCGCGGCAATGGCCTGCTCGGCAAGCGCGAGCGCCTCGGCCCGCTCGCCGGCCATCCACAGCACATGGATCAAGCGCGCCTGCGACCGCGGCTCGAAGCCGCCGAGCAGCGGCCTCACGAGAGCCACCAACGCGCCCAGCGCCACCTTGGCTTCCTCGGTCTTCTCGTCGCCGGGCTTGTTGGCGGCCGCGACCGCGACCGTGGCGACCCTCGCGATGGCCTTGCTCTTCTCGATCGGGCCGTCCATCGACGCGATCGCTTCGATGGCCCGGTCCATGCGCCCGACGAGCGCGAGCGCCCAGGCCCAGCGCTTGCATGAGTCCGCCTCGCCCTCGGGCGCGCCACGGCCCAGCGCGTCCAGGACGAGCTTTGCCTCGTCATGCATGCCCGCGTCGGCCAGTGCCAGTGCGATGTTGCCGTCGCGAATCATGCCGCCCGGGTAACGCGCCCCACCCAGGTACTCAACGTGGCGCTGCTCGAGGAACGCGCGATGCCGCGCCGCGCTCGCGGCCTGCAGCGCCTGATTGCGGCGCACCATGCCGTCGTCGAGCGCATCGAGCGCCTTGCGCACCTGTTCGGCACCCGGCTCCCACCCCGCGAGATCGCAGGCGCGCGCTGCCCAGAAGCAGCCGTTCGGCAGACCCCATCCGTCGCCCTCGATCGAAAGCGCCTCGCTCACGGCGGCCCTCGCCGCGTCGCGGGCCCGCTCATCAAGGCCAGCGTCGCGCGCCGCCTCGGCGACCCAACACCAGGCCATCGGCCGATGCGTCGGCGGCATGGCCACCGCCGAGCGATCGACCTCCTCGAAGCAGCGGCGCGCGGCCGCCGCATCGCGCTCGCGCGCGTAACCCGCACACAGCAGGCGATAGGCCAGCATGCGATCGGGTGCGTATGCAAGGTTGTTGGCCATCATCTCGGCGCGGGCGCGCTGGCCGCTGCGTGCGATGACGTCGAGGATCAACGGCGCCGCCGTCGTCATCGCGCGGCTGTGCACGATGCACAGCGCCACCGCGCGCAGGTCGGTCGGCGAGTCGGCGAGCAAGCGCTCGATCGCCGCGTCCGCGACGGCGACGGCGGCGAGGGGGTCAGCGCTCTCTTGGCGCAGGAACCGGTCCCAGGTCGGATCCGTCAACAGCGCCACCAGCGCGTCCATGCGGCCGGCGCCGAGCAGATGCCGCGGCAGGTTGACCGTGATGTAGCGCGGCACCTGGTGCCAGGGCCGTCCTTCGCAGAGTGCGAGCATCGCGCCCGCGAGCGCATCGTGGCTGCGCCGCGCGTTCGTGTCGGCGCGCAGATGCTCGGCCAGCGCTTCATGGAACAGCCGGTAGACCGGCTGCCCGGATTCGACGGATTCGACCACCAGGTCACCGGATTGATCGAGCAGCGTGCGCACATCGTGGTCGTCGAAGCTCGTGTCCGGCGTGTCGGCGACGCGTGCCAGCGCCGTGGCAAGCCTCGGCCAAAGCGTGCCCCACGGCAAGCCCGCTCCCTGCGACCAGGCCAGCGGCCGCAGCAGCCCACGCGCCTTGATGGGATCCGGCAGCGCGTGGATGTAGCCGGCCAAGGCCTCGCCGACCTCGGTGGGCAGCACGTAGCGTCCATCGCGGCGGGCGAGCTTGCCCGCTGCAGCCGAGCGCGCGGCGATGGCCGCGACGAGGAAGGAACGGCCGGCGGCCTCCGCGATTTGCTCGGCGAGCGCGGCGATATCGGCGCTTGGGGTGATGCCGGCGACGCTTTGATCCGACGTGCCCGCCTCGGCGGCGCCTCGCCCGGCGCCGACCGGGGCGGCGATGGCGCGGATGCGCGCCGCGACGTAGTCGCGCAGGTCCTGCCGAGTCTCGGGCGACTGGTCGAGATCGATCACCGAGCCGGCTCCCGCACCGAGGTGATCGAGCAGATCGGCGTCACCACCCGCGCCGTCGCGCACGGGACGGCGGCGCGTCGCAACGAGCAGGCGAACATGGGCCTGCTCGGCCAACGGCCGCAGCACGCGACTCGCCACCTGTCGCGCCAGACCCTCTTGTGTCTCGTCGAGCGCATCGATCGCGATCGTCGCCCGGCGTTGCGCCGCGAGTCGCAGCAGCGCGTCGGGCGTGGACGCGCTGCCGCCGAGCGCAGCCGCGATCTCCTCGATGATCTGTCGCTCGGTCTTGTTGTGGCACCAGACCACCGCGTCGAGCGCACCCGCGGGCGGCACGGTCCCGTCGGCCAGCGCGTCGAGCGCGTCGTCGCCGGGCCGGTGCGCGGAATCTGCGAGCACGGCGATGCGGGACAGCAGCGCCGACTTGCCGCAGCCGGGCGAGCCCGTGATCACCAGCAGCGGGAAGTCCGCTGCGAGCGCCGCGGCTGCAGCCTCGCCACCTGAGTGCGCAGCCTCACCGAGCCAGCGCACGATGCGCTGAAGCTCACGCTCACGGCCGGTGAAGAAGGTTCCGGCCTCGCCGCGCGCGACGCCGCGCGCCGACGGATCGAAGTGGGCATGGAACTCCTCGTCCGCGATCAACTGCCCGAGCCGGCACGATGCGAGGTTCGGGTTCGGGATCAGTTCGGCGGCCCCCGGGCCCCAGACGCGCCGCTCGGCGATCTGCGCGCTCCGGATGTCCCTGAGCTCCTCGTTGAGGCCGCGGATCAGATGGTCGATGTCGATCCAGCGGCTGGTCGTCCCGGTCCAGCGCTCGTCGCTGACGGCACGCAGGAAGGCCTTCGCGAAGCGCCCGTCGTAGGCGAGATCGCGACCGAAGGTGCTCGACACGAGCACCTGGGCAAATGGACGATGCGGGTCGCGGCTGTTGTCGGCATCCGACGCATCCTCCGCGGCCCGTTGGATCACGCTGCCGAGGCGGCCTGCGACACACGCGTCGATGATCAGCAGGATGTTGTGGGGCTTGCCCTGCCCGAGGATGGTGCCGAAGGTGCTCGCGTCGATCGATCGGCCCGCGAGTTTCGTTCTCGGCGTATCGCGACCGAACAGATGCGCCCGGGCGCCATCGAGCTCGCCGTGGCAGGCGATGTAGATGACCACGACGTCGCTGGCGTCGAGCCCGTCGAGAAAGTCCCTGAGCGACTGGGTGACCTCCGCCGCGCATGGGCTCTTGCCCAGATTCTCGAGCGCGCGAGCGTGCGCGACTCCGGATCGCCGGGTGAACCACTCCGCGACTTCGACGACGTCGGGTTCGGCCCTCGGAATGTCGAGCTCTGGGTCGTCGTAAGACCCCACGCCGATGCCGATGAAGTAGCGCCGCCCGGCGCTCGTGCCGTCCTCAGCGCAGCCCATCGGCGATGGCCCTTCCGGTTTCGGCGGCAGTGAGGTAGGGCATCACATCATGCGCCGTGGCCCCGTTGACCACACGCATGTCGACGAGCGCATCGCCGAACAGCGGACCGAGCTTCTTCACGAGCGCCACCACGTCGCCGTCGTCCGAGATGTTGGTCCAATGCTCGATCCGACCCGGCCAGGCGCCTCGCCCGTTCTGCGGCTCGGGATCGAGTGCGTGAAAGATCAAGTTGGGAATGCCGAGCGGCGAACCGAGCGTGACGAGCGTGCGAATGTTGGCCCAGCGAGGCGTTGCGCCGTATTGATGGAGCGCTTCGTAAGTGACCACGGAGCCGAGCGAATGCGCCACGAGCACACGCGTTTGCTCGGTGACGGCCGCGTCGACCGCCGCGCGCGCGGCCACGCGAATCTCCGGATCCTTCAGATACAGGCGCACCTGCTTGAGCGCCCCGATGAAGGCGCGCTCGGCCAGACCCGCGAAAAAGCGCGAGTGGGCCAGCACGCGAAGCGCCACCTGCACCGAACCCGGCGTCGCGGCCCGAACCTTCGCGTCCGGCGCCGTCACCCGCTCGGGTTCGACGCGGGCCGCTTCTTGCCAGAGCAGCAACAGAAGCTCCGACTCGTCGTCGCTCAGGTCGGAGGGCCGGTAGCAGGGGTCACCGGCCGCGCGCACCGACCCCGCTGGACGATAGAGACCGCCGTAGAAGGCGCAGGCCAGATCCTGCGGGTCGAGCTCGACGCCCGACTGCCGGACACCGTCTCGAAGGGCGGGACCCCACTCGGTGGCGAGCACCTGCGGACCCTTGTTCTGCTGAGCGATGCCGTGAACCGCGACGACAGTAGGCACGGGCCACCTCCCATGCGGGCCGGCGGGCAAGTGCGGTCACTGCCGGCGTGCCAAGGCGTGACCGCAGACGATGAAGGCGTTTGTGTTCGCGCCCACCATCGACGCCGTGAGATCAGCCCGATTTCTCTCGTTGGCAGCGAGATTATGGCGTCCGGCCTGCGTCTGCGCCATCCCTGCCAAGGCCCATGCAAACCTCTGCCCAGCCGTACAGGGAGTCTTCGAACGGCCGCTGCAAGGATGGATGTGGCAGCAGGCGACCTGCCAGCGGGTCACGGCACCGGCACGGATTTGGCACGCAGGTCGCGCACCCGCACGGCCTTGCCCTGGGAGCGTTCCACCGAGCCCGGCGCCAGCACGCAGACCTCGGTGCTGACGCCGATCAGCGACTTGATGTGATGGGCCACATCGGCAGCCAGCCGCGCATAGTCGGCTTGCGCCACCGCCGGCAGGGCTTCGACCTCGAGCCGCACCTGGTCGAGCGCGCCATGGCGCTCCAGCACCAGCTGGTAGTGCGGCGCGATGCCCGGGCGGCCGACCAGCACCGCCTCGATCTGAGAGGGATAGACGTTGACGCCGCGCACGATCAGCATGTCGTCGCTGCGCCCGGCCACGCGCAGCATGCGCAGGTGCGTGCGGCCACAGGCACAGGGCGCCTTGGTGATGCGCGTCATGTCGCGCGTACGGTAGCGCAGCATCGGCAGCGCCTGCTTCGTCAACGTGCTGATGACCAGTTCGCCGACCTGCCCCTCGGCCACGGGCAACAACGTGTCGGGGTCGATCACCTCGAACAAGAAGTGATCCTCCCAGCCGTGCATGCCGTCCTGCTGCGGGCATTCGACCGCCACGCCCGGGCCCATGATCTCGGACAGGCCGTAGTTGTCCAGCGCCTGCAGGCCCATGCGCTCCTGAAGCTCGCCGCGCATCGTCTCGCTCCACGGCTCGGCCCCGAATACACCCACGCGCAGCGCGCTCTTGCGCAGGTCCACACCCTGCTGTTCGGCCACCTCGGCGATGGCCAGCGCGTAGCTTGGCGTGGCGCACAGCACGCGCGCACCGAAGTCGACGATCAGCGCCACCTGCCGCTCGGTCGAGCCGCCCGACACCGGCACGACCACGCCACCCAGGCGCTCGGCGCCGTAGTGCGCCCCCAGCCCGCCGGTGAACAGGCCGTAGCCGTAGGCGTTGTGGATCACGTCGCCGGCGCGCGCGCCGGCACAGTGCAGCGTGCGCGCCATCAGCTCGGCCCAGGTGTCGAGATCGGCGCGCGTGTAGCCGACCACCGTGGGCTTGCCGGTCGTTCCCGACGACGCATGCAGTCGCGCCAACCCAGCCACCGGGCGCGCGAACAGGCCGAAGGGGTAGTGATCGCGCAGGTCGCTCTTCACCATGAGGGGCAGGCGCTGCAGGTCGGCCAGGCTGCGCAACTCCCGGGGGTCCGACAGGCCCGCCGCGCGCAGCCGCGCGCGCTGCCAGGGAACCTGCTCCCAGGCATTGCACAAGCTCGCCTGCAGGCGCTGCAGCTGCAGCGCCTCGAGTGTCTCGCGCGGCATCGCTTCCACGTCGGGGTGCAGGCCCGGCGCCCTGTGGCCGGCTGCGATCGCGGTGTCGACGTAGGCCACCATGCTGCACCCTCCCGGCAAGAAGCTCAGCGGCGCACGCCGCGCACCGGCAGGTGCGGCAATGCGAAGCCTTGGTTGAAGCCGGCGCGTGTGACCAGCATGAACTTGAAGGCGGCGCCTCCCAACGCGGCCAGTACGCCGGCCAGTGCCTGCAGTGCGGCCGACCAGCCCGGCGCCAGCGGCGTGGCCCACACCCCCAGCACGATCGCCAGCGGCAGCAGGCTGCCGGCATTGAAGGCATGCCCGGCCTGGTTGACGGCCCGCAGCGCGCGCGGTCGCAACTGCCTGGCCAGGCGCCGGTACCACCCCACGCCGAGCACGAAGCGCAAGGCCAGCAGCGCGCCGAAGCCCAGCCACAACAGGTTCGTGCCCTGTCCCCACCAGGGCGCGAACAGCCAGTACAGACCCGCACCCTCGGCCAACCCGGTGGCCACCAGCAGCGGCACAGTCAGCGGCTCGCGCCACGCCGGGATGCCCTTGGCCGCCTGCAGGATGCGCGCCTGGCAGTAGAGGAAGCCCAGGGCCAGCAGGGCCGCCAGCGGCAGCGCCGCGGCCACGCCGAACAGCGCCAGCGCACCACTGCCCAGCAGAAGCGGTGCCAACGCCGCCTCGCGCGACATCCACGAGGTGCGCGGATTGAAGATCACGTTGATCGCGCGCCAGGGCCGACCGATCTCGGCCCAGACGCACAACAGCCCCAGCGACACCAACGCCAGCGCCAGCACGATCAGCACGCTGCGCAGGCTGTCCTGCACCGATGCCAGCCAGGTGAAGACGAGCAGCCCGCAGCCCGCCCCGCCGCCGATGAAGTTGCCGGCGGCACGTGCGTCCCAGCTCGTCTGCTGCCAGGGGTTGGGGCCGAAGCTCATATCTTGCCCTCCCCGCCACCGGCATCGTCATCCAGCGTGTCCCACACATAGTGGAAGCCCGGGCCGGTACCCAGCTCTTCGTGCATGCGGAAATGCTTGTGCGTGGCCAGCAGCTGCGACACGTTGCTCTGCGGATCGTCGCGGTCGCCGAACACCAGCGCCTGCGCGATGCACGAGTTCACGCAGGCCGGGGTGGCCTCCGGGTCGACGCCCGGGGTCAGCCCGCGCTCCAGCCCGCTGTCGATGCGCTCGACGCAGAAGGTGCACTTGGTGGCCACCGCGAGGCGCGCGTCGTCGTGGCGCAGGCTTTCGTTCTCGGTCGGCGCGCCGTAGGCGAAGCTGGCGCGCTCGGTCTTGTAGCGCGCCTGGTAGGGGCAGGCCACGGCGCAGTAGGCGCAGCCGATGCACAGGTCGTAGTCGATGGTGACGATGCCGTCGGCGCGCTTCTTGGTCGCGGTGCTCGGGCAGACCTCCATGCAGGGCGGATCCTCGCAGTGCTGGCAGCCCACCGGCACGAAGGCGCGCTGCACGTCGGGGAACTCGCCGAACTCCATGTCGATGACACGCCGCCACTGCACGCCCGGCGGCGTGGCGTTGGCGTGTTTGCACGCCGCGGTGCAGGTCTGGCAGCCGACGCAGCGCCGCAAGTCCGCGACCATCGCCCACCGTGTCATGAGCAGCCCTTTCGCACGGCGACGCGCACGATGTCGGCGCTCGATCCGGTGGCGTCGGTCAGGTCCATCGACATCGTGGCCAGCGCGTTCAGGCTGGGCACGCCGAAATCCTTGGCCAGCGGCGTCTTCCAGTGGTCGAACTGGCCGATCAGCAACAGCGTGTCGGGCCGGATGCCCTGGCGCAGCACGGCACGAGCGCGCACGCTGCGCTTGGGCGTGGCGATGTCGATCGGGTCGCCGTCGGCGATGCCGAGCTTTTCCGCCGCGCCGCTGTGGATGATCACGCCGCGGTGCCCGGCCACGTTGTCGGCCACCTCGCGGATCATCTGCACGCCGACGTTGCCGCCCCAGGCGTACTGCATGCTGCGCGCGGTGAGCAGCCAGAACGGGTAGTCGCCGGCCTTGGCGCCGGCGCCAGTGACGATGCCTTCCCACAGCGCGGGGAAGTCCTTCCACGCCGGCAGCGCCTGGTACTCGGCCATCTGCTTGTCCCACCAGTGCATGTCGTGCTCGTGCAGGCGGCGGCCGAGTTCGGCGCCGATGCGCTGCAGCCGCTCCTGATAGGGCAGCTCGAAGCGCAGGCCACGCTCGACCATCGTCGGGTACAGGTACCACTGCAGGCGCGCAAACGGCTTGGTGGCCAGGCCCTTCTCCTTCCACCAGTCCAGCCCGTGCGTCTCAGCACCATCACTGAGCTCGGCGCTGGCCGCGCGGCACACCGCGTCCCAGATCTGCTCGCGCGTGTGGGCTTGCGCCGTGGGCAGCGAGAAGTCGCCGTGCGCACTCTTCAGCGGCACGCCGCCGGCACCGCGGTTGATGGCGGCGTTGTACTTGTCGAGCACGCCGGTGCGGCGCGCCAGTTCGGTGGCGATGTCGGTGAAGTCGCGTGCCTGGCCGCGCATCGCCACCACCGGCTGGCGCAGCGCGAAGCCCTGCTGGTCCCAGAACTGCTCGACGTATTTGGTGCCGCCGATGCGGATCAGCTGCAGGCCTTCCAGGTCGGTGGCGTCGGGCAGCAGCACGTCGGCGTAGTGGTTCGTCTCGTCCATCGTGTAGGCCATCGCCACGACGAAGGGGAAGCGCGCGATCTTGTCGCCCAAGGCGGCGGTGTCCCAGAACGAGATCGCCGGGTTGGTGCGGTAGACGAACCACACATCGGGAAAGGTCACAGTGGGCAGGCCTTTCGGCGTGCCGTCGAGGAACATCCACGAGAAGTGCGTCGGCCCGAGCGCCTGGCTCCATGCGCCGTTGCCGACCAGCGGCACCATCGTCTTGTAGGCGTTGCGGATGTTCGGCCGCGGCGACCATGTCGCCTTGTCGGTCGGGTTCATCGGGTAGGCCATGAAGCCGTCGGGGCCAGGCACCGCGCTGTCGTGCCGCTCGGACATCGGCCGCACCAGCCGCACCGTGGTGCCGAGCGTGCCGCCGGGCACTTCCAGCGCGCCCACCAGGCAGGCCAGCAACGTGCGTGCCCAGCAGCATTCGTATCCGCCCCAACCGTTGTTGACGGTCTTGCCCAGCGTCACCGCCACCGGGCGGTAAGGCAAGGTGTGGCCGTCGATCTCGATCGTCTGGCCGACGCAGGCATGTTCGATGTATTCGTGCGCGATCCGGCGCATCGTCGCCGCCGGCACGTCGCAAACGCCGGCCGCCCATTCCGGCGAATAGGGCCGCATGTGCTCGAACAGCCGGTCGAAGCCGGTGCTGCCCGGCAGCACACCGTCGGCCAGCACTTCGCCGTCGGCGCCGATTTCGATGGCATCGACTTGCACCTGTGCGTGCAGCGCCTCGTCGATGCCGGGGGTGTCGTGCACGCAGGCCGCGCCGCGGGCGGCGTCCCACACCAGCGGCTTGCGCGTGGCGCGGTCGCGCAGGTAGTAGCCGTTCGGCCCGACCAGGTAAGGCGATGCGGTGCGCTGCTTCAGGAAGGGCAGGTCGAGCCGCTCGCGCGGCATCTCGTGCAGCATCACGTGGATCAGCGCGTACAGGAAGGCCGGGTCGGTCTTGGGCTTGATCGGCACCCATTGCGCCGAGCACGCGCCGGTCACCGACAGGTGCGGCTCGACCTGCACGCGCTTCATGCCGCGCACGCGCGCATTGGCGTGGCGCCACACGCCGGCCACGCCGCCCGAGGCCTCGATGTTGGAGCCGCAGGAGATCAGGTAGCGCGTCGTCGGCGTGTCGGCGGCGACGATGAAGGCACGGTGCCAGAACTCACCGTACAGGTGCTCGGAGTGGTCGCACTTGACGCCCTGCCCCGAGCCGAAACCCATGTCCACCGGACCCCAGGCCGCCAGGAAGGCCGGGAAGGTGCCCATGTAGAACTGCGGCGTGCCGCCGCCGCCGAAGCTGGCCGCCAGCCTGGGGTAGCCGCTGGCATCGGTCAACCCTTCGGCGCGGATGCGATTCAGCCGCTCGGCGATCAGCTCGAAGGCCTCGTCCCAGCCGATGGGCACGAAACCCGGGTCTTCGTCGCGGCCCTTCTTCGGGTTGCTGCGCTTCATCGGCGTGAGCACCCGGTTCGGGTTGTAGGTCTTCTGCACCAGGCCGTAGGCCTTGACGCAGACCTTGCCGCCACCCGGGTGCACCTTGGATGCGCAGAAGTTGGGCTCGACCTCGGTGGCCACGCCGTCCTGCACGCGCACGGTGAGCAGGTCGGGGCCGGCCACGCACTGGTAGCAGTAGGTCGGCACGCGCTCGGAGCGCGTGGCGGTGCTGGGGGTGGCGCTCATCGCGTGTGTGCCGCTGCTCAGCCGACGGCGCGTGCCTTCTCGGCCTTCGCCGCGAGGCGTTGGCCGGTCTTGGCGACATCGACGACGAAACGCGAGTGCTTGCCGCGCACGATCGGCTCCACCGCGTCGCGGCCCTCGACCTCGAAGCTCACGGCGCGGCCGTTGACCTCGGCCACGCGCACGTTCAGCGTCACGCTCATGCCGAGCAGCGTGGCGGCGATGTGGTCGACCTCGACGCGCGTGCCCACCGAATCCTCGCCAGCATCGAGATGCGCGAGCAGCAGGTTGCGGCAGGCGATCTCGATGTCGCGCACGAGCATCGGCGTGGCATAGACGCGCGCCGCTTCGCCCATGAAGTCGATGGTGCGCTCGCGCTCGACGGTGAAGGTGGATTCGGCGCTGAGGCCGGCTTGCAGGCTGCTTTTCATCATCGTTCCTTGGTCCTGTTTACAAACCCATGTAGGCCTGCTGCACCTGCGGGTCGTGCAGCAGTTGCCGGGCCGCGCCGTCGAGCACGATGCGGCCGCTTTCCATGACGTAGCCGCGGTCGGCGATGGCCAGTGCGGCCCGCGCGTTCTGGTCGACGAGCAGGATCGTCGTGCCCTGCGCTTTCAGGCCGGCCACCTGCGCGAAGATCTCCGCCACCAGCCGCGGCGCCAAGCCCATGCTTGGCTCGTCGAGCAGCAGCAGTTTCGGATCGCCCATCAGCGCGCGGCCGATGGCCAGCATCTGCTGCTGGCCGCCCGACAGGTTGCCGGCGAGCTGCTGGCGCTTGTCGTGCAGCACCGGGAACAGCGCGTACACGCGATCGAGCGTGTGCTTGCTGCCGCGCGCAAAGCTGCCGAGCTCGAGGTTGTCCTGCACCGTCATCGGCGCGAACACCTGGCGGCCTTCGGGCACCTGCACGATGCCCATCTGCACCCGCTGGCGCGCGTGCCGTGCGCCGATGTCCTGGCCGTCGAAGCGGATGTGCCCGCCATGCACCGGCTGCACGCCGGACAACGCCTTCAACAGCGTGGTCTTGCCCGCGCCGTTGGCGCCGACCAGCGCCACCAACTCGCCCTGGGCCACGTTCAGACTCACCCCGGACAATGCCGGGATGCGGCCGTAGCGGCTTTCCAGGCGTTCAACCTCGAGCATGCGCAGCTCCCGCGGTGTCGTCGGCCGCGCCGAGGTAGGCCTCGATGACCTGCGGGTCGCGGCTCACCTCGTCGGGCGTGCCGTCGGCCAGCACGCGGCCGCGGTCGAGCACCGTGACGCGGTCGGACACGCCCATCACCAGCTTCATGTTGTGCTCGACCAGCACCACCGTCGTGCCTTCGGCGGCCAGCCGCTTGATGAGCGCGTCGATGTCGTGCGCCTCGGTGGCGTTGAGGCCGGCGGCCGGCTCGTCGAGCAGCAACAGCTTCGGCTCGGCCGCCAGCGCGCGTGCGATCTCCAGCCGCTTGAGCGCGCCGTAGGGCATGGCGTCGGCGGCCGCATCCTCCCATGCCGCCAGTCCCACAGCGCGCAGCAGCCGCTGCGCGGCGTCGCGGCACGCGGCCTCGGCACGCACCAGGCTGGGCAGACGCAGCAGCGAGGCGAGCAGCGAACCCGGCTCGCGCAGGTGGCGGCCGGTCATTACGTTCTCCAGCGCCGTCATGTTGAAGAACACCTGCAGGTTCTGGAAGGTGCGGCCGATGCCGGCGGCAGCGAAGCGGTGGGTCGGCAGCCCGGCGAGCTCGGCGCCGTCCAGGCGGATGCTGCCGGCGTCGGGCCGGTAGACGCCGCTGAGCATGTTGATCAGGCTGGTCTTGCCGGCGCCGTTGGGGCCGATGATCGAGTGCACCGTGCCGGCGCGCACCGCCAGGCTCACGTCCTGGTTGGCGTGCACGCCACCGAAGGCCTTGCCCAGCCCCTGTACCGCGAGCAGTGTCATGCCGACCTCCGGGCCCACCACCGCGCCAGCGTCGGCACCACGCCCTGCGGGAAGAACACCATGGTGGCGATCAGCACCGCGCCGAAGACCATCATCTCGTAGTCCTTCAGCACCGTCAGCAGCTGCGGCAGCATGGTCAGCACGGCCGCGCCGACCACCGCGCCGAAGACCGACGCCATGCCGCCGAACACGACCATGATGACCAGCTCCACCGAATGCAGGAACGAGGCCTTGGCCGGGGTGATGAAGCCGGTGTAATGCGCCATCAGCGCGCCGGCCAGCGCGGCGACCAGCGCCGACAGCACGAAGACCTGCAACTTGGCGCGGCCGCTGTCGATGCCCAGCGTCTGCGCCGCCACCTCCGAGCCGTGCAGCGCACGCAGCGCGCGCCCGCGCGGCGACTCGATCAGGTTGAAGGCCAGCCACACCGTGGCCAGCAGCACCGCGCCCGAGATCCAGTACCAGGTGCGTTCGCCGGCCACCGTCCAGCCGAACAGCACCAGGGGCGGCACCGACATGCCGTCGGGCCCGCCGGTGAGGCGGTCCTCGGTGGTGATGACGATGGCGATGATCACGCCCAGGCCCAGCGTCGCCATCGCCAGCGTGTGGCCCTTCAGGCGCAGCGTGGGCCGCCCGATCAGCAGCGCCAGCAGCGCCGTGCCGGCGCAGGCCAGCGGCAGCGACAACCACGGCGGCAGCCCGTAGTGCGTGGCCAGGATCGCGCTGCCGTAGCCGCCCAGCGCAAAGAAACCGGCATGGCCCAGGCTGATCTGCCCGGCGTAGCCGATCAGCAGGTTCAGCCCGACGCAGACCGTGGCGTTCAGCGCCACCAGGATGGCCACCTCGTAGAAGTAGTTGTTGGCCAGCACCAGTGGCAGCAGCGCGACCACCGCTGCCAGCAGCAGCAACCCGCCGCTGCGCGGGCGCGCCCACCAGCTGGGCAGCGCGGCGCGCGGCGCCTCAGACACGTTCGCTGCCACGTCCACCGAGCAGGCCCTGCGGCATCAGGAACAACACGAGCAGGATCACGACGAAGGCGATCGCGTCCTTGTAGGCCGACGAGACGAAGCCGGCGCCGAGACCTTCGAGCAGGCCCAGCGCCACGCCGCCGAGCACCGCACCGGCAAAGCTGCCCAGGCCGCCAAGCATGGCCGCGGCAAAACCCTTCAGGCCGAGCATGATGCCGGCGTCGTAGGAGGTGAAGGCGATCGGCGCGATGAGCACGCCGCCCAGCGCCCCCAGCCCGGCCGCCAAGCCGAAGCTGGCGAAGAGCACGCCGCGCGTGTTGATGCCCACCAGCTGCGCGGCGATGCGGTTGCAGGAGGTGGCGCGCATCGCCTTGCCGAGCAGCGTGCGCCCGTAGAAGGTGCTCAACGCGACCACCGCCAGCGCCGCGCCGCCCATCACCCACAGGCTTTGCGGCAGCAGCGTGGCGCCCAGCCATTCGATCGGCTGCTCGCCCGAAAACGACGGCAGCCGGTGCACGCCCTTGCCCCACAGCAGCTGCGCCAGCCCGCGCAGGAACAACGCCACGCCGATGGTGATGATGATCAGCGTGACGGTGCCGGCATGGCGCGCCGGCTCGATAGCCAGCTTCTCGATGATCAGCGCCACCCCCACCGACGCCAGCACCGCCAGCGGCAGCGCCACGAGCAACGGCAGGCCGAGTGCCAGCAGCGTGACCGCGCTCATGCCGCCGATCATCACGAACTCGCCCTGCGCGAAGTTGATCGCGCCGCTGGCGTTGAAGATGATCGAGAAGCCGAGCGCGACGAGCGCGTAGATCGCGCCCGCGGTCAGCCCGCTGGCAATGAACTGGAGCCAGGCGCTGCCCATGGTGCTGCGCGAGCGGGCCGCATCGGCTCAGTTCACCAGCGCCCAGTTGCCGTTGCGCACCTCGAGCATGCGGAATGCGCTCAGGTCCAGCCCCATGTGGTCGGAGGCCGACATGTTGACCACGCCGCCGGTGCCCACATAACCCTTGGTGGCCTCGAGCGCGTCGCGCACCTTGGCCTTGTCGGTGGAGCCGGCCGCCTTGACGGCGTTGACCGCCAGCATCAGCCCGTCGTAGGCATGGCCGCCGAAGGTGGAGACATCGGCCTTGTACTTGTCGGCGAAGGCCTTGCCGTAGCCGACGACGACGGGCTTTTGCGCATCGCCGGCGGGCAGCTGATCGGCCACCAGCAGCGCCGCAGCGGGCAGGCGCACGCCGTCGGCGGCGGGGCCGGAGAGCTTGATGTATTCCTTCGAGGCGACACCGTGCGACTGGTACAGCGGCAGCGTCAGCCCCACCTGGCGGTAGTTGCGCGTGACGATCGCCGGGCCCTGGCCGAAACCGGCGTTGAGCACCGCCTGTGCACCGCTGCTCTTGATCTTGGTCAGCTGCGCGGTCATGTCGGTGTCGGTGGCGCCGTAGGTCTCGTCGGCGACGAACTCGATGCCGTACTTGGGCGCCACCTTCAGGCACTCGCCGCGCATCGACTTGTCGAAGCCGCCGCTGCCCGAGATCAGCGCCACCTTGCTGATCTTGCGCGACTGCAGATCGACGAAGATCTTCTCGCAGGCCATGCGGTCGGTGTGCGGCGTCTTGAAGACCCATTTCTTGGCCGGCTCGACGATGCCCACCGCGCCGGCCAGCGAGACGAAGGGCACGCCGGCCTGCTCGACCATCGGCACCACGGCCATCGTCGTGCCGGTGGTGCTGCCGCCGACGATGAGGTCGACCTTGTCCTGCTCGAGCAGCCGCTTGGCGAAGGTGCGCGCCTTCTCGGCGTCGCCGGCATCGTCGTAGGCCACCAGCTGCAGCTTGCGGCCGAGCACGCCGCCTTCGGCATTGAGGCGCTCGACGTAGAGCTCGAGCGTCTTCAGCTCCGGGTCGCCGAGGAAGGCGGCCGGGCCGGTGACCGACAGGAAGGCGCCAACGCGGATCGGCTCCTGCGCCCAGGCGCCCTGGGCGGCCAGCAGCCCGGCGGCGCCGGCCAACAGGCCCTGAGCGCACAGGGTGCGGACGGATGCGAGGAATCTCATGCCTGTCTCCTTGTCCAACCGGGGAACATTGCACAATGGCCAATGCGCAAAACCGGGGGCTGATGCGCGCCGCCCATCGACGATAGAATCATTTTGGTACCGTAATGCCGATATAGGATTGAACCAGTTCAAGGAATGAAGAAGCCCACCGCAACCCTGGCCGCGCCGCGCAGACGAAGCACCGCAGCCCTTCGGGAAAGCCCTGACGCACAGGCCCTGCTCGAGGTGCGGGCGGTGCGCCGCAGCGACCTGGACCGGGTCATCGACCTGGACGCCACGGTGACGGGCCTGGAGAAGCGCAAGTACTGGTTGTCGGTGTACCGGCGCTACGGCAGCGGCCAGCACGACGAGCAGCAGTTCCTGGTGGCGCTGGTGGGCGGCCGCGTCGTCGGCTTCGTCATCGGCGAGGTGCGCGACTGGGAGTTCGGCTCGCCGCCGTGCGGCTGGGTCTTCGCCATCGACGTCGACCCGCAGGCACGGCTGGGCGGCGTGGGCACGCAGTTGCTGCAGGCCATCAGCGCACGCTTCCAGCGCATCGGCGTGCGCAAGCTGCGTACCATCGTGGCGCTGGAGAACACACTGATCCTGTCGTTCTTCCGCGCCCAGGGCATGATGGCCGGGCCGCTGATCGCCCTGGAGATGGACCTTGATCCCTGAAGCCGCGCACGCCGCCTCACCCGCGACGCCGCCATGAAACTGCAGAAGAACACCTCGCTGGCGCTGTACAGCGTGCTCGAGTTCGCACGCACGCCCGAGCGCCATATCGCCGCGGCCGAGATCGCCGAGAAGTACGACATCTCGGCGCACCACCTGGCCAAGGTGCTGGCCGAACTGGCCCGTTCGGGCATCCTGGCTTCGGTGCGCGGCGCCGGCGGCGGCTACCGCTTCATCGGCAACGCCAAGCGCCTGACGCTGATGGACATCATCCAGATGTTCGAGGATCTCGGCAACGGGGCTGCCGCGACGGCAGCCCCGCAGTCGGGGCCGGTGGAAGCCGCGCTGGGCTTGGTGCTGTCTGAAATCGACGAGAACGCGAAGGCCACCTTCAAGTCGATCACGCTGGCCACGATGCTGCGGCTGATCGAACGCCAGCAGGCCGGCACCGACCTGCCGCGGCACCCACGATGAGCTGCGCCGCGCGTCCCGCTCCGCGGACGCGGCCTCAGCCCAGGCCGAGCGCCTTTTGCGCCAGCGCCAGGAAGGCGGTGCGCTCCGCGGGTGACAGCGGCGCCAGGATCTCGGCCTGCAGGGCTTCCACCACCGGGCGGCTGGCGGCCAGCAGTTGTTCGCCCTCGGGCGTCAGGTGCAACTGGCGCGCCCGCCGGTCCTGCGCGCTGACCACTCGCTGCACCAGACCCTTGTGTTCCAGTCGGTCGATCACCCCGCCGATCGTGGCGCGGTCGAAGCTGATGGTCGCGGCCAGGCTGGCCTGGTCGATGCCGGGCTGCCAGGCAATGGCGTCCAGCGCGGCAAACTGCACCGAGGTCAGGTCGAGGCCCGCAGCCTGCGACCGGGCCTGAAAGACTTGCGTCGACTGCTGATGCAGCCGCCGGATCAGGTGCCCGGCCATCTCGATCCTGTTCATCCTTGCCCTTCATCTGCTACCGATGCACTTGACGATTGTAATATGTATACATATCATATGCAAACTTACTGATGCAAACCAAGGCCTGAAGGAGACACCATGCAGTACCACCTCAACGGCTTCAAAGCCGGCGATCCCGATGTTCATCCAGCGGCTCCAGGCCACCGCCGCGCGGGCGACCCGTTGCCCGAAACGGTGGACGTGCTGATCGCCGGCTCGGGGCCGGCGGGCCTGTGCCTGGCTGCCCAACTCGCCGGGGTACCGCAGATCCGCACCCTGCTGGTCGAACCCAAGCTGTGGCCGATGGAAAAGGGCCAGGCCGACGGCATCAGCGTGCGCTCGATGGAAATGTTCCAGGCCTTCGGCTTCGCTGAGAAGGTCAAACGCGAGGCGGTGTGGATCAACGAGACCACGTTCTGGGCGCCGGGCGCGGACGCTGCCCTGGCCCGGGTCGCCCGCGTGCAAGACGTGCCCAACGGCACCTCCGAGATGCCGCATGTGCTGATCAACCAGGCACGTGTGCACGACATGTTCCTTGACATCATGCGCAATTCACCCAGCCGGCTGGAGCCGGACTACGGCCTGAAGGTGGCCGGCCTGGTGGTCGACCCCGGCGCCGCCGAATACCCTGTCACCGTCACGCTGGAACACACTGCGCCCGGCCGCGAGGGCCAGACCGCCACGGTGCGCGCCAACTACGTGATCGGCTGCGACGGCGCGCGCTCGGCCGTGCGCAGCGCCATCGGCGGGGCGCTGCACGGCGATGCGGCACACCAGGCCTGGGGCGTGATGGACCTGCTGGCCGTCACCGACTTCCCCGACTGGCGCATGAAATCCTTCGTGCGCTCGTTGGACGAGGGCATCCTGATGGTGCTGCCGCGCGAGGGTGGGCACCTGGTGCGCCTGTATGTCGAGCTGGACAACCTGGGCGAGCATGAACGCGCCGCCGACCTCGGCATGGGTGCCGAGGACATCATCGCCAAGGCCCGGCGCATCTTCGGTCCCTTCCAGCTGGACGTGAAGGAGGTGGTCTGGTGGTCGATCTACGAGATCGGCCACCGCCTGACCGACAAGTTCGACGACGTGCCTGAAGGCGAGGTGGCCACGCGCGCGCCGCGTGTGATGCTGGCCGGCGACGCCTGCCACACCCACAGCCCAAAGGCCGGCCAGGGCATGAACGTGTCGATGGGCGACACCTTCAACCTGGGCTGGAAGCTGATCTCGGTGCTGACCGGCCGCGCCGACCCGGCCTTGCTGCACAGCTACTCGGGCGAAAGGCGCGCCGCCGCCAAGGGCCTGGTGGAGTTCGACCACCAGTGGGCCCGCGTCGTCGGCGGCCTGGCCGAGGACGATGCCAGCGACGGACTGCCGCGTGTGGCACGCGAGTTCGTCAACAACCTGCCCTTCACCTGCGGCCTGACGATCCAGTACGAATGCAGCGCGTTGACCGGCGCGCCCGCATTCCAGCATCTTGCGACAGGCTTGCCCATCGGCAAGCGCTTTCATTCCGCCCCCGTCGTCCGCTTGGCCGACGCCAAGCCCATGCAGTTGGGCCATTGCATCGAGGTCGACGCACGCTTCCGGCTGTTCCTCTTCGCCGCGGCGGGCGATGCCGGTGGCCGCGATGGCGGCGTCGCCCTGCTGTGCGACTGGCTCGAGCACGATGCGGCCTCGCCGCTGCGCCGCCACACCGCGCCGGGGCTGGACGTGGATGCCGTGATCGACACCCGCGCGGTCTTCCAGCAGGGCTTCCGCGCGCTCGACTTCGCCACCATGCCCACGCTGCTGCGTCCGCACGTGGGCCGCTACGGGCTGTGCGACTACGAGAAGGTCTTCTGTGCCGACCTGGGACGCGGCGAAGACCTGTTCGACGCGCGCGGCATCGACCGGGCCGTCGGCTGCATCGTCATCGTGCGCCCAGACCAGTACGTGGGCCATGTGCTCCCGCTGCAGGCCCGCGACGAACTGGCGGCGTATTTCGCTGCCATCCTGCGGGTGCGTGGCTGACCCACCTACGCATCGCGACCCTCGTCGCCATCGCCTGCAGCGGAGAACCCACTCCGTCGCGCGCCGATCGACGTCAGGCACCGCGACGAATTTCGAATGCTGGCAGCAACCGCCGCAGCGCCTGCAGCGTTTGCGCCGGAGGGTAGTCGGCGGCCGGCACGGCCGCGTCGAGCAGCGCGCCAGCGGGTCGGCCGATCTGCAATGCGTAGCGCGCCACGCCGGCCGACGCCAGCTCGCCTGCGATGGCCTCGAGCGCCGCGCTGTTCAGCAACGCCGGGTGCGCAGTGGTGCGGCATTCGAAGGGGACGCCGCTGGCCTGCAGCGCGGCCAGCGATTCGCGTACCGCCGCGGCGCCGCCCTTCGTGCTGGCACGCACGCCGGTGATGCTCGCGTGCAGTGCGTCGTCGGCCAGCGGCGCCTTGATGTCCAGCCCGACCCAGTCGAGCCGCGGCAGCAGCGCGCGCAGCCGGCGCGGCAGCATGCCGGCGGTGTGCAGGCCAACGCGAAAGCCGAGCGCGCGCACCTCGTCGACGGCCCGCGGCAACGCCGGGTCGGCGGTCGGCTCGCCACCGCTGAAGACGACCGCATCGAGCAGGCCACGCCGGCTGCCGAGCCAGGACAGAAGTTCGGGCCAGGCCGGCACCGCCTCCGGCTGCGGCACCCGCCGCGGCTGCAGCTGCGGGTTGTGGCAGTACGCGCAGCGCCAGGGGCAGCCCTGCACGAAGACCACCGCCGCCAGTGCGCCGGGGTAGTCGATTCCGGTAAAGGGCTGCAGCCCGCCGACGCGCAGCGCGCGCTGCGCCGCCGTCACCGCGCTGCGGGTGCCAGCGCGGCCCGGCCTTCGTCGAAATGCCGGCGCTCGGCGAACTCACCCTTCTTGCCGGTGTTGAACGAGGCCACCGGGCGGTGGTAGCCCATCACGCGCGTCCATACCTCGCAGCGCTGGCGTTCGTCGTCGCTCAACGTGACGGTGGTGGCGCTCTGGCGCTCGGGGGTCATCAAGTCGTTCATCGGGCAGTCTCCTCGTCGTGTTGGTAAGGCTTCGTCCGTCTGTGGCGCTCAAGCCGGTGTCAGCTGGCGGCGCTTCTTCGCCAGGCGCTCTTCGTCACAGCGCGGGCAGAACTCATGGTGCCCGGCCAGGTAGCCGTGGGTCGGGCAGATCGAGAAGGTCGGCGTGACGGTGATGTAGGGCATGCGAAAACGAGTCAGCGCGCGCCGCACCAGCTCGCGGCAGGCCGCTGCGCTCGACAGCGTCTCGCTCATGTACAGGTGCAGCACGGTGCCACCGGTGTACTTGCGCTGCAGCGGCTCCTGCCGAGCCAGCGCCTCGAACGGATCGTCGGTGAAGCCGACCGGCAATTGCGACGAGTTGGTGTAGTACGGTTGTTCGTCGGTGCCGGCCTGCAGGATGGCGGGGAAGCGCTTCTTGTCTTCCTTGGCGAAGCGGTAGGTCGTGCCCTCGGCCGGCGTGGCCTCCAGGTTGTACAGGTGCCCGGTTTGCTCCTGGAACATCACCATGCGTTCGCGCACATGGTCCAGCAGGCGCAGCGCAAAGGCCTGGCCCCAGGGCGTGGTGATGTCCTCGGCATCGGCGCTGAAGTTGCGGATCATCTCGTTCAGGCCGTTCACGCCCAGCGTCGAGAAGTGGTTGCGCAACGTGCCCAGGTAACGCCGTGTGTACGGGAACAGGCCCTGGTCGATGAGGCGCTGCACCACCTTGCGCTTGATCTCCAGGCTCTGCTTGCCCAGCTCCAGCAGCTCGTCCAGCCGGGCCAGCAAGGCCGCCTCGTCGCCGGCGTGCACATGGCCCAGCCGCGCGCAGTTGACCGTGACCACGCCGACCGAACCGGTCTGCTCGGCCGAGCCGAACAGCCCGTTGCCGCGCTTGAGCAGTTCGCGCAGGTCGAGCTGCAGCCGGCAGCACATGCTGCGCACCATGTGCGGCTCGAGATCGGAATTGACGAAGTTCTGGAAGTACGGCAGGCCGTAGCGTGCGGTCATCTCGAACAGCGCCTCGGCATTCGGGCTGTGCCAGTCGAAATCCTTGGTGATGTTGTAGGTGGGGATCGGAAAGGTGAACACGCGCCCCTTGGCGTCGCCGGCCATCATCACCTCGATGTAGGCGCGGTTGATCAGGTCCATCTCGCCCTGCAGCTCGCCGTAGCAGAACGGCATCTCCTTGCCGCCGATGACCGGCACCTGCTCGCGCAGGTCTTCGGGACAGACCCAGTCGAAGGTCAGGTTGGTGAACGGCGTCTGCGTGCCCCAGCGCGAGGGCACGTTCAGGTTGTAGATCAGCTCCTGCAGGCACTGGCGCACCTGCGCGTAGCTCAGCGCGTCCTTGCGCACATAGGGCGCCAGGTAGGTGTCGAAGGAGCTGAAGGCCTGCGCGCCGGCCCATTCGTTCTGCAGCGTGCCGAGGAAGTTGACGATCTGCCCCACTGCGCTCGACAGGTGCAGCGGCGGGCCCGATTCCACCTTGCCGGGTATGCCGTTCAGGCCCTCGTGCAGCAGCGTGCGCAGCGACCAGCCGGCGCAGTAGCCGCTGAGCATGTCCAGGTCGTGGATGTGCAGGTCGGCCTCGCGGTGCGCGCGCCCGACCTCGGGCGGGTAGACGTGGTCGAGCCAGTAGTTGGCCACCACCTTGCCCGACACGTTGAGGATCAACCCGCCCAGCGACCAGCCCTGGTTGGCATTGGCGTTGACGCGCCAGTCGCGCTGCTGCAGGTATTCGTCCATCGTCGCCTGCACGTCGACCAGCGTGCTGCGCGCATCGCGCAGGCGGCGGTGCTGCTCGCGGTAGACGGTGTAGGCGCGCAGCGTGCGCCGGTGGCCGGCGTCGAAGAGCGCGGCTTCCACTGCGTCCTGGATCTGCTCGATGTGCGGCGTCACCGCGCCCAGCGCCAGCAGGCGCGGCATCACCCGCTGCGCGCACAAGTGCGCCGCCACGTCGGCGCCGAACTCCGTGCTGGCCACGCCGGCACGCGCGATGGCCGCGCTGATCTTGGCGGCGTCGAAGGCCAGCACGCGGCCGTCGCGCTTGATGACATGGCTGGGCTGGAATTCGGCGTCGGACATTTGCGCTCCTCGATACCACTACATATAGTGTCGGAAGCGCAGTCTAGACACTACCCGTAGTGCCCACAAGCCGCCGCGGCAGCGATTTCGCAGAACCTTGATCGAGATTAGTTTCTTGCCGGTGGCGTGGGACGCAGGGGCCGGGTGCGCCGCGAGCGCAGCACCGCGCTGGCCATGACGGCGATGAAAGCGGCCAGCGCCAGCGCCGAACCCAGTGCACCCCAGCGCGTCAGCGCAAAGGACTCGCTGGCATCGCCCAGCAGCCGCAGCGCAA
Organism: Pseudomonadota bacterium; assembly: GCA_018261815.1. Taxonomy (GTDB): domain Bacteria; phylum Pseudomonadota; class Gammaproteobacteria; order Burkholderiales; family Burkholderiaceae_C; genus Rubrivivax. Next base: position 24,598 of record JAGTRL010000020.1, read on the forward strand.
GCGAGACGTGCAGCAGCGCCAGCGGCACGTAGAACACCGGGTGGTAGGGCAAGCTCACGCGCAGTACGGCCGGAAAGACGATCGGCGCATGGCCGAAGACCATCGAGAAGACAAAGCCGAGCAGCAGCGCATGCAGCGCCGCGTCATACGACGGCTGGCCCGGCTGCAGCCCGGCCACGGCGATGACCGAGCCGCCCAGCGCCAGCCAGCCATAACCCGAAAGCAGGCACAGCGCGATGTAGCGCGTGAGCCCGCGCTGGCGCACGGTGCGCCGCGCGATGTCGTAGCGCGCCAGCCACAGCGCCAGCGCCAGCAGGCCGACACCGAAGCCCTGTACCGGCCAGGTCGCGGCGGGCGCGGCCTGCCACAGGGCGAGCCACGAGCCGGCCAGGGCCAGCAGCAGCAGCGCCGTGATCAGCGCGAACCAGCGCAGCGCTGCGGCCGAGGGCGGCATGAAGCGCGACAGTTCAAGGCGTTCGCCGGCGATGGTCAGCACCAGGAAGCCGAGCCACCACAGCACCACCTCGTGCACCGCCGCGCCGCCGGCCCACAGCGCAGTGCCGACACTCCAGCATGCGGCCGCCACCGCCAGCATGACGACGAAGTTCTCGCGCTGGCGCTGCAGCACCGACAGCGTGGCCAGCAGCAGCACGCCGCTGCCAGCCACATAGAAGTACGGCGCCCAACCATTGCCGCCGTGAACCGCCAGCGCCGTGCCCAGGCCGGTGAGCAGCGGCGCCGCATAGGCCCACACCCGGCCCACGGCCACGGCGCGCTCGAGCGAGATGACCACGCCGAAGAAGCCGCACACCATCAGCGGGCCATGCCAGGCTGCGGCCTGCGCGATGCCGGTCGGCATCGGCCAGGCCAGCCGTGCCAGCCCGGCGCCGGTACCGACAATCAGGGCGACGAAGCCCAGCAGCAGCAGCGGCAGCCGCTCCAGCGCCGGCCGCCGCGGCGCTGGACGACCCGGCACGCTCATCGCACCGGCTGCCAGCCGAACATCGAGCGTGCCACCTCGCTCATGCGATCGGGCGTCCACGGCGGGTCCCACACCAGTTCGATCTCGACCGGCGTATCCGCAGGCAGCGCCGCCGCGAGCTGAGCATGCGCGTCGTCGACGATCATTTCGGCCATCGGGCAGGCGGCGCTGGTCATCGTCAGGCGCACCTGCACGCCTTCGGGCGAGACGTCGATGCCGTACACCAAGCCAAGGTCGACGATGTTCATGCCGGCTTCGGGGTCCATCACCCGGCTCAGCGCATCGCGCACATCGTCTTCGTACACGGCCGTCATCGTCTGCCTCCCCTGCCCCGGCTCTGTCGCGACGCCGCGGGGCGCTGTCGTCAGCGCGCGTTGCCGGCCCACAGCGGGCCGATCGCGTCGAGCGTATTTTTGATCATCAGGCCGAACTCGGTATCGCCTTCCATGACCAGGGCGCGCTCGAAGAACAGGCGGTCGGCATCGTCCTGGCCGCGCGCCAGGCGCAGCAGCGCCACGCTCTGCGCGCGAATCGTCAGGGCCGGCGCCCCCGGTGGCGCCACTTCGAAGCCGGTGCGGCCCAGGCGCAGGCGCAGGCGCACCCCCGGCTCCAGCAGGTCGACCTCGACCGTGCGGCCGGCGAGCAGCAGGCGTTGCGCGGCGTCGAGCCGGGGCCAGAGCAGCCGGTCCAGCAGGCGCGCCGCGACGAAGGAGGGCGGCTCGGTCGGCAGCCGCCGCACCAGGGCACGCAGCCGCCGCGCCGGCGTGCGCAGCACCGACGGCAGTGCCGCAAATTCGGGCTCAGGCAACGGCGCTGCGCCGTTCATTGGGCAACCTCCGTGCTGCGCACTGCGGTATGGGCTTCGACGTCACAAGCGCTTCGCGCAATTGTGAGTCTTCGCCGCAGCTTGGTTGTAGCCTGGGAAACGGCCCGGCGG
>JAGTRL010000318.1 GCA_018261815.1 Pseudomonadota bacterium
CGGCGTTCCAGATGGCCACGTTCGACTGGTGGATCGGCATCGTCTTGTCGACCACGCCGCCAGTGGTGCCCTTCATCGGGTTCGGCTTGACGTGCTTCTTGACCACGTTCACGCCGTCCACCACCAGGTAGTCATCGTCGACCCGGCTGGCCACCGTGCCGCGTTTGCCCTTGTCGCGCCCGGTCAACACGATGACCTGGTCGCCCTTGCGAATCTTGTTCATGCTTGCAGTCCTTTGGCCGCGCCGTATCAGAGCACTTCCGGAGCCAGCGACACGATCTTCATGAAGCGCTCGGTGCGCAGCTCGCGCGTCACCGGCCCGAAGATGCGCGTGCCGATCGGCTCGAGCTTGGCGTTCAGCAGCACGGCGGCATTGCCGTCGAACTTGATGAGCGAGCCGTCCTGGCGGCGCACGCCTTTGGCGGTGCGAACCACCACGGCGCTGTAGATCTCACCCTTCTTCACGCGGCCACGCGGCGCGGCCTCCTTGATGCTGACCTTGATGACATCACCGATGCCCGCATAGCGGCGCTTGGAGCCACCGAGCACCTTGATGCACATGACGGATTTAGCGCCCGTGTTGTCGGCGACGTCGAGTCGCGATTGCATTTGGATCATTGTTCAGTCCCCAACTTGTCCCGCATCGAGTTCCGTCAGGGACGGGGCGCTGTCGCGGTCAGTCTTGGGCCCGTCGACCAGCGCAGGAGAACTCCTGCACGGGCGGTTGGGGCGGATCCGGTTTGCTGCTCAGGCTGCCTGCTCTTGTCGGAGCTTGCAGCCGATCGAAAACCGGCGAAGCTTTGAATTATCGCTCGAAAGCGGCCGGCGTGTCAACGCGGGCCGCATTTCCAACGATCAGGCTCGTGCAGCCTTGACCTGGGTCACCATGGTCTGCGCATCGCTGACCTCGAACTTGCCAGGGCCTTCGACATTGAGCGTCTTGACCACGCCATCGACGACCAGCATCGAATAGCGGTTCGAACGCAGGCCCATGCCGCGGGTGGTGAGATCCAGGGTAAGCCCCGTGGCCTTGGTGAAATCGGCACTGCCGTCGGCCATCATGCGCACCTTGCCGGAAGTCTTCTGATCACGGCCCCAGGCGCCCATCACGAAGGCGTCGTTGACCGACACGCACCAGATCTCATCGACGCCGGCGGCCTTGAGCTCGTCAGCCTTCTCGACGAATCCTGGCACATGCTTGGCCGAGCAGGTGGGCGTGTAGGCGCCTGGCAGGGCAAAGATCGCGATGGTCTTGCCGGCCGTGGCCTTGGCAATGTCGAAGCTGTTGGGGCCGATGGAGCAGCCATTGCCCTCGACCTCGATGAACTCCTGAAGGCTGCCGGCGGGCAGTTTGTCTCCGACTTTCAGCATCATTTTCTCCTGCATTTGGATGGCGCCCCTGCGGGCTGCAACGGAAAAGGGCCCAACACCAGTATTCCAGCGTTGCGGCCCCTTTGTGCCGCGCCGGGCCCAATGGGCCCGCGGCGAGTCTTAGCTCAGGCCAGACCGGCTTTCTTCACCAAGCGGGTGACGACCCAGTTCTTGGTCTTGGAGATCGGCCGGCTCTCTGCAATCTCGACGACGTCGCCCAGCTTGTATTCGCCCTTCTCGTCGTGCGCGTGATACTTGCTCGAGCGCGCGACGATTTTGCCGTACAGCTCATGCGTCACGCGGCGCTCGACCAGCACGGTGATGGTCTTGGAGCGCTTGTCGCTGACCACCTGGCCGACGAGCGTGCGCGTGTTCTTGGCAGCAGCTTGAGCCTGGCTCATTGGGCGGCCCCTTTCTTCTTCTCGGTGAGGATGGTCTTGACCCGGGCGATGTCGCGACGGGTCTTGCGCAGCGTCGAGTGGTTCGTCAGCTGCTGGGTCGCCTTCTGCATGCGCAGGCCGAAGTGGGCACGCAACAGGTCGGCGACCTCCTTTTCGAGCGCGGCCACATCCTTGGCGCGCAGGTCACTGGTCTTCATTCGTGTTCTCCGTTGCTTCGTCTACGCGCCAATCTGGCGGGCGACGAAGGTGGTGCGCAGCGGCAGCTTGGCCGAGGCCAGCAGGAAGGCCTCGCGCGCCAGCGTCTCGGGCACGCCGTTGATCTCGTACAGCACCTTGCCCGGCTGGATTTCCGCCACGTAATACTCGGGGTTGCCCTTGCCGTTGCCCATGCGCACCTCGGCCGGCTTCTGCGAGATCGGCTTGTCCGGAAAGATGCGGATGAAGATCCGTCCACCACGCTTGATGTGGCGCGAGATGGCGCGACGTGCCGCTTCGATCTGGCGTGCCGTAAGGCGTCCGCGCTCGGTGGCCTTGAGGCCGAACTCGCCGAACGACACCTTGGCGCCGCGCGTGGCGACACCGGTGTTACGGCCCTTTTGTTCCTTGCGGAACTTGCGACGTGCTGGTTGCAGCATTCTTATTCCCCTTTGCTCTCGGCGGGCGCGGCCGGCGTGGTGGCGGCCTTGCGCACGCGCTTGACCGTCGCCGTCTTGGGTGCATCAGCCGCGGCTTCGGCCGGCTTGTCGGTAGCAGCAGCGGCGGCACGCGGCGGCCGGTCGCCCGTCGGACGCGGGCGGCCACCCGGCGCGCCAGGCGCACCCGGGCCACCGGGTCGCGGCGTGCGGCGCGAGCGGCGGTCATCGTCGCCGGCCTCCGGCTTGGCGCCCGGCGCCTCGCCGTGCGCCAGACGGTCGCCACGGTAGACCCAGACCTTGACGCCGATGACGCCATAGGTGGTCTTGGCTTCGGAAAAGCCATAGTCGATGTCGGCCTTGAGCGTGTGCAGCGGCACGCGGCCTTCGCGGTACCACTCGCAGCGCGCGATCTCGATGCCGTTCAGTCGGCCCGAGGACATGATCTTGATGCCCTGGGCGCCCAGGCGCATGGCGTTCTGCATCGCGCGCTTCATCGCGCGGCGGAACATGATGCGCTTCTCGAGCTGCTGGGTGATGCTGTCGGCGATCAGCTGGGCATCGATTTCGGGCTTGCGCACTTCCTCGATGTTCACCGCCACCGGCACACCCAGGCGGCGCGCCAGTTCGGTCTTCAGGTTCTCGATGTCCTCGCCCTTCTTGCCGATGACCACGCCCGGCCGTGCCGAGTAGATGGTGATGCGGGCGTTCTTGGCGGGGCGCTCGATCAGGATGCGCGACACGGCCGCACTCTTCAGCCGCGCCTTGAGGAACTCGCGCACATGCAGGTCTTCGGCCAGCATGGTGCTGAAGTTCTTCTTCGTCGCGAACCAGCGCGACGCCCAGGCACGCGTGACGGGCAGCCGGAAGCCGGTCGGGTGGATTTTTTGTCCCATGGTCTTTGCTTTCGCCCTTGCCTTAGTTGCCGACCGTCACGTAGATGTGGCAGGTGGGCTTGCTGATGCTGTTGCCGCGACCCTTGGCGCGGGCGGACGACCGCTTCAACGTCGCACCCTGTTCGACATAGATCGACTTGACCTTCAGTTCGTCGATGTCGGCGCCGTCGTTGTGCTCGGCATTGGCGATGGCCGAAGCTAGCGCCTTGCGGATGATGCCGGCGGCCTTCTTCGGCGTGAAGCTCAGGATGTCGAGCGCCTGGTCGACCTTCTTGCCGCGCACCATGTCCGCCACCAGCCGACCCTTGTCGACCGACAGCCGCACACCGCGGACGCTTGCTTTGGTTTCCATCGTAGGCATCCCTTACTTCTTGGCCTTCTTGTCGGCCGGGTGACCCTTGAAGGTGCGCGTCTGCGCAAACTCGCCCAGCTTGTGGCCGACCATCTGGTCGGTCACGTACAGCGGAACGTGCTGCTTGCCGTTGTGCACCGCAATCGTCAGGCCGATGAACTCGGGCAGGATCGTCGAGCGACGCGACCAGGTCTTGACCGGCTTCTTGTCCTTGGTGGCGGCGGCCTTGTCGACCTTGGCCATCAGGTGGTGGTCCACGAACGGACCCTTCTTCAGTGAACGTGCCATGGTGCGGGGCCCTTACTTCTTGCGACGCGAGACGATCATCGTCTGCGTCCGCTTGTTGCTGCGCGTGCGGTAGCCCTTGGTCAGCGTGTTCCACGGCGACACCGGCACCTGGCCCTCGCCGGTGCGGCCTTCGCCGCCGCCGTGCGGGTGATCCACCGGGTTCATGGCCACGCCACGCACCGTCGGGCGAATGCCCTGCCAGCGGCGCGCACCGGCCTTGCCGTACTGGCGCAGGTTGTGCTCTTCGTTGCTGACCTCGCCAATGGTGGCGCGGCAGTCGATGTGGATCTTGCGCACTTCACCCGAACGCAGGCGCAACTGAGCGTAGATGCCTTCGCGCGCCATCAGCGTCACCGAGGTGCCGGCCGAACGCGCGATCTGCGCGCCCTTGCCGGGCAGCATCTC
>JAGTRL010000319.1 GCA_018261815.1 Pseudomonadota bacterium
CGCCGGCGCCCACCAGGCAGTGCATCGCTGAAGCCGGCACGCCGGCGGCATGCAGCAAGCGGGTGAGGTGCAGCCCTGTCAGCGTGGCGTGTTCGGAGGGTTTGTAGAGCACCACGTTGCCGGTCAGCAGCGCCGGCACGATGACGTTGCAGCCGACGAACCAGGGGTAGTTCCAGGCCGAGATGTTGGCCACCACACCCAGCGGGATGTGCGTGATCTGCTCGCGCATGCCGCCGCCGTCGAAGACCTGCTCGTCGCGGATCGAAGCTTCGGTCTGCTCCAGGAAGAAGTCGATGCGCGGCAGCAGACCGTTGAGCTCGTTGCGGGCCTGCGTGATGGGCTTGCCCATCTCCAGCGTCAAGGTGTGTGCCAGGGCGTCGAGTTCGGCGACGACGCCGGCGCGGAAGCGCTGCACGATGGCCAGCTTCTGGTCCAGCGGCACGCGGACCCAGGCGGGCAGCGCGGCGCGCGCCGCGGCGGCCTTGGCGGCGACGCTGGCGGCATCGTCGGCGTTGGGTGCGGCGAGCAGCGCGCCGGTGGCGGGGTTGTGGATCTTCAGCGTGGGCATGGTGGGTGAGGGCTCAGGCCTCGCGAGTGGCACGCGCGGCGGAGAGAAAGTCGTTGAGCATCGCACTGTCGTCGAAGCTGCCGTGCTCGGTGTCGTGGAACTCGGGGTGCCACTGCACCGCGGCCACGTAGCCCGGTCCGCGCCGGCGGATGGCTTCGATCAGGCCGTCATCGGGCGAGCGTGCTTCGATGTCGAAGACCGGCGCCAGGTCCTTGATGCCCTGGTGGTGGATGCTGTTCACCCGGGCGCGCCGCACCTGGGGGTACAGCTCGGCCAGGCGCGTGCCGCCGACCAGTTCGATCTCGTGGAAATGGCGCTCGAAGCGCGGCGTGTCGCGGTGCGCCAGCGAGTCCGGGCGCTGCGTGGCGATGTCCTGGTACAGCGTGCCGCCGTGCATCACGTTCAACAGCTGGAAGCCGCGGCAGATGCCGAACACCGGCTTGCCGGCGTGGATGAAGGCCTCGACCAGTTCCATCTCGTAGCGGTCGCGCACGCGGTCGCCGGCCCAGTCGGGGTGCAGCGGGGTCTCGCCATAACTCTCGGGCGCCAGGTCGTTGCCGCCTTGCAGCACCAGGCCATCCAGGGCCTCGGCGTAGTGCGCCAGTTCGATCTCGCTGCGCTGGACGACACTGTCGGCGTCGACCGCCGGCACCATCACCGGCAATGCGCCGCCGCGCATCACCCAGTGTGCGACCGACTGTTCCAGGTAGTGCAGCGTTCGGGTCCACACGCCGCCCAGGTCGAGCACCGGGCCTTCCGGGTAGTAGATGCGCGCGGAGACGCCGATCAGCAACCAGGGGCGGCGAAAGGGCATGACGGGTCCTTCACATCGCCTGCTGGAACAGGCGTTGATAGTCGGCCTCGGTGGCCGGCCGCGGGTTGGTCTGGCCGGTGAAATCCCTGGCCGCCAGCGGCACCAGCTGCGGCAGGTGCGCCAGCGTGACGCCGCGCTGTGCCAGGCCGCCGCCGATGCCAATGCTGGCCTTCAGTGACTGCAGCCAGGGCACGAAGGCTGCGCCGCCGCCGTTCAACCCGGCGGCCTGCGCCAGCGCGTCGAACTTGGCGGGCACGGCCTCGAAGTTCCAGGCCAGCACGGTATCGATCATCAGCGCGTTGGCCAGGCCGTGGTGCATGTCGCACACGGCGCCCAGCGCATGCGCGCAGGCGTGTACTGAGCCCAGGTCCTTTTGGAAGGCGATGGCGCCCATCATCGAGCACATCATCATGTCGGCGCGGGCTTGCAGGTTGCCGGGCTCGTTGACGGCGGTGGCCAGCGCCTGCGCGCCGATGCGCAACCCTTCCAGCGCGATGCCGTCGCACAGCGGGTGATAGGCCGGCGACAGGTAACTTTCGATGTTGTGCGTGAGCGCGTCCATGCCGGTGGCCGCCGTGATGGCCGCGGGCAGCGCCAGCGTCAGCTCGGGGTCGGCGAACACGGCGCGGGCCAGGATCTTGGCGCTGAACACCGTGCGCTTGTGGTGCGTGTCGTTCTCGCTGACCACCGACGAGCGGCCGACCTCGGAGCCGGTGCCCGAGGTGGTGGGCAGCGCCACCATGTAGGGCAGCGGATTGACGATGGGCCGCACCTGCGGGTGGTCCCAGACGTATTCGAGGATGTCGCCGTCGTGCGTGGCGACGACGCCCACCACCTTGGCCACGTCCAGCGCCGCGCCGCCACCGAATCCGATGACGCAGTCGGCGCCGTGCAGCTTGAAGGCCTTGGCGCCGGCCATCACCTGGGCACAGGTAGGGTTGCCGAAGACGCCGTCGAAGGCCACCGCATCCAGCGACGCCAGGTGCGAGCGGAACTCGGCCATCACCGGCAGTGCGGCCAGCGCGCGGTCGGTGACGATCAGCGGGCGCTTGCAGCCGGCGGCCAGCAAGTGCTGCGCGACCTGCTTGCGCGCGCCAGCGCCGAAATGGATGTCGGTGGGGAAGGAGAAGCGCGTGATGTTTGTCATTCTTGCTGGCGTTGGGCTGCGTCTGTGGAAGCGCGGTGCCGGCTGGCCCCGGGGCTTGCGCCTGCCACGCCAACGATCTGCAGTCTGGAGCCGTGGCCTGATGGCATGACACCGATGATGTCGCCTGATTTCATTCCCATCTCCTCGCGCACGGGACGCGGGACCGTCATGCGGTTGCCGGTCGTGATGAGAGCTTCGTACATCGATGCACTTTCAGATGATTTCGAAGTATCGCTTCAACTCCCAGTCGGTCACGCCGTCCAGCCATTGGCGCCATTCCCATTCGCGCGTGGCCGCGAAATGGTCCACGAAGGTGTCGCCGAGCCAGTCGCGGGCGATGGCGGATTCCTTGAAGATCCGCGTCGTCTCGATCAGCGTGCGCGGCGCGCGCGGGATGGCTTCAGCCCCCTGGTTGGTGCCGGTGATCGGCGGGGCGGTCAGCTTCAGGCCCTTCTCGACGCCGTGCAGCCCGGCGGCGATGACCGCAGCCATTGCCAGATACGGGTTGACGTCGGCGCCGGGGCAGCGCGTTTCCAGCCGTGTGGCCTTGGGGCTGCCGGCGATGACGCGGAAGCTGGCGGTGCGGTTGTCCAGCCCCCAGGTGGGCTTGACGGGGGCCCAGAAGCCGTCGACCAGACGCTTGTAGCTGTTGATGGTGGGCCAGATCAGCGGCGCGAAGTCCATCATGCAAGCCACCTGGCCGGCCAGGTAGCTTTCGAACAGCTTGCTCATGCGCCGCGGGTGCTTTGCGTCGTAGAACAGGTTGTTCTTGCCGTCGGACAGGCTCTGGTGGATGTGGCCGCTGCAGCCCGGGTAGGCCTGGCTCCACTTGGCCATGAAGCTGGGCATGATGCCGAAGGCTCTACCGATCTCCTTGGCGCCGGTCTTGAACAGGATGGCGCGGTCGGCCTGTTCCAGCGCCTCGCTGAAGGCGATGGCGGCTTCGTACACGCCCGGGCCGGTTTCGGTGTGCAGGCCCTCGATCGGTACGCCGAAGGCGGCCATCTGGTCCATCAGCGCATTGAAGAACTCGCGGTTCTCATTCATGCGCAGCAGCGAATAGCCGAACATGCCCGGCGTCAGGTTCTGCGGGCCCACGCCCTGCTTGGCGGCCCAGCTGTCGGGCGTTTCCTTGAAGTTGAACCACTCGAATTCCATGCCGGCCATCGGCAGCACGCCCAGCTTCTCGGCGCGTTTCAACACGCGCTTCAGCGTCTGGCGCGGGCATACCGGGAAGGGCGTGCCGTCGGCGTTGACGAATTCGCCCAGGAAGAAGGGCACCTCGCCGTCCCAGGGCACGCGCCGCGCCGTGCCCAAATCAAGCCGCGCCAGCGCATCGGGAAAGCCGTGCTGCCAGCCGGTGACTTCTGCGTTGTCGTAGCACAGGTCCGACGAGTCCCAGCCGAAGACCACGTCGCAGAAGCCGAAGCCGCCGTCCACGGCGCCGAAGAACTTGTCCTTGTGCAGGTACTTGCCGCGCAGGATGCCGTCGATGTCGCTGCAGGCCACCTTGACCTTGCCTGAGCCACTGGCGCGCACGGCGGCCACGGCAGGGTGCGCCTTCGGTTTGGTGCTCATGGTGCGATTCCCATCTCGCGCAGCGTCTCGGCCACCGCGTTCACCGCCTGCTGCATCTCGTTGCGGCCGATGGCGCCGATGCACCCCACCCGGAAAGTCTCCACCTCGGTCAGCTTGCCAGGGTAGAGGATGAAGCCGCGCCGCTTGGCGCCGTCGTAGAAGCGCTTGAAGTCGTAGGCCGGGTGCGCCGGCGCGTGGAAGGTGACGATGATCGGCGCCTGC
>JAGTRL010000320.1 GCA_018261815.1 Pseudomonadota bacterium
GCTGAGCCTGCAAAGCATCCTGATGGTGGCCGCCGTCATCGGACGGCCCAAGACCTTCACTTACGTCGCCCTGGTGGCGTTGTTCAGCATCGTCGCCGGTCTGGCCTATGGTGCCTGGGTGGACGGTGCAGACAGGGCATGGATCGTCGGCGGGCTGGGCGCCTTCGTTGCAGTGCTGATGGCAGCACTGAGCTGGCTGTTGTGGCGCCGGGCGATACCAGCGCAGGTTTGACGATTTTCGACAAGGAGAGAAGGGATGAAGACCATCAAGATCCTCGGATCCGGTTGTGCCAACTGCAAGAAGCTGGAAGCCGTCGCACGCGAGGCTGCGACCAGTGCAGGCATCGAGGCCGACTTTGTCAAAGTCACCGACATGAAGGCCATGATGGCCTACGACCTGCTGTCCACGCCGGGGCTCGTCATCGACGACAAGCTGGTCAGCAGCGGTCGCATTCCGACGCAGGCCGAGGTCCGGCAGTGGTTGGCAGTCTGATTCGGAGCGGGCAAATCGAAACGCATTGCCCAGAAGGTTGAGCATGTACAAGACCGCCGTGCTCGCACTCGACCTCTCGCCGGCCGCCGAGCCCTTGCTCGAGTGCGCCGCCGAATTGCGGCGCTGGGGCGTGGGCCGACTCATCATCACCCATGTGGTCCGCGTCGGCTATGGCCAGGAACCTGGCGACCGGGCGCTTCAAGACATCAGGGAATGGCTGGAGGGCCGGGCAACTCGTCTGCGCAGCCCCGATCTGCGCGTCGAGGTCCTGGTTCAGGCTGCCGGCTCTCCATCTCAGGGGATCTTCGAGGTCAGCCACGAGGCCAAGGCGGACCTGATTGTCCTGGGCTCGCGCAGCCACAACCTGGCCAGTCGTCTTTTCCTAGGCAGCGTCGCACGCGACATGGTGCGCAAGACAACGCTGCCGCTGCTGCTGGAGTGGCTCGAGCCCGTCAGTCATGGCGCCGTGCCGGGCTGCGCCGCGGTTTGTGTGGATACGCTGCGCCATGTCCTCCTGGCCACCGATTTGTCGAAGCATGCCGGTGCGGCCGAGCATGCCGCCGTTGCATTGGCCGCCCAGGCACGGCAGGTCGATTGCCTGGCCGTGCTGACACCGGAGGCCGTTGACGCCACGCCGGCACTACCGCTGATGGCCCGCGCGGCACTGGGCGCTTTGGTCGCACGCATCGATGCGGCGGGAGGTCACGGCGAGGCCTTGCTGCTGGACGGCGACCCGCACGAGGTGATTGCCCGCACAGCTCAGGAGCGCGATTGTTCTCTCATCGTTTGCGGCAAACATGGCCAGCATTGGGTGCAGAGCATGGTGATCGGCAGCACCGCATTGCGCCTTTGCGAGATGGCGGGGCGACCCGTTCTGCTGGTGCCGTTGCCGCAGGCACCATGAATGCACACCGTTGAAATCACCACCCACCCACAACCGATTCGCGGCCATCGATCCAACCCCAAGGAGATGAAACATGCCAACCCGACAGATCGTTCTTTGCCACCCCGTACGTACCGCCATCGGGACCTATGGCGGCAGCCTGAAAGACATGTCCGCGCCTGAGCTGGGCGCCGCCGCGATCCGCGAGACGCTGAAGCGCTCCGGCCTCGCGGCCGAGAAGATCGAGGCCCTGGTGATGGGTAACGTGATCCAGGCCGGCGTGCGGATGAACCCGGCGCGTCAGGCCGGCATCGCCGCCGGGCTGCCGGTGGAAGTGCCTGCGCTGAGCGTCAATCGCGTCTGCGGATCGGGTGCGCAGGGCGTAGCCAGCGCCGCGCTGGAAATCTGGGCCGGCATGATCGATTGCGCCATCGCCGGAGGCATGGAGAACATGGACCGCGCACCCTATCTGCTGCCACAAGGGCGCTGGGGCGCGCGCATGGGCGACATCACCGCCTTCGACAGCATGCTGTATGACGGCTTGAACGACGCCTTCAGCGGCAAGCACTCCGGCTGGCACACCGAAGACCTGGTGCTTAAGAACGGCATCAGCCGCGAAGACCAGGACCGCTGGGCGTTGCGCTCGCAACAGCGCTTCAGCGCGGCGCAGGCGGCAGGCAAGTTCGAGGCCGAGATCGCCGCCGTCGAGGTGCCAGGCCGCAAGGGCCCGACCGTCTTCAACAAGGACGAGCACAACCGGCCCGAGACCACCGCCGAGTCTCTTGCGAAGCTGAAGCCGGCGTTCCGCAAGGAGGGCACGATTACCGCCGGCAATGCGCCGGGTCTGAATTCCGCCGGTGCGGCGATGGTGGTATCGCATACCGCCTGGGCCGAGAAGAACGGCTTAGTGCCGATGGCGCGGCTGGTGAGCTACGGCGTCGGCGCGGTGGAGCCCGGCTTCTTCGGCCTGGGCCCGGTGCCGGCGGTGCGCCAGGCGCTGCAGCGCGCTGGCTGGGCAGTGAAGGATGTCGACCGCGTCGAGATCAACGAGGCCTTCGCCGCGATCGCGCTCGCCTGCCTGCGCGAGATTGGCTTCGCCGAGGACATCGTCAACGTTGAGGGCGGCGCGATTGCCCACGGGCATCCGATCGGTGCTAGCGGTGCGGTGCTGGCCACAAGGCTGATGCATTCGATGAAGCGCGATGGCTGCAAGCGCGGCATCGTGACGCTGTGCATCGGCGGCGGCCAGGGCATTGCGTTGGCCATCGAGATGCTCTGACTTCGTCCGGCGTCCATGGAGATTGCCATGAGATCCCTGCCCATCCTTTGGAAGCGCCTGGTCAAGGAAGGCGCCACCTGCCCGCGTTGCGGCTCGACCCACGAAAGCGTCGTCAGCGCGGTCAAGAAGCTCGAAGCGGCGCTGCAGCCGCGGGGCATCGAGCCGGTGCTCGAGACGCGGGCCATCGACGAGACGAGCTTCCAGGCGGACCCGTCCGAATCCAACCGCATCTGGATCGCCGGCAAGCCGTTGGAGGAATGGCTCGGCGCCCGCGTCGGTGCAAGCAAATGCTGCACCGTCTGCGGCGACCTGCCTTGCCGCACGATGGAAATCGGCGACAGCATCCACGAGACGATTCCGGAAGACCTGATCGTCAGGGCGGCGATGATGGCGGCGTCCGGCATGATCGGGTCTGACCCGACGTCGGCGAACCCGTCCGCGCGCGCTTCGCTATGTCGAGCGCGCCGCGCGCCTCGATCAACTTCGCTACGCGTACAAGCATCGGTGCGGTCACCTCGGTGATCGGCCTCGCACCGATCTGTGGGAAGACATCCGCCTCCAGACGGCGCAGCACATAGTCTGCGTGATGATCTGTGCGTGCAGCCTTCCATTGCGCGTGCCACGCTCGAGCCACCGCCTCGAAGCTGCTGGCGGCGAACGCCGCGCTTGCTGCCCTGGCATCCTGGCGAGCGGCTGACGGGTCCAAACCCTCAGCCAACAGGGCACGAGACTTTTCGCGCTCTTGACGGGCTCTGGCCAGCGATACGGTCGGATAGACGCCAAGACCGAGTCGCTTCTCTTTGCCGCCGAAACGGTACTTCAGCCGCCAGTACTTCCCACCGCCAGGCAGTACCTCGAGATAGAGGCCATGGCTGTCTGCGTAGCGCGCACGTGCTCGCTGGACCGGGCACTTGGCATTGCGGCATTGAGCATCAGTCAGCGGCATTTCTGGCTTTGCCAGGATGTGCCCCCAGCAGTTCAGCATTTGTGCCCCCAAATGTGCCCCTTCTAACGCTGGGCTGTCAAGGCACGCTGTGAAACACCACAGGACGTGATCCGACAGAACTACCTGAGAAAAGTGCCCGCAAAGCGGCTCTGTTCCGGACGTTCTGGGATGTTCTGGAACCGGTCTCTGGCGGAGGGAGCGTCTTCCAAAACTGTAGCATTGGTGAGGCTTAGGGCTAAGCGCCACCGTAGTACCCCTTACTTACCCACAAAAGATGTTGCGCTGCGCTTTGCCAAACGCTGGTTGGGTCGACATCCCGCTGCCGCTTCACTGATTCTGTCAGGAGTACCGCCGGTCGGTGCTCAAGAATCATCGGTACTTACGGTCCAAGACCCAAGAGCCTACTATCGAACCCAAGAACGTGGGCCAGCCAGTCGACACTTTCAGATATTTGCCACAGACACGCCCATCGAGCGCGCGAAGCGTGTGCCGGCTCTAGCTCTCTGCTGCTCCTGTACCCGTCGCGGCAAGGTCAGGAATGTGACACTTTGCAGCCATTCGACCCCGACAATCGAGTAGCGGCATTAGCAGCGGTTCCGGTCATTCACGGCCGGTCGCTGGACTCACGCTGCCGGCCATCAGCGGGCATTCGCGACCGTCCGGTTCGGAGCACCCTGGTTTGGAGCTTGCTATGGCTGC
>JAGTRL010000321.1 GCA_018261815.1 Pseudomonadota bacterium
CGATGCTCGCTGGTGCGGTTGAGTTTGCGTAGTCCGTTGCGGTGGCGCATGGTGCGGTTCTTTCCTTATTGAACCCCGGCCGTGTCAGGTACCGGGGGGTGCACATCGACCCCTATTTGCAAGGGCCGCACGCTGGACGGCACTTGGGCCGTCGATCGTCTTGTCGAAGTCTCAGCGCTTGTCCAGGTTCTGCGGCGGCCAGTTCTCCAGGCGCGCGCCCAGCGTCAGGCCGCGCGAGGCCAGCACTTCCTTGATTTCATTGAGCGACTTGCGACCCAGGTTCGGGGTCTTCAGCAGTTCGGTCTCGGTCCGCTGGATCAGGTCACCGATGTAGTAGATGTTCTCGGCCTTCAGGCAGTTGGCCGAGCGCACCGTGAGTTCGAGCTCGTCCACCGGACGCAGCAGAATCGGGTCGAAGTTCGGCGTCGGGCGAGAAATAGGCGCGTCGAAGATGCCCTGGCCGTCGGTCGGCAGCTGGGCAAAAATGGCCAACTGCTCGCAAAGAATCTTGGCTGACGAGCGGATCGCTTCCTCGGGCGAGATGGCACCGTTGGTCTGGATCTCCATGACCAGCTTGTCCAGGTCGGTGCGCTGCTCGACCCGCGCATTTTCGACCGCATAGCTGACACGGTTGACCGGAGAGAAGGACGCATCGAGAACAATGCGGCCAATCGACTTGGTCGGCTCGTCGCCATAGCGGCGCAGGTTGCCCGGCACGTAGCCACGGCCCTTCTCGACCTTGATCTGCATGTCCAGCTTGCCGCCTTGCGACAAGTGGGCAATGACATGCTCTGGATTGATGATCTCCACATCGTGCGGCGTCTGAATGTCGCCGGCCGTGACCGGGCCTTCGCCTTCCTTGCGCAGCACCAGCGTGACCTCGTCGCGGTTGTGCAGACGGAACACCACACCTTTCAGGTTGAGCATGATGTGGACCACGTCCTCCTGCACGCCGTCGATCGTCGAGTACTCATGCAGCACGCCGGCGATCGTTACTTCGGTGGGCGCGTGCCCGACCATCGACGACAGCAACACGCGGCGCAGCGCGTTACCCAGCGTATGGCCATAGCCGCGTTCGAACGGCTCCAGCGTGACCTTGGCGCGGTTGCCGCCGAGTGGTTCGACCTGGATGGCTTTGTTGGGTTTCAGCAGATTGGTTTGCATTGCAGTCTAAGTTCCTCTCAATACCCTCGGCTCGTTACACCGATAAGGCTGATGAACAACGGCCGGGGCAAGTATGGGTAGCGCGCCGTGCCCGGCAAAACGGAACGCTGGTACCTCGTGGTCCGCGGGCGACGACGCCCGCGCACACTCGCAGATCGTCAGCGCGAGTACAACTCGACGATCAGCGATTCGTTGATCTCGGCGCCGAACTGGTCGCGATCGGGAACCTTCTTGAACACGCCTTCCATCTTGGCCGCGTCCACCTGCACCCAGTCGGGCATACCGATGGTGCCGGCCAACTTCAGCGCGTCCTGCACACGAAGCTGCTTCTTGGCGTTTTCGCGGATCGACACCGCGTCGCCGGCCTTGACCAGGTAGGACGAGATGTTGACCACCTGGCCGTTCACCGTCACCGCCTTGTGGGACACCAGCTGGCGCGCTTCGGCACGCGTGGAGCCGAAGCCCATGCGATAGACCACGTTGTCCAGGCGCGATTCCAGCAGGAACAGCAGGTTCGCGCCGGTGTTGCCGCGGCGGCGCTCGGCCTCGGCGAAGTAGCGGCGGAACTGGCGCTCGAGCACGCCGTACATGCGCTTGACCTTCTGCTTCTCGCGCAGCTGCAGGCCGAAGTCGCTGGTGCGCGAGCCGCTGGTGCGGCCATGCTGGCCGGGCTTGCTGTCGAACTTGGCCTTGTCGCCGATCGGGCGGCGGGCGCTTTTCAGGTAGAGGTCGGTGCCTTCACGGCGGGCCAGCTTGGCCTTGGGTCCGAGATAACGTGCCACGAGATGTCCTTCGATCTTGTCTGACGCGGCCGGCCGATGGGGCACGCCGCGCAAGTCTGGCGGTGTTCTTGATGTCGCTCAGACGGTGGGCTTGCTGCAAATGAGGGCCGAGACCATCAATGCGGGAATTGGCGCCAAGCCGAGCCAAAGTCGGCCGCCCGGCGCACGGGAAAAGCTTTTAATTATAGCCGAGATGCGGCAATTTGCTGCGGCTCGGCCCTGCCAGGGGCCTCAGATGCGACGGCGCTTCTGCGGACGGCAGCCGTTGTGCGGGATCGGCGTCACGTCGGAGATCAGGTTGATGCGGATGCCCAGCGCAGCCAGCGCCCGCACCGACGATTCGCGGCCCGGGCCGGGGCCCTTGATGCGCACGTCCAGGTTCTTGATGCCCTGCTCCTGCGCAGCCCGGCCAGCCACCTCGGCAGCCACCTGGGCCGCAAACGGCGTGGACTTGCGCGAACCCTTGAAGCCCTGGCCGCCGCTCGACGCCCAAGCCAGCGCACCGCCCTGACGGTCGGTGATGGTGATGATGGTGTTGTTGAACGACGCATGCACATGAGCGATGCCGTCCGCGATGTTCTTGCGGACCTTCTTGCTCACGCGCCGTGCGGCGGTGTTGGCAGGTGCTTTGGCCATGTCTTGACTCTCTATTCAGCTAAGGGCTTACTTCTTGATGCCAGCCGCACCCTTGCGCGGGCCTTTGCGGGTGCGCGCATTGGTGCGCGTGCGCTGGCCGCGCAGCGGCAGGCCGCGGCGATGGCGCAACCCGCGGTAGCAGCCCAGGTCCATCAGACGCTTGATGTTGATGGAGATCTCACGACGCAGGTCGCCCTCGATGGTGATGCGGCCGATTTCCTCGCGAATCTTCTCGAGGTCGCTGTCGTTCAGGTCTTTGATCTTCTTCGAGTACGAGATGCCGACCCGTTCGCAGATCTTCTGCGCGGTGGGGCGGCCGATGCCGAAGATCGACGTCAGGCCGATCTCGGCATGCTTGTGCGGCGGAATGTTAATACCAGCGATACGTGCCATCTTGAATCCTTCGATACCTTGCGATCAGCCCCAGGGCTTCAGCCCTGGCGCTGCTTGTGACGCGGGTCGGTGCAAATCACGCGCACCACGCCCTTGCGGCGGATGACCTTGCAATTGCGGCACATCTTCTTGACCGATGCAGCGACTTTCATGCTCTTCTCCTTGACCTACTCTTGTCCTACTTGGCCCGGAACACGATGCGAGCTCGGCTCAGATCGTAGGGCGTCAGTTCCACCGTGACCTTGTCACCCGGCAGGATGCGGATGTAGTGCATGCGCATCTTCCCGGAGATGTGCCCCAGCACCACGTGTCCATTCTCCAGCTTCACGCGAAATGTGGCGTTGGGCAGATTCTCAAGAATCTCGCCCTGCATCTGGATAGCGTCGTCTTTGGACATGTGCCTCGTTCGTTGATTCTCAGCTGGCCTTGAAGTTGGCCTTCTTCAGCAGCGATTCGTATTGCTGGCTCATCACGTAGCTCTGCACCTGGGCCCAGAAGTCCATCGTCACCACCACGATGATCAGCAGCGAGGTGCCGCCGAAATAGAAGGGCACGTTGTACTTCAACACCAGGAACTCGGGCAGCAGGCACACCGCCGTGATGTAGATCGCACCCACCAGCGTCAAACGCGACAGGATGCGGTCGATGTGCTTGGCCGTCTGCTCGCCCGGACGGATGCCCGGGATGAAGGCGCCGCTCTTCTTAAGGTTGTCTGCGGTCTCGCGGCTGTTGAAGACCAGCGCGGTGTAGAAGAAGCAGAAGAACACGATCATCGCCGCGTAAAGCAGCACATAGATCGGCTGCCCCGGCGACAACGCAGAAGAGATGTCCTTCAGCCAGCGCATGCCCTCGCCAGTGGCAAACCAGCCGACGATGGTGGCCGGCAGCAGAATGATCGAGCTGGCGAAAATCGGCGGGATCACGCCCGACATGTTCAGCTTCAGCGGCAGGTGCGAGGATTGGCCGCCGTAGACCTTGTTGCCCACCTGGCGCTTGGCGTAGTTGACCAGGATCTTGCGCTGCCCGCGCTCGACGAACACCACGACGAAGGTCACCACCACCACCAGCGTCAGGATGAACAGACTGGCGATGATGCTCATCGACCCGGTGCGCACCAACTCGAACAGTCCCGCCATTGCACTGGGCAGCCCAGCCACGATGCCGGCGAAGATAAGGATCGAAATGCCGTTACCGAGGCCGCGCTCGGTGATCTGCTCACCCAGCCACATCAAGAACATCGTGCCAGCCACCAGGCTGATGACCGCCGTCATGCGAAAACCCATACCCGGGCTGATGACCAGGCCCGGCGACTGCTCCAGCGCCA
>JAGTRL010000021.1 GCA_018261815.1 Pseudomonadota bacterium
CGACAGCATCAGCGCGGCCATCATCCAGGCCTGCTGGGAGCTGGACATCGAGCCGCACCGCGTGGCCAAGCTGTCGGGCATCGGCTGCAGCAGCAAGACACCGGACTACTTCCTCGGCGCCAGCCACGGCTTCAACACCGTGCACGGCCGCATGCCCAGCGTGCTCACCGGCGCCAACCTGGCCAACCGCGAGCTGCTCTACCTGGGCGTGTCCGGCGACGGCGATTCCGCTTCGATCGGCCTGGGGCAGTTCGCCCATGCCATGCGGCGCGGCGTGCGCATGGTCTACATCGTCGAGAACAACGGCGTCTACGGGTTGACCAAGGGCCAGTTCAGCGCTACCGCCGACCGCGGCTCCAAGTCGAAGAAGGGCGTGATCAACCCCGATTCGCCGGTCGACCTGATCGGCATGGCGCTGCAGCTCGGCGCCACCTACGTGGCGCGCGGCTTCTCCGGCGACAAGGCGCAGCTGGTGCCGTTGATCGAAGGCGCCATCCGCCACGGCGGCGCGGCCTTCATCGACGTCATCAGCCCCTGCGTCGCCTTCAACAACCATGAAGGCAGCACGCGCAGCTACGACTACGTGCGCGAGCACAACGAGGCCATCAGCCGCATCGACTTCATCGACCTGGCCAAGGAGATCAGGGCAGAACCGCCGCCCGGCGAGGTGCTCGAGCTGCCGCAGCACGACGGCAGCGTGATGCGCCTTCGCAAGCTGCACGCTGACTACGACCCGACCGACCGGGTCAGCGCGATGAACCACGTGCACGCGCTGCAGGCCCGCGGCGAGGTGGTCACCGGGCTGCTCTACGTCGACCCGCAGGCCACCGACCTGCATGCCGCGCTGAACACCGCCGCGACGCCGCTGAACAAGCTGGACGAACGCGCGTTGTGTCCGGGCGCGGCCACCCTGGCGAAGATCAACGCATCGTTTCGATAGGCCACTCGGCGGGTTGCGAAGAACCCGCGTTCCGTCGATCCGCAAGCGAATGCCGGCTGCCGGCGCATGGCCGTCGTTCAATGCGCGCTGTTGAGGCACACGCTGTCTGCCAGCGGGGTGGCCAACTCCGTTCAGCCAAATTCTTACTCACTTGTATGTTCGATCCCGCTGTCGGCCAGATTCCGTGGTCCGCAAAGTCCGCTGAGCGCAGCGGCGTGCGAAGGCTGAGTTCCTGCTGCCGAAGCGCGCTGCGGGTCCCGGCAAAGCCGGCGAGGGGGTGGCCGGCGGAGTGAATTTGGGCTGAACGCAGCCGGCTACCCCCTTGTCGGTTTTGCCTGAAGCGGCGCCAGAACGCAACGAGAACAGCGAGCCTGAAAATGAAGGGCGGCCATGCGCCGCAAGCCGCCTCAGGAGTCTATGCGATTGCCCGCAAGTGCCTACCACGGCAATTTGCCGTCCACCAGGTACATGGCGATCCACGGCTGCCAGGTCACCAGCGCCAGGCAGAACAGCATCAGCCCGATGTAGGGCAGGGCGGACTGCACCAGCAGGCCGAAGGGCTGCTTGAAGGCCGACATGGCGACGATCAGGTTCAGCCCCACTGGCGGCGTGAGGAAGCCGATTTCCAGGTTCAGGATCATGATGATGCCGAAGACCACCTTGTTGTAGCCGTAGGCCTCAGCCACCGGCATCAGCAGCGGCGCCAGGATCAGGATCGCCTCGCCGGTGGTCATCAGGCAACCGACGATCAGCAGCAGCAGGTTGACCAGCAGCATGAACATCAACGGGCTGCTGATGAAGGTCTGCATGAATTCCACCATCTGCCCCGGCACGCGGTGCTCGACCAGCACGATGTTCAGGCTCAGGGCCACCGCCAGCACCGGGAACAACGAGCCACCGAGCTTGGACTGGTCGAGCACCACCTGGTAGAAGTCGCGCGGCTTCATCTCCTTGTGGATCCAGATCTCGATGATTAGCGCGTAGAGCAGGGCCACGGCGGCCGCCTCGGTGGCGGTGAAGTAGCCGCTGTAGATGCCGCCCAACAGGATCACCGGCAGCAGCGCGGCCCAGATGCCTTCGCGGCAGGCGCTGACGAACTCGGCGGCGTCGAAGCTGCGCATCGGCATCTTGCGGTTCATCCACAGCCCGTAGACCGAAAACACCACCAGCATCAGGATGCCCGGGCCGATGCCGGCAGTGAACAGGTCCACCACCGAGGCCTCGGTGACCAGGCCGTAGATGATCATCGGGATCGACGGCGGGATGATGATGCCCAGCGTGCCGCCGGACATGATGGTGCCCAGGGAAAACTTGTTGTCGTAGCCCGCGGCGCGCATCGCCGGGTACATCACCGAGCCGATGGCCAGCATGGTGACGATGCTGGATCCGGAGATGGCGGCAAAGATGCCGCAGCTGAGGACCGCCGCGATGCCCAGGCCTCCGGGCAGCGGCTGCGTCAGCGCGGCCATGATGCGGATCAGCCGCTTGGCCGTCGAGCCCAGCGTCATGACGTTGCCGCACAGGATGAACAGCGGGATCGACAGGATCAGTTCCTTGTCGAGCGCGACCCACATGTCCTCGAGGATGTAGTCGAGCTGGCCCTTGCCCCAGGCGATCTGCACATAGGCCGCCACCGACAGCAGGATCACGACCAACGGCTGGCGCAGCCACAGCAGCAGCAGCACCAGCGCAATCAAGAGCAGCGCGGTCATTCCTGGAACTCTGGCGGCAGCGGGCGCAGCGCCGGCCAGGCGGCAAAGAAGAAGTAGCGGATCGATGCGGACAGGAAGCCCAGCGGGATGGCCAGCTGGATCGGCCAGATCGGCATGTCGAAGGCCTGCATGCGCAGGCCGGCCTGCATCGACGAGGACACGTAGACCCAGCCGAACCATGCCACGCCGATGAAGAACAGGCCGGTCACCAGGTCGGCGATACGGTCCATCGTGGGGCCGAATTCCTTGGGCACCCAGCCGAAGCCGATGCGCGGCAGCAGGTGGCTGCCGGTGGCCGTGGCCACGCCGACGCCGCAGAAGCTGCCGATGACCAAGGCATAGACGCACATCTTCTGCGCCGCGAAGACGCCGGGCGATCCCTTGAGGTCGAAGACCCTGTAGACCGGTGTCAGCAGTTCACGCCCGGCCACGTCGATGATCAGCACCAGAGCGATGAAGCCGAAGGCGGCCACCGCAATCAGGCATTCGAGCCGGTGCCAGGTGTCGACGACCCAGCGCGCGCCGGCCGGAGCCGGCGCGAATTGCGCTGTCATTTGGCGCAGGCTTTGCGGCCGGCTTCCATCGTGGCATAGAACGCAGCCGAGTCACCGCCGGTTTCCTTGACGATCTGCGGGTACACCGGCTCCATGGCCTTGCGCCAGGCGTCGCGCTGCTCCTGCGTGCTTTCGACCACCTGGCCGCCGCCTTGCTTGAGCATGCCGAACAGCGTGCCTTCGAAGCCGCGGATCTCCTCGCGGTACTTGGCCGAGGGATTGCGTGCGCTGGCGCGCATGATCGCTTCCTGGTGCGGTTTGGACAGCCTGTCCCACACGCCCTTGTTCATCAGCGTCAGGCCCGGCGAGTCGTAGGCGTTGACGCGCGACACCACCGGCGCCACCTTGGTCAGACCCGAGGGCAGGCCGTAGGTGATGGTCGTCAGCACCACGTCGGCCATGCCGGTTTGAAACGCCGGAATCCATTCGGGCAGGCCCAGCGGGTTGACGCTGGCACCCATCGAGCTGAAGAACAAGGCCTGCGTCTTGTTGGCATAGATCGCGGCCTTGGCACCCTTCAGGTCGGGCGGCGCCATGAACGGCTTCTTGCCGAACATGTCGATGCTGCCCACCGAGGTCCAGCCGAGAAAGTGCACGCCCTTCTTGGCGAAACCGTCGGTGACGATCTTGGTCATGTGGTTGTCGAGCACGCAATCGACCTCGGCTGCATTGCGGAAGTAGAAGGGCATCAGCAGCAGCGCCACCTCGGGCAGCACCAGCGCGGCCGAGCCACCGGAATAGCCGCCCATGTCGATGCGCCCGCGTGCCACCTGCTGCACCGTGTCCTGCTCGCTGCCCAGTTGCGAAGCCAGGAAGGGCTGGATCTTGATCTCGCCCTTGCTCTCTTCGCCCACCTCCTTGGCGAAGCGCTCGATCTGCATCACCCACGGGTTGCCCTTCGGCGGTGCACCGCTGGAGTAGCGCAGTTCGATCGGCTTGGCCTGGGCCTGCACCAGGGCATGCGGCGCGAGCAGGGCGCCGCCGATGAGCCAGGCCGAGACGAGGGGATTGAGCTTCATGCAGCGGGTCTCCGGATTTGTGTCAACAGGGGTGGCGCGCACGCACTGCGCGGGCGCATGATGGGTGCGAGGCCAGGCCTGGACCATCCTGATTGGCCCTAAGGTCCACGAAGGTGGGGTCGCCTGACCCGCGCCAGGCTCGTCGAGCCCAGCGCCTGCATGCCTTACGCCCGGTTGTCCATCGCCGCGAGGACTTCCTTCGCGCTGCCGCCGATCTGGTCGGCAATGCGTTGCTGGTTCGGCGCCAGTGTCTTCAAACACAGGTCACGTTGCTCCGGGCTCAGGTCGACCACCTGAGCACCGGCCTTTTCGCACATGCCGTAAAGCGTGGCCTCGAAGCCGCGAACCTTGCCACGCAACTGCGCCGAGGTGGAACGCGCGTAGGCGCGCAGCAAGGCCTCCTGGTGCGGGTTGCGCAGCTGGTCGAAGCGGGCCGTGCTTGTCAGGTTGAAGGCGGGCGTGTCGATCTTGGCCCAGCGCGTGGCCATTGGCGCCACCTTGGTCAGCCCCGATGGCAGCGCGTGGGGGATCGGCGTCGTCACCAACTGCGCCATGCCGGTCCGGAACGCCGGAATCCACTCGGGCCGGTCCAGCGGGATGGCGGTGGCGCCAAGCGACCCGCAGGTCACCCTCTGTGCCTTGCTGGCGTAGGCGACGGCCTTGACGCCGTCCAGATCCTTCGGCGTGGCGAAGGGCTTGGTGCCGAACAGGTCGATCGCGCCGATCTCACCCCAGCCAAGGAGTTTGGCGCCCTGCTTGTCGAGAAGCGCGCCGACAATCGCGATCAAATGGCTGTCGAGTACGCAGTCTTGCTGCTGCAGGCTTTCGAAGCAGCCCGGCACCGACAGCAGTGCCATCTCCGGCACGACCAGTGCCACCGAGCCGGTGGAAAGGCCGCCCATGTCGATGCGCTCGCGCGCAACCTGCGGACCGGTGTCCTGCGCGCTGCCCAGCTGCGAGGACAGGAAGGCCTGGATCTTCATCTCTCCCTTGCTCTCCTCGTCCACGGCGGCGACGAGACGCTCGATCCGCATCGCCCATGGGTTGCCCTTCGGTGGGGCGCCGCTGGTGTAGCGCAGTTCGACGACCTTCCTGTCCTGAGCCTGCACCGAGCCTTGCGCGCCGAGCATCGTGACCGCCACCAGGAGCACGCTGAGGCCTTGATGTCTGTGCACGTTTGTCTCCGCGTTGTTGTATGGGCATGATGTGCTCGCGCCACGCACATCGCCACTACACCGCGCCGCGGCCCGGAAGCACCATGTACCCACAGGACCTGCTCGACCCACTGATAGGCAGCCCCGGCACCAAGGGCTACCCGCACCGGGCGGCGCCCATGCGACGTTCTGCCATTGCCGCGCAGCGCTGGAACCTGTTGCGCGGCGACCTGCCGCTGCCGCTGGCGGTGATCCAGCGCGATGCGCTGGCCGGCAACCTGCGCTGGATGCAGCAGTTCGCGCGTGATCGGGGCGTGGACCTGGCGCCGCACGGCAAGACGACGATGTCGCCGCAGCTCTTCGAGGCCCAGTTGCGCGCCGGTGCTTGGGGCATCACCTTCGCGAACGTCACGCAGGCGCGGCTGGGCCTGGCTTCAGGGGTGCGCCGTGCGCTGATTGCCAACCAGGTGGCCGCGAAGGCGGATCTCGATGGTATCGTGCATGCTCTCGGTGAGTACCCGGGCGCGCGGCTGCTGTTCCTGGTCGATTCGCTGCAGCAGCTGGAGTCGATCGAGGCGTGGCACCGCGCGCATGCGGAGCCGCCTGCCGCGCTCGAAGTGCTGCTCGAAGTCGGGCTCGACGGGGGACGCACGGGTTGCCGCAGTCACGGCCTGGCATTGGCGCTGGCGCGGCGTCTGCGCAGCAGCCTCGCACTTCAGTTGGTCGGCATCGAGTGCTACGAAGGCCTTTGGGCGACAGGCCGCAGCGCCGACGACGAGGCGCTGGTGCAGGGACTGCTGCAGCGTGTCGCCGAGGTGGCGCTTGAATGCGACCAGGAGCAGTTGTTCGAAGGTGACGAGGTGCTGGTCAGTGCCGGCGGCTCGGCCATCTTCGACCTGGTGGCACCGCGTCTGAAGCCGGCGCTGTCGAAAGCGGTGCGCGGCGTGCTGCGCTCGGGCTGCTATGTCACGCACGACCATGGCAGCTACAGCCGCTATATGGCGGTGATGGACACGCGCCTGGGCTGCGGGCACGGGCTGCAGGCGGCGCTGCAGGTCTGGGCGATGGTGCAGTCGGTACCGGAGGACGGCTTGGCCATCCTCACCGCCGGCAAGCGCGATTGCTCCTACGACATCGAGATGCCGATTCCGGCCAGCTGGTACCGGCGCGGCCAGGGTCTGCCGCTGCCCGCACCCGCCGAATGGAAGGTCAGCGGGATGAACGACCAGCACGCCTACCTGCGCTTCGGCAACGCTGCGGTGCCGCAGGTCGGCGACCTGGTGGGCCTGGGCATTTCGCACCCCTGCACCACCTTCGACAAGTGGCGCTGGATGGCGGTAGTGGACGAGCGCTTCGACGTGGTCGATGCGATCACCACCTGCTTCTGATCACATCTCGATGACGATCTTGCCGGCCACGCGGCGTTCGGCCATCGCGCGGTAAGCCTCGGGCAAGCGCTCGAAGGCAAAGCGCGCGCCAATGTGCGGGCGGAACAGCCCTTGCGCGGCCAGCGCCTCGACCGCCTGGCGGTTCTCGGCGCCGCGCGCCGGGTCGCGCCGGCCGTACTCGCCGGCGCGCACGCCCACCACCGAGAAGCCCTTGATCAACGGCAGGTTGCTGGGCACGCTGGCGATGCGGCCGTTGGCGAAGCCCACCACCAGCAGGCGCCCGCCCCAGGCGGTGCAGTGCACGGAGGCGTCGAACAGGTCGCCGCCCACGGGGTCGAAGACCACGTCGGCACCGCGGCCGCCGGTCAGGGACTTGACGGCATCGCTCAGTTCCCCGGCGCCGGGTTGCACCACCAGCACATGCTGCGCGCCCAGTTCGCGCGCCGCGGCCAGCTTCTGCGTCGAGCTGCCGGTCGCGATGACGGTGGCCCCCAAATGCAGCCCCAGTTGCACCGCCGCCAGCCCGGTGCCGCCACTGGCGCCATGTACCAGCAGCGTCTCCCCACGCTGCAGCGCGCCGCGTCGCACCAGCGCCACCCAGGCCGTCAGCGCCGCCACGCCGTAGGCCGCGCCTTCGGCCATGGTGAAGCCCTTGGGCACCGGCCGCAGCACAGGTGCCGGCGCCACCAGTTCCTCGGTGAAGGCGCCGGCATGCGCGCCGAAGCACACCGCGTCGCCGACCGCCGGCCACGACACGTCGTCGCCGACTTCGACCACCTCGCCGGCGCACTCCATGCCGGCGACGAAGGGCAGCGGCGGGCGGTGCTGGTACTTGCCCTGCGTCATCAGCAGGTCGGGAAAATTCAGTGCCGCGGCGTGCACGCGCACTCGCACCTCCCCGGCGGCGCAGGGCAGGCGAGGGCGCTGCTCCAGGCGCAGGCCGGAGAAGTCGTCGCACAGTTCGTTGCAGATCCAGGCTCGGTGGTTCATGTTTCGATTTGACCATCGGCCGACCGGGCCTGTTCTTTGGCGGGCTTCTGCTAGCCTGCCGCAACCAGCCCTCAGCAAGGAGCCGGAGTCTTGGCCCATGCCCTGCCCGAACACGGGCGCCCGCCCGACGAGATCCTGCAGGACCTGCGCGGCTTTGGCGCGCACGATCCGAACTACAAGGACGCGCGGCTGTGGAGCCTGGTGTACTGGCTCGATGAGCCCTATGCCGATTTCCTGGGCCAGGCCTGGCAGGCCTATTCGTCGGCCAACGGGTTGAACCCCAGCGCCTTCAAGAGCCTGAAGCAGTTCGAGACGCAGATCATTGCCGCCACCGCCGAGCTGCTGCACGGCGGGCCCGAGACCTGCGGCGTCGTCACCTCCGGTGGCACCGAAAGCTGCCTGCTGGCGGTGAAGACCTACCGCGACCGGGCGCGCGCCACGCGCGGCGTGCGCCATCCCGAGATGGTGGTGCCGACCACCGCGCACGTGGCCTGGTTCAAGGCCAGCGAGTACTTCGGCGTCAAGCTGCGGCTGCTGCCGCTGGACGACAAGCTGCATGCCGACGTCTCGAAGCTGGAGTCGATGATCAACCGCCACACGGTGATGGTGCTGGGCTCGGCGCCGGAGTACCCGCACGGCAGCATCGACCCGATCGAGGCCATGGGCGCCGTCGCGCAGAAGCACGGCATCCCGATGCACGTCGATGCCTGCGTCGGCGGCTTCATCCTGCCCTTCATGGCGATGAACGGTGTCGTGCTGCCGCCGTGGGACTACCGCGTGCCGGGTGTCACCTCGATGTCGGCCGACCTGCACAAGTACGGCTTTGCCGCCAAGGGCGCATCGACCATCACCTACCGCAACCTGGAGCTGCTGAAACACCAGATGTTCGTCTGCGAGGACTGGCCCGGCGGCGTGTTCGCTTCGCCGGCGTTGCTGGGCACGCGCCCTGGAGGCGCCTACGCGGCGGCCTGGGCGGCGATGCAGCGCTTCGGCGTCGCCGGCTACCGCGACCTGGCCGCACGCACGCAGCAGGCTTTCGAGCGCATGCGCGCCGGCATCGAAGCCCAGCCCGAGCTGAAGGTGCTGGGCGAGCCGCACGGCCCGCTGCTGGCCTATGGCTCGGCCACGCCCGAGGTCAACATCTTCGCCGTGGGCGACCAGATGGATGCGAAGGGTTGGCAGGTCAACCGCCTGCAGTTCCCCGACGGGCTGCACGCGATGATCACCGCCAGCCACCTGCCGGTGATCGACGATTACCTGCGCGACCTGCGCGACGCAGCGGCCACCGTGAAGGCCGACCCCAGCCTGGCCGGCAAGGGCCGCGCCGCCACCTACGGCATGATGGCCCACCTGCCGCTGCGCGGCATGGTCCGGCACAAGGTGCTGGATCTGTTTGCCAACAGCTATCGCGCCGGCGGGCCGCCGCTGAATTTGGATGCGCCGGCAAGCGAGGGCGGGGCGCAGCCGCCGCTGTTGGAGCGCTTGGCCGCACGTTACGTGGCCTGGCGGCAGCGGCGCTGACGACATCAGCCGGTGTGCGGCACAGGCACGCCGTCGTCGAAGCGCATCAGCTCGAACACTTCCGCATAAGGCGAGTCCAGGCCCAGGCTTGCGGCCGCGTCGCGGTTCAACTGCAGCACGCGTGCATCGAAGCCAATGTGGCGCGTGCGCAGGTTGCGTTGCTGCTGCGAGCGGTGGTGGCGCAGCAGCTGGGCCTTCCACTCCGCCAGGTCGGCGTCGAAGCTCGTGTACAGGTCGCGGCGCATGGCCAGCGTCTTGGCGTCCTGGTTCAGGCAGGCCTGCAGCGTGAGCCGATCGCCGGCCGCGATGGCGCAGAAGCTCTGGTACGCGCGGCGATGCGTGGCGTTGCTGTCGTTGCCGTGCGGCATGAAGACCAGGTCGGGCCCAAGACCCAGGATGTGCGCGCGCAGCCGGGCGTGGTCCTGCGCGTCGGCGAGCGGGTCGTCCCACAGGCGCAGGAAGCGGCAGCGCGCTGCGGGCAGGCCGAAGAAGCGGCAGCTGTCGGCTTGCTCGGCTTCGCGCAGCGCCGTCTTCTCGTCCCTGCTGCCGCGGCCGTCGACGCCGTTGGCACCAACGGTCAGCACCGCAAGGTGCAGCAGGTGCTGGCGTTCGTGCAGGCGGCGCAGCGTGACGCCGATGGCATCGAAGTCGTCGGGGTGCGGCGCCAGCACCAGCACCGTCATTCGCGGCGGCCAGGGCTGATCGGGCAGGGGCCTTGCCATGAGCCGGCTAGCGGTGGCGCCGACAAGTCCACATGCCGCCGCACAGCGGCGAGCCGGCGTAGGTTGCGATCAGCGCGGCCACCGATGCACGGTCCGCGGCTCAGGGCAGCGGCCCGATTCTGGACAGCAGCGACGGGCGCGCCTGCCACGCGGCAAGAAGCGCGTCGAAGCCAAGGCCGAGCAGCAGCAGCGCGGCCAGCATCGCCTTCCAGTCCGACAGCGGAAAGAGGGCCAGGATGAGCGCCGCGCAGCCGAGAAAGAGCGCGCCGAGGATGCCCGCGGCCCAGCGTTGGGCGGGGGATCTGGCGCTGTCGGGGCGGGCTTGATGCATGCCGGTTCAGCGCGACTTCATGTAGGCCGCATACAGCACCGGCTGCAGGTCGCGCAGGTTGCGGCGCTGCGCCAGCAGATCGCGCTGCCGGCCCTGGCTCTCCAGGTGCAGCAGGTCGAGCAGCAGGCGCATCGCGCGTTCCGGCGGGCTCTGCAACCCCGGCTGCGCCTGCCCCAACCCGCCGGCCAGCGCCGGTGTTTCGCACAGCACCCAGGCCGGGAACCACGCGAGATCGGCCACCGTGCCTTCGCCTTCGAACTCGGCATCGAAGTGCCGGCGCAACCGGGTCAGCACCGGGTCGGCGAGCCGCCGCGTCAACGTGTCGAAGTGCTGCGGCGACAGCCAGGCGAGTTCGGCCAGCAGCCCCCAGCTGGTGTCCAGTCCGTCGAGGCGAAAACGCGCCTCGGTCATCCACGTCAGCGGGGCGGGGATGCGGCGCCACGACTCGATCTGGGATACCGAGTCCGCGGCCGCGCCAAAGTCGCCCGCCTTCAGCCACAGTGCGGCGCCATGGGCTTCGGCCTCTTCGGCGCGAAAGTCCAGCCTTGCGGCGCGCTGCGCGAGCTGTCGCCACAGCGGCACCAGCCAGGCCGCGCCTGCCTGCGCGCCCCACAGCCGCTGCGCCGCCGACTCTATGTCGCGCTGCATGTGCCGCAAGGCCTCGGCGGCCTCGGCCGGGCCGGCAAAGGGCGGGCCGTCAGGGCGCTCGAGCGTCGCCACCAGCAGGTCCAGCCGCGGCAATGCGTCGTCATGCGGCAACTCGGCCTGGAGCTTCAGGCAGGCCGCACGGGCCAAGACGGGGTCACGCCGCTCCAACGCATGCAGCACGTCGTTGCGCAACATCAGGTCGCGGTTGTTTTCGAAGATGTCCAGCTGCATGGCACCGAAGCCGTGGGGTTGTGGGCCGGACATTTTGCCGGCCCGTCGCTGCGCCTCGCCATGGCGTATAGACTTATCGCCAAGCGCATGCTTTCTGAAATTCAACCCGAGGTCCCGACCATGCTCGAACGCAACCTGTTCAACGCCGACCACGAAGCCTTCCGCGACAGTTTCCGCCGCTTCATGGACAAGGAGATCGCACCCTTTCACGCTGCCTGGGAAGAGCAGGGCTACGTCGACCGCGAGGTCTGGCGCAAGGCCGGAGCCAACGGCTTCCTGTGCATGACCATGCCCGAGCCCTACGGCGGCGCCGGCGTGGACAAGCTGTATTCGGTGGTGCAGATGGAAGAGCTGTCGGGCGCCGGATTCAGCGGCATCGGCTATGGGCTGCATACCGAGATCGTTGCGCCCTACGTCCTGCACTACGGCACCGAGGCACAGAAGCAGAAGTACCTGCCGAAACTGGCCACGGGCGAGTTGGTCGGCGCCATCGCGATGAGCGAGCCGGCGGCCGGCTCCGACCTGCAGGGCGTGAAGAGCACCGCCCTCCGCCAGGGCGACCATTACCTGCTCAACGGCAGCAAGACCTTCATCACCAACGGCTGGCATGCCGATCTGGTGATCGTCGTCGCCAAGACCACCCCCGCGGCCGGCGCCAAGGGCACCAGCCTGCTGCTGGTGGAGCGTGGCATGCCCGGTTTCGAGACCGGCAAGCGGCTGAAGAAGGTGGGCCTGAAGGCACAGGACACCGCGGAGCTGTTCTTCAGCGACGTCAAGGTGCCGGCGGAGAACCTGCTCGGCGGCGCAGCGCAGGAGAACCGCGGCTTCATCTGCCTGATGGAGCAGTTGCCCTGGGAGCGGCTGCAGATCGCCATCGGCGCGGTGGCCAGCGCGCAGGCCTCGATCGACGGCACCCTGGCCTATGTCAAGGACCGAAAGGTTTTCGGCCAAGCCGTCGCGGCCTACCAGAACACACGCTACAAGCTGGCCGAGATGCAGACCGAGGTGCACATCGCCCGCGTCTTCGTCGACCAGTGCACCAAGGCGCTGCTGGACGGCAAGCTCGATACCGCCACCGCGTCGATGGCCAAGTACTGGTGCAGCGACCTGCAGTGCAAGGTGATCGACGAATGCGTGCAACTGCATGGCGGCTATGGCTACATGTGGGAGTACCCGATCGCCCGCGCCTATGCGGACGCCCGCGTGCAGCGCATCTACGGTGGCACCAACGAGATCATGAAGGAAGTCATCAGCCGCTCGATGGGCCTGGGCGGGCGCTGATGCCGGAGTCGCTGACCGCCGCCGAGCCCCAGCGCCGGCCGCGCGGCCGGCCGCGCAAGGCGCCGGACGCGCTCGACGAAGGCAACCGCCGACAGGAGCTGCTGCGCGGCGCCGCACGGCTGTTCCGCAACAAGGGTTTTGCCGCGACCACCACGCGCGACATTGCGGCAGCCGCCGGCATGCAGTCGGGCTCGCCCTTCTATCACTTCGAGAGCAAGGCGGCGCTGCTCTTCGCGGTGATGGAGCAGGGCATGCGCGCGGCGCTGCGCAGCCAGGCGCAGGCGCTGCAAGCTGCCGCGGCAGACCGAGCCTCCTCCCAAGACCTGCTGCGCACGCTGGTGCGCGCGCATTTCGACGTGCTGCTCGGCCCGGGCAGCGACTTCATCCCGGTGATGCTGTACGAGTGGCGCTCGCTGACGCCGGCGCAGCGCGCCGACATCGCCCGGCTGCAGCGCGACTACGAAACGGCCTGGGCCGATGCACTGCAGGCGCTGTGCGCTGCCGGTACCATCCGCGCCGATGCGCGCGTGGCCCGGCTGATGATGCTGGGCGCGCTGAACTGGTCGGTGCAGTGGTACAAGCCGAAGCAGGGCGCATCGCTTGACGAACTGACCGAGCAGGTCATGCAGCTTTTCCTGCCCCGCAACTGATGGAGGCCGCTATGAACGACCGCGCCAGCTTCACTCGCATGGACCAGAGCACGGCCGCCGACTGGCAGCTGATCGTCGGCGAGTTCAAGGACTTCAGCCAGCGCCTGCCCGACCGCATCCTCGCGCACCTGAGGCTGCTCGACGGCGACTACGGCGGCTTCCCGATCGACCGCTACCGCCACTGCCTGCAGACCGCGACGCTGGCGCGTCGCGACGGCCGCGACGAGGAGTACGTGGTGTGCGCGCTGCTGCACGACATCGGCGACACGCTGGGCTGCTACAACCACCCGGACATCGCCGCGGCGATCCTCAAGCCCTTCGTCAGCGAAGCCAACCACTGGATGGTGCAGCACCACGGCATCTTCCAGGGCTACAACTTCTTCCACCACATCGGACTGAACCGCGACATGCGCGACATGTTCCGTGGCCAAGAGCACTATGCGCGCACCGAGGAGTTCGTCGCGCTGTACGACAACCCGGCCTTCGACCCGAAGGGCCAGATGCTGCCGATCGAGGAGTTCGAGCCGATGCTGCGACGGGTATTCGCGCAGCCGAGGCAGTCGGTCTACAAGGCCGCGCTGCAGGAGTAATCCGGACGGGCCGGGGTATCGCGGGGCAAGGCCGGACCTCCCGGTCATTGCGCCCGGTGGCGCGCATGCTCGGCAGCGATTTCTAACACCCCGGCGTTGCCGTCGCTCGGCTGGCGGTGAAGCAAGCCCAGGCAGAGCTCGGCTTCGACGACATGGATGCAGCCCACGGCGGACATCCTGATCGCGGTGGAGGCGACGGCCTGTGGGCCGCAGAGGCGCCAAGCGGACAGGGTTCATCGATCGGGCCTGGGCGCGCACGCTCGTGGCGAGGAGCCGCAAAGCGGCTACATTGCGGCACCACGGCGGCGCCGCAGCCTGGCCGCGCGGGTGAAACACCTCTGGCGCGCTCTCGCCGGGTGGCCCGGTGAGGCCCCGCATCCGTCCCGCCCAGCAAAGGATCTGCCCATGAAATCTCCTGTCCCCCGCGTCCTGGCCCTGGCGTTTGCCGCCCTCGGCGTCTGCACCGCGCAAGCGCAGGAGAAGCTCAGCTTCCTCACCAACTGGTATGCGCAGGCCGAGCACGGCGGCTTCTACCAGGCCCTGGCCACCGGCCTGTACAAGAAAGAAGGGTTGGACGTGAGCCTCAAGATGGGAGGTCCGCAGGTCAACGGCCTGCAACTGCTGGCCGCCGGGCAGACCGATTGCGTCATGGGCTACGACGTGCAGATCGCGAAGGCGCGCGAGCAGGGCATCCATGCGGTGACAGTGGCTGCGGCTTTCCAGAAGGATCCGCTGGTGATGATCGGCCATCCCGAGACGTTGAAGACGATGCAGGATCTGAAGGGCAAGACCATCCTGATTTCGGCCGATGCCCATACCAACTACTGGCCCTGGATGCGTTCCACCTTCGGCCTGAGCGATGCGCAGGTGCGGCCCTACACCTTCAACATCCAGCCCTTCGTAGCCGACAGGAACGCGGTGCAGCAGGGCTACCTGTCGAGCGAACCCTACGCCATCGAAAGGGAAGCCAAGTTCAAGCCCAGCGTGTTCCTGCTGTCCGACTACGGCTGGCCCCCGTACTCGACCACCATCGTGTGCATGGAAGACACGCTGAAGAAGACGCCCAAGGCGGTGGCGGCTTTCGTCAAGGCCAGCATGCAGGGCTGGAAGGACTACCTGAAGGGCGACCCGGCGGCGGCCAACGCGTTGATCAAGAAGGACAACCCGAACATGACCGACGATCGGATCGCGGTGGGCATCAAGCTGATGAACGAGACCGGCATGGTCGACGGCGGCGACGCGGCCAGGATGGGCATCGGCATCATCACCGACGAGCGCATGAAGAAGACCTACGACATGATGGTGGCGATGAAGCTGGTCGACCCGAGCAAGGTCGACCTGAAGAAGACCTACACCACCGAGTTCGTCAAGGATCTGAAGATCATGCCCTGACGAGGCCGGCATGTCGGTACCGCTGATCGATCTGCAAGCCGGCGACGACCTCGCGCTGGCGCGGCGCATCGACGCCGCATTGCGCGAGGCCGGCTTCTTCGCTCTGGTCGGACATGGCGTTCCGCAAGCCGTGTTCGACGCGGCATTCGGCGCATCGAAGCGTTTCTTCGCGTTGGCCGAGGCCGACAAGAAGCGCTGGCACATCGACGACTGGCCCATCAAGCGCGGCTTCGATCCGATCGGGTGGCAGTCGCTGGACGTGGGCATGCCGCCCGACGTGAAGGAAAGCTTCTACACCGGCAACACCAGCTACGGGCCGAACCAGTGGCCCGACGAGGCGCTTGTGCCCGGCTTCGGCGCCGCGTGCGAGGCCTATTCGCAGGCCATGCAACAGGTGGCGCGGCGGTTGATGGCGCTGTTCGCACAAGGTCTGGGCATGGCCCCGCATGCCTTCGACGGCTACATGCGCGACCCGACTTGCACCACCCGGCTGCTGCACTATCCGCCGCAGCCAGCTGAGGCGTCGCCAGGGCAGATCGGCTGCGGCGCGCACACCGACTGGGGTGCGATGACGCTGCTGGCGCAGGACGATGCCGGCGGCTTGCAGGTGCAGCGCGCCGACGGCAGCTGGCTCGACGTGAAGCCGCTGCCCGGCGCGCTGGTGGTCAACACCGGCGACATGATGCCGCGCTGGACCAACGACCGCTGGCGCTCGACGATGCACCGCGTGATCAACAAGTTCAGCGGGCGCGACCGCTGGTCGATCGCCTATTTCTTCGACCTCGACCCCGACGCGCGCATCGCGCCGCTGCCGTGCTGCATCGGCCCCGGCAATCCAGCGCGCTACGAGCCGGTGACCGCCGGCGAACACCTGATCGAGATGTACAAACGCACCACGGTGGCCGCATGAGCGGCACGGCAAGCGTGCCGGCCGTCGAGGTGCTGTCGATCGAGAAGACCTACCCGAACGGCACCCAGGCGCTGCTGCCCGTCAACCTGACGGTGCAGGAGGGCGAGTTCGTCACGCTGCTCGGCCCCTCGGGTTGCGGCAAGAGCACGCTGCTGAAGATGATCGCCGGGCTGCTGGAGCCCAGCAATGGCCGGCTGCTGCTGTGGCGCAAGCCGGTCGAGCAGATCGAAAGCAGCGGCCACCGCCTGTCCTTCGTCTTCCAGGAGCCGACGCTGATGCCCTGGGCGCGCGTGCAGGCCAACGTGCGGCTGCCGCTGGACCTGGCCGGCGTGCCCGCCGCCGAGTCCGGCCCGCGGGTGCACGACGCGCTGGCGATGGTCGGGCTGGACAAGTTTGCCGGCCACCTGCCGCGCGAGCTGTCGGGCGGCATGCAGATGCGCGTGTCCATCGCCCGCGGACTGGTCACGCAGCCCACGCTGCTGCTGATGGACGAGCCCTTCGGCGCGCTCGATGAGATCACGCGCAACAAGCTCGACAGCGACCTGCTGGAGCTTTGGCAGAAGAAGAAGCTGACGGTGATCTTCGTCACCCACAGCCTCTACGAGGCGGTGTACCTGTCCACCCGCGTGGTGGTGATGGCGGCGCGCCCGGGCCGGCTGATCGAGGAGTTGCGCATCGACGAGCCCTGTCCGCGCGGCCCGGAGTTCCGTGTCTCGACCGCCTTCAGCCGCCATGCCAAGCGGCTGCAGGACAGCCTGCTGCGCTCCAGCGGCGGGGTCGAGGGCGCGCTGGCATGAACACCATGGCCGAGACCAAGCCGGTGCCGTCCGACGCCAGCCCCACGCCGGCACCGCCGCCGCTGCTGGCGCGCGCCGAGGTCCAGCGCATCTTCTACCCGTCGCTGGTGGCAGTGCTGCTGATCGGCCTGTGGCAGTGGTGGGTGACGGCCTTCGAGATCCCCAGGTTCCTGGTGCCGTCGCCGCTGCTGGTGGCGCAGACGCTGGTGGCCGATGCCGGCCTGCTCTTCGGCGCGCTGTTCACCACCTTGAAGATCACGGTGTTCGCCTTCGTCTGCGCGACGGTGCTGGGCGTGCTGATCGCCTTCGCCTTCGTGCAGAGCCGGATCATCGAAACCGCGCTGTTCCCCTATGCGGTGCTGCTGCAGGTGACGCCGATCGTGGCCATTGCGCCGCTGATCATCATCTGGGTGAAGAGCCCGACCGCGTCGCTGGTGATCTGCGCCACGCTGGTGGCGTTGTTCCCGATCATTGCCAACACCACGCTCGGACTGCGCAGCGTCGACCCGGGGTTGATGAGCTACTTCAAGCTCAACCGCGCCAGCCGGCTGCAGCTGCTGTGGCGGCTGCGCATCCCGAGTGCGCTGCCGTATTTCTTCGGCGGTCTGCGCATCAGCTCCGGCCTGGCGCTGATCGGTGCGGTGGTGGCCGAATTCGTGGCCGGTACCGGCGGCACTGGCACCGGGCTGGCCTATCAGATCCTGCAGAGCGGCTACCAGCTGAACATCCCGCGCATGTTCGCGGCGCTGCTGCTGATCACAGTCACCGGCGTGCTACTCTTTGCCGCGATGGCCTGGCTGTCGAAGTGGGCACTGGGCAGCTGGCACGAGAGCGAAGCGAATCACGGCTGAGGCGAGCGACACGATATGACATGACAGGCATTCTGGTGCGCGGGGCCGTGCGGCTGTGGACCACGCAGCGCCGCAAGGCAAGGCGCGCCTTCGCCGGCACCGACATCGGATCGACGGACCCGGCATCGACAACCCCTGCCACCCGGCGCGCGGGAGGGTGCGGGACGCGACAATGGCGCCCATGCTGTTCCTGCTCTCACCAGCCAAGACCCTGGACTTCGACACGCCGGTGCGCGCACCGGTGCTGAAGAAGGCCACCGAACCGGAGTTCACCGAGCGTGCCGCCGAACTGATCGAGCTGCTGCGCCGCAAGACGCCGGCCCAGGTGGCCGGCCTGATGAGCCTGTCGGACAAGCTGGCGGCGCTGAACGTGGCGCGTTACGGCCTCTGGCAAGCCGAAGCCACGGACTACAACAGCAAGCCGGCGCTGCTGGCCTTCAATGGCGACGTCTACGAAGGGCTGGACGCGAAGACGCTGAAGGCGGCCGACCTGGCGTGGGCGCAGCAGCACCTGGTCATCCTGTCTGGCCTGTACGGCGCGCTGCGCCCGCTGGATCGCCTGCAGCCCTATCGCCTGGAGATGGGCACCGCGCTGGCCACGCCACGCGGCAAGGACCTGTACGCCCACTGGGGCAACACCGTGACTGACTACCTGAACCAGCGCCTGGCGGCCGACAGGGCGCCGGTGGTGATCAATCTGGCCTCGGTCGAATATGCGCGGGTGGTCCTGCGCAAGGCGCTGGCGGCGCGCGTCGTCGATTGCCAGTTCGAGGATTGGAAGGGCGGCGGCTACAAGGTCATCAGCTTTTTCGCCAAGCGCGCGCGGCCTGATGGCGCGCTACGCCATTGAACACCGCGTGCGCCGCCCCGCGCAGCTGCAGGGCTTCGACGCCGACGGCTACGCGCTGGCGCCCGAGGTGTCCACGCGCGATCGGCTGGTCTTCCGGCGCCGCGCCTGAGCTCTCGCACGGAGTCGCGCACAGGCGCGAGAACTCCAGCGGCTGATCACCGCGCATTGCGGTCGTTTGTATTCGAGCTGGCGACCAGCGAGCGAGCGTTGTAGTGCGATGGTGGCCACCCGCGGGCGCAGGCCCCATTCGCGGTACGCTGGCTGGTGACCCGCCTGGTAGGTGGCGAAGAGGCAACTGCTGCCAACAGAAGTCGCTCGCCCGCGAGCGTGGGCCGGAGAACGCGGGTGACGCCATCGCGCTACCGCAGCCGAAGTGGCATGCCGGCCTGCGCAGACCAATCAGCTTCGGCAACGACAGCAAGGCGCCGCAAACCGCCGTTGATTGCCTTGCATTCGATCGCGGATCTTGTGTCAGCCCAAACGGATCGCTACCGTGCCCGGCGTGGCCAGGGCCACGGCCAGCAGCACGCGGCGGTCCAGGCGTTCCTTCAGCACCGTCACGGCAATCAGCGTGGCGAAGATCGCGCTGGTGTCGCGCAGTGCCGAGGCCGGCGCGATCGGCGCGTGTGTCCAGACCCACAGGATCAGCCAGTACGACGCCGTGGCCGCCACGGCCATCCACGCGGTGCGCCAGCGCTGCTGCAGCAAGTCGGCGGCGCGCAGCCCTTGCCGGCGCTGCCACGCGCTCCACAGCAGCGCGTTGGCGATGGCCAGCACACAGCCATAGGCCAGCGCCGAGCCGGCGCGGCGCACACCCTGAGCGTCGCAGACGATGTAGCCGGCAGTGAAGGCGGCCGAAGCCAGCGTCCAGCCCAGGGCAGGGCCCGACAGCGCACGCGTCACGCCTTGGCCGCGCGCCAGCATCAGCACCGCCACGCTGACCAGCGTCACGCCGAGCAGCGCCAGCGGGCGCGGCCATTCGCCGGCCACGCCGGCGGCCAGCGGCAGTACCAGCAGCACCGACGAGGCGCGCGCCATCGGGTAGATCGCACCGAAGGCGCCGTGCTCGTAGGCGCGCAGCAGCGAAGCCACCGCGCCCATGCCGAGCAGGCAGGACAGCGCCATCCACGGCCAGGCAGCCGGCGCCGGGGGGCCCACCCATGCCAGCACCGGCACGGCCAGCACGGCCGAAGCCAGCATCTGCGCCGTCATCGCCAGCGGCGGGTTGGCGCTGGATTTCACGCCCGCATTCCAGGCCGCATGCAGCGCCGCGCTCAGCAAGGCGGCGGCCACCAGCGTGCTGTCCACTCAGGCCAGGTCTCGATAGAAGAAGGTGGTGGCGCACAGGCCGCCGCGGGGCAGCAGCGCAAAACCCGGCACCATGCCGCAGCGCTGCCAGCCGGCGCGTGCATACAGGCGCTCGGCCTCGGCGCTGGCCGTGTCCAGCACCAGCAGCGTCTTGCCGCAGTCGCGGGCCGTCTGCTCGGCCGCGGCCAGCAGCGCTGCGCCCAGGCCCTGCTGGCGCGCGCGCCGGTGCACCAGCATCTTGGCCAGGTCGGCGCGGTGCGGTTGGTTCTCCGGCTGTGCCAGCACCAGCTGCACCGTGCCGGCGATGCCGGCTGCGTCGTCGGCCACCAGCAGCGCGCGCTCGCCGCGGGCCACCTCGTCGGCCACCCGCTGCCAGAAGGCGCGGGCCCGGGGCAGCGTCAGCGGGTGCATGAAACTGACCGATGCGTCGCCTTCGACGCAGTCGACCAGCACTTGCGCCAGCCCATCGATGTCCGCCGGGCTGGGCTGATGCAGGCGGCGCACACCCGGCATGCTCATCGCCACGGGCCGGCTTCGCTGCACAGCACGACGGCATAGCGTGCCGGCTCGGCGCCAGGGTTGTGGTACGTCAGCGGCCGGTCCAGCTGCATCGCCAGGCAGTCGCTGGCCTCCAGCAGATGGCGCTGTTCACCCAGGGTCAGCTCGATGCGGCCTTCCAGCACCCAGACCTGCTGATACAGCCGCGGGCGGCGCGGCCCGGTCTCGTAGGCCACACGCGCGCCGGGCGGAAATTCCACCTCGACGATCTGGATCGGCGAGTCGTAACCGCTGGGCGAGACGTTGCGGCGCAGGTAGCCGGAATCCGGGTCGCGCCACTGCAACTGATCGGCGCGCCGCGACACCGGCTCGGGCTTAGGCACCGGCAACTCGAACAGCGAGGCCAGCGACACATTCAGCCCCACGGCCAGCTTTTCCAGGATCACGGCAGTGGGGCTGCTCTCGCCGCGCTCGATCAGCGAGATCATCGAGCGGCTGACGCCGCAGCGCCCGGCCAGCTCGTCCAGCGACAGGCCATTGGCGCCGCGCAACTCGCGCACGCGCTGGGCGATGCGCTGAGTCAGCTGCGTCGACGAGTTTTCCGTCATGATGGACGAATGTTCCGTGATACTGGATAGCGTGTCAATGACTGAACATGCATCGGGACGTGCCGGTAGCGCTGCCATGACACTAGAATCCTTCCATGGCAGCTGACACTCCCCCGGCAAGGCGCAGCCGCCGCGGCAGCGGTGCGGTGACCTTGCACGACGTCGCCAAGCTCGCCGGCGTGGCGCCGATCACCGCGTCGCGCGCGTTGAACACGCCCAGCCAGGTGTCGGCCGACGTGCTGCGCAAGGTCGGCGATGCCGTCGCGCGCACCGGTTACGTGCCCAACCTGTTGGCCGGCGGCCTGGCCTCGACGCGCAGCCGGTTGGTGGCAGCGGTGGTGCCGACCATTTCCGGCCCGGTGTTCCTGGGGACGGTGCAGTCGCTGACCGAGGCGCTGGCCGAACGCGGCTACCAGTTGATGCTGGGGCAGGCCGGTTATGCCGGCGGCCGCGAGGACGCGCTGCTCGAAGCCATCATCGGCCGCCGCCCGGACGGCATCGTGCTCACCGGCATCATGCATTCGGCCGAGGGCCGGCGGCGGCTGCTGGCCAGCGGCATGCCGGTGGTCGAGACCTGGGACCTGACGCCCACGCCGATCGACATGCTGGTGGGCTTCTCGCACGTGGAAGTTGGGCGCGCGGTGGCGGCACACCTGCATGCCAAGGGACGGCGCCGGCTGGCGGTTGTGGGTGGCGACGACGAACGCGCCGTGCGCCGCACCGAGGCCTTCCGCTCGGCCGCGCGCTCGCTCGGCCTGGCCGAGGTGCGCGTGGTCACGGTGGCGGCGCCGACCACGCTGCGCTCGGGACGCGAGGCGCTGGCGAGGCTGCTGCACGAGGGCGGTGACATCGACGCCGTGTTCTGCAGTTCCGACCTGTTGGCGCTGGGCGTTCTGACCGAAGCGCGCGTGCGCAGCCTGGGCGTGCCGCAGTTACTGGCGGTGATCGGCTTCGGCGACCTGCAGTTCGCCGCCGATCTGGACCCGGCCCTGAGCACCGTGCACATCAAGGGCGACGCCATCGGCCGCCAGGCGGCGCAGTTCATCGTGGACCGCGTCGAAGGCCGCGAGGTGCCGCAGCGGGTGATCGACATCGGTTTCTCGATCGTCGAACGCGAGAGCGGCTGATCAGGGTAAACCCAATTCATGAGCCGATGAGGTAGCGCTACCATATCGAGATCGGATGGTAGCGCTACCCAACTTCAAGGAGACCTGGACATGAAGAAACTGCTGATTCCCATCGCAACGATTGCACTCGGCCTGCTGGCTGCCAACACGGTCCAGGCCCAGGTCTGGCCGTCCAAGCCGGTGACGCTGCTCGTGCCGTTCCCGCCCGGCGGGTCCACCGACATGATCGCGCGCACGCTGGCGCCATCGCTGCAGGCCAAGCTCGGCAGCACCTTCATCATCGAGAACAAGGCCGGAGCCACCGGCACGGTGGGCGGCGGGCTGGTCAAGCGTGCCGCGCCCGATGGCTACACCCTCTTCGTGTCGTCGCTGGGGCCGTTCGTGATCGCGCCGCACCTGATCAAGAGCATGCCCTACGACCCGTTGAAGGACTTCGACTACATCACCGTGGCCGTGCAGGCCCCCAATGTGCTGGCCGTGCCGGCCAACTCACCGCACAAGACGATGGCTGATGTCATCGCGTACCACAAGGCCAACCCCGGCAAGATGACCTTCGCGTCCTCGGGCAACGGCTCCAGCGACCACCTGACGGCCGAGCTGTTCTGGCAGACAACCGGCACCAGCGGATCGCACATCCCCTACAAGGGCGGCGCACCGGCCATGGCCGACCTGCTGGGCGGGCAGGTCGATGCGACCTTCATGAACATCAACACCGGGCTGCCCAACATCAAGGGTGGAAAGTTGCGCGCTCTGGCCATCACCAGCGCCAAGCGCTCGCCGCTGCTGCCCGACGTGCCGACGATGGACGAGTTGGGCATCAAAGGCGTGACCGTCTATTCCTGGCAGGCCTTTGCTGCGCCGAAGGGCCTGCCGGCCGACATCAAGGCCAAGCTGCACGAGGCCATCGTCGCCGGGTTGAACGACCCCGCCGTCAAGCCCAAGCTGCTGGATCTGGGCTTCGAGATCGTCGGCAACACGCCAGAGCAGTTCACCGCCTTCCAGGCATCGGAGTTCGCGCGCTGGAAGAAGGTCATCGAGACCGGCAAGATCACCGCGGATTGATGGGCCCACCCCCGCAGCGCCTTCGGCGCTCCCCCTCAAGGGGGCGCCGCCAGCGGCCCGGCAAAGCCGGTTCCGCGGCGTCCACTTGATGGGTGCTCGGCTGCGTGTTGCCACTACCGAGATTCTTCGATGCCTACTTCCCCCACTCCCGTCGTCACCGCTGTGCGCGTCATCCCGGTCGCCGGCCGCGACAGCATGTTGCTCAACCTGAGCGGCGCGCATGGTCCGTTCTTTACACGCAACCTGCTGATCCTCAGTGACAGCGCAGGCCGCACCGGTATCGGCGAGGTGCCGGGCGGCGAGAAGATCCGCAAGACGCTGGAGGATGCCGCGACGCTGGCGGTCGGCCAGCCGCTGGGCGCGCATCAGCGTGTGCTGCAGCAGGTGCAGCAGGCCTTCGCCGACCGCGACAGCGGCGGGCGTGGGCTGCAGACCTTCGACCTGCGCACCACCATCCACGCGGTTACGGCCATCGAATCGGCGCTGCTCGACCTGCTGGGCCAGCACCTCGAGGTGCCGGTGGCCGCGCTGCTGGGCGAAGGCCAGCAGCGCGACGCGGTGGAGATGCTGGGCTACCTGTTCTTCGTCGGCGACCGCAAGCGCACCGATCTGCCGTATGCCGAAGACCCGGGCGCCGCCGACGACTGGTTCCGCCTGCGCCACGAGGCGGCACTGACGCCCGAAGCCGTCGTGCGCCTGGCCGAAGCGGCGCGCCAGCGCTACGGCTTCAACGACTTCAAGCTCAAGGGCGGCGTGCTGGCCGGCGACGACGAGGTCGACGCGGTGATCGCGCTGCATGAGCGCTTTCCGCAGGCCCGTGTGACGCTCGACCCCAACGGCGGCTGGATGTTGAAGGACGCCATCCGCCTGGGCCAGCGCATGCGCGGCATCGTCGCCTATGCCGAAG
Source organism: Pseudomonadota bacterium (assembly GCA_018261815.1). Lineage (GTDB taxonomy): Bacteria > Pseudomonadota > Gammaproteobacteria > Burkholderiales > Burkholderiaceae_C > Rubrivivax. Next base: position 24,042 of record JAGTRL010000021.1, read on the forward strand.
ACCCCTGCGGGGCCGAAGACGGCTTTTCTGGCCGCGAGGTGATGGCCGAGTTCCGCCGTGCCACCGGCTTGCCCACGGCGACCAACATGATCGCCACCGACTGGCGCCAGCTGACGCATGCGCTGTCGCTGCAGAGCGTGGACATTCCATTGGCCGACCCGCACTTCTGGACCATGGCCGGCAGCGTGCGCGTGGCGCAGACCTGCCGTGACTGGGGCCTGACCTGGGGCAGCCATTCCAACAACCACTTCGATGTCTCGCTGGCGATGTTCACGCATGTCGGCGCCGCCGCACCTGGCAAGGTGACCGCCATCGACACGCACTGGATCTGGCAGGACGGCCAGCGCCTGACGAAGGATCCGCTGCGCATCGTCGACGGCCATGTGCAGGTGCCGAAGAAGCCGGGCCTGGGCGTCGAGCTGGACATGACCGAGGTCGACAAGGCCCATCAGCTGTACCTGCAGCATGGCCTGGGCGCGCGCGACGACGCGGTGGCCATGCAATCCCTGATCCCGAACTGGCGCTTCGACCCGAAGCGCCCCTGCATGGTCCGCTGAGCGAGGATGTCCAGATGAGCACACCCTATACCGCCTTTCCCAACCGCCTGCGCCAGCAACTGAAGGCCGGCGAACGCCTGATCGGCTGCTGGCTGTCGCTGGGCAGTCCGATCACCACCGAGGTCGTCGGCGTGGCCGGTTTCGACTGGCTGCTGCTCGACTCCGAGCATGCGCCCAACGACGTGCTGTCGCTGATCCCGCAGTTGATGGCGCTGAAGGACAGCGCCAGCGCGCCGGTGGTGCGCCCGCCGTGGAACGACACGGTGCTGATCAAGCGGCTGCTCGATGCTGGCTGCTACAACTTCCTGATCCCCTTCGTCGAGACGGCGGAACAGGCGCGTTCGGCAGTGGCGGCCACGCGCTACCCGCCGCAGGGCGTGCGCGGCGTGTCGGTGTCGCAGCGCGGCAACCGCTATGGCTCGGTGAGCGACTACCTGCAGCAGGCCAACGAGCAGATCACGCTGGTGGTGCAGATCGAAAGCCGCGCCGGCGTGGCGGCGGCCGCCGAGATCGCGGCGGTGGAGGGCATCGACGGCCTGTTCATCGGCCCGGCCGACCTGGCCGCAGCCTACGGCCACCTGGGCAACTCGGCGCACCCCGAGGTGCAGCAGGCCACGGTGCAGGTGCACGAGGCCGCCCGCGCCGCCGGCAAGGCCACCGGCATCCTGGCGACGGTGGAAGCCGATGCGCGGCGCTACCTGGACATGGGCATGAGCTTCGTCGCCGTCGGCAGCGACCTGGGACTGCTGCGCATGCACTCGCAGGCGCTGTGCGACAAGTACCGCGATCCGGGCCGCAAGCCGATCGCTTCCCAATACTGAAGCAAGGACCTGTCATGAGTACGAACTCTCTGAACATCGGCTTCATCGGCCTGGGCATCATGGGCGCGCCGATGTGCGGCCACCTGCTGGCCGCCGGCCACAAGCTGTTCGTGCGCACGCGTAGCAAGGTGCCCGAGGCGCTGGCCGGCGCGACGGTCTGTGCCAGCGCCAAGGAGGTGGCAGAGCGCGCCGACATCGTCTTCACCATGCTGCCCGACACGCCCGACGTGGAAGCCGTGCTCTTCGGCAAGGATGGGGTGGCTGCGGGCCTCAGCAAGGGCAAGACGATCGTCGACATGAGCTCGATCTCGCCGATCGAAACCAAGGCCTTCGCCCAGAAGATCAACGCGCTGGGTTGCGATTACCTGGACGCCCCGGTCTCCGGCGGCGAGGTCGGCGCCAAGGCCGCGTCCTTGACCATCATGGTCGGTGGCCCCGAAGCCAGCTTCGAACGCATCAAGCCGCTGTTCGAGTTGATGGGCAAGAACATCACCCTGGTCGGCGGCAAC
>JAGTRL010000322.1 GCA_018261815.1 Pseudomonadota bacterium
GACGCGCGCCACACCTACGGCTGGAAGCGCGCCAGCATCCTGGCCGCCTTCCTGAACGCGCTGCTGCTGCTGGTGGCGATGGGTTCGCTGGGCTGGGAGGCGTTGCAGCGGCTGCAGTCGCCGCTGCCGGCGGCGGGCGTGACCATCATGGTCGTGGCCGGCCTCGGCATCGTCGTCAACACCGCCACCGCGCTGCTGTTCCTGCGCGGGCGCGACAGCGACCTGAACATCCGTGGCGCCTTCTGGCACATGGCGGCCGACGCCCTGGTGTCGGCTGGCGTGGTGCTGGCCGGCGCACTGGCGCTGGCCCTCGGCTGGAACTGGCTCGATCCGGTGGTCAGCCTGGTCATCGCGGTGCTGATCGTCGCGGGCACCTGGGGGTTGTTCCGCCAGTCGCTGCACCTGCTGTTCGACGGCGTGCCCGAGGGCGTGGACCTGCATGCGGTGCAGGCCCTGCTGGAATCACTGCCCGGCGTGGCCCGGGTTCACGACCTGCACGTGTGGGCCATGGGCACCTCGGACACTGCGCTGACCGCCCACCTGGTGATGCCCGAGGCCCAAGCCGACGACGCCTTCCTGCGGCAGGCCAGCGACATCCTGCAGCAGCGCTTCGCGATCGGGCACGTGACGCTGCAGGTGGTGCGCGCGCCGATCATGAAGGGCTGCGCCGAGGCCGCGGCGCCAGCCTCTCACGCCGCGCATTGAACTCACACCTGCCGGCGCCGGCTCTCCGGGTAGACGATGTTTTCTTCCAGCGAGATGTGGTCGCGGTACAACTCGCTGAACACCGGCACCGCAGCGCGCAGGAAGTCCAGGTCATACCAGTTGTAGCCTTCGGCCACGGCGCGCAACTGCGGTTGAAGCTCGAGCCAGTCTTCCTCGAGCCAGCCATGGTCCTGCTGCAAGCGGCGTACGTGCTGCACCAGCGCCGCGTCGCCGCTGGCCAGCAGGTTGGGGAAGACATGTGTTTCCTCTGCGGCATGGTGCGCTCGGGCGCTGCCGTCGAAGAAGCGGCAGATCTCCTCGGCCGTGGTCCGCGTCACCTCGCTGACGTCCTGCGCGCCCAACTGGTCCACCCATTGCTGCAGCCGCTCGAGAGTGAGCATCACCTCGCGGTGCGTGGCATCGAGCATCTCGAAAGTCGGGATTGCGGGCACGGCCGCTCGCGCGGGGCGCCGCGGCAGGGAAGGTCGGGTCTTGGCGGTGGACATGGCAACTCCTCGTGACTGGCATAGATTCTTCTTGTGTGCAGGCGCTGCGGCTTGTCCTGGATCAACCACGCGCGCGAATCCCGCCGTGATGTGTGGGGCTGGAAACGGCCGAAACTGTTGCTACGATTTGGAAGCTCCAACTGATCCAAGGGCACATCATGCGAATCTCGCTCGTCGTCGCCGGCTTTGTCCTGGCGGCTTCCGCATCGGCCTCGGCCCAAGACCACTATCGCCTGCAGACGGCGGCTGAACTGGCGCGCGTCTGCGCCACGCCGGCATCGGCCAGTGATCACGTCACAGCCGTGGCCTTCTGCCATGGCGTGCTTGCAGGCGCGTATGGCTACTTCCTGTCGGCCACGCCGGCGGCCGACCGCTTTGTCTGCCCGCCGACGCCGTCGGTGACGCGAACGCAAGTGGCCAACGGCTTCGTCACCTGGCTGAAGGCGCGGCCGCAATACAACAACGACGGCGCGATCGACGCGCTGTTCCGCTATGCGGCAGAGGCCTATCCCTGCAAGCGCTGACCCGGCTCACCCGAACGAAGGAAACCACCCCATGAACCGCAACCTGATCCTTGCTCCCGCGTTGGCCGCCGCCTTGGCCGTGGCGGGGTGTTCAAACATGACGGCCTCTCAGCAGTCGACGCTTTCCGGTGCCGGCATCGGCACGGCCGCGGGCGTCGCGGTCGGCGCGATCACCGGCGACTGGGCCTGGGCCGCGGCCGGTGCCGCCATCGGTGCGGGGGCGGGCTATCTGACCGAACAGGAGCGCCAACGCCAGGCCGCCGCGCAGCAGCGGGCTTTCAACGAAGGCGTCCAGGCCGGCAAGCAGCAGGCCTCGAAGTAGGACTGGACACGCGCCGGGCTGCTGCGTCGGCCCGGGGCGAGTGAAACGCCACGACGGGAGCGTGCCAGTGGCGGTCGTCACGGCTTGACGGCTGTGCGCAGGGACTATCCTTGGCGCGATGTACAAGAAGTTCTTCGGGTTGAAGCACGAGCCTTTCTCGATCGCGCCCGACCCGCACTATCTGTTCATGAGCGAGCGCCACCGAGAGGCGCTGGCCCACCTGCTGTATGGCGTGCGCGGTGGTGGCGGCTTCGTGCTGCTCACAGGCGAGATCGGCGCCGGCAAGACGACGGTGTGCCGCTGCTTCCTGGAGCAGGTGCCCCGCCGCTGCAACGTGGCCTACATCTTCAATCCGCGACAGACGGCCGAGGAACTGCTGCAGTCGATCTGCGAGGACTTCCGCCTTTCGCGCGAGGTCGAGCCCGGCCGGATGCTCACCGCACGCGACCATGTGGCCGCACTGAACGAGTTCCTGCTGCGCACCCACGGCGTGGGACAGAACAACGTGCTGATCATCGACGAGGCACAGAGCCTGTCGGCCGAGGTGCTGGAGCAACTGCGGCTGCTGACCAATCTGGAAACCAACGAGCGCAAGCTGCTGCAAATCATCCTGATCGGCCAACCCGAGTTGCGCGACATGCTGGCCCGTCCGGAACTGGAGCAGCTGGCGCAGCGCGTCATTGCCCGCTACCACCTGGACGCACTGACGCCGCGGGAGACTGCGCAATACATCCACCACAGGCTCAGCGTATCGGGCCTGAAGGGCGCCTTGCCCTTTGACGAGGCCGCGATGCAGCGCATCCATGGGCTGTCGCGCGGCGTGCCGCGGCGCATCAACCTGCTGTGCGACCGCGCGCTGCTGGGCGCCTATGCCAGCGGCAAGCCGCAGGTGGACGTGGCCATCCTCGACAAGGCTGCGGCCGAGGTCCGAGGCGAGATGCCGCCGCGGCGCCGGCGTGCCCGAGCGCGGTCGGTGCGCACGCGCGTCGCCGCGGCACTGGGTCTGGGCGTGATCGCCGGCGCGGCGCTTTTCGCTGCCGGCCTGTGGGTCTTCGACACCCTGCGCGCGCCCGCGACCTCGCAGCAGCAGGCGGGGAGGTAAGCCTAGATGTCGTACATCCTCGAAGCGCTGCGCAAGGCTGACGCCGAGCGCGAACGCGGCTCGGTGCCGGATCTGCGTGCCCAGACATTGCCCTTGAGCGTGTCGGATGCGGAAGTGCAGCGGCCGCGGCCGTCGCCTGCACTTTGGCTCGGTCTCGGTGTCGGCCTCGCGGCAGCGGCGGTAACGGCGTGGTATTTCCTGGCTCGCGACGAGTCCGTACGGACGGTGCCCCCTGTGGCGACGGTCGCTGCGCCGCCGACGGTCGTGTCGCCGCCGCCCGCACCCGTCGCGCCACCTGTGCCTTCGCAGCCTCCTGTGCCGCCCGTTCAGGTGCCTGCGTTGTCCGTGCCGAAAGCGCAGCCCGCCGTGCAGCCCGGGCCGCCTACTCCAAAGCCTCTCGCCGAGGCCAAGACCACGGTGGGCGCCAGGGTGCCGGCCAAGCCTTCGCCGGCGCGGAAGCCGGCGGTGTCCGTACCGAAGCCGGTCGCGCCGCCGCCCAAGGCCGAGCCTGCAGCGCCGCCGGCGCGGGTGCCGACGTTGGCCGAGTTGCCCGCGGAGCTCAGGCAGCAGGTGCCGACACTGGTCGTCGGCGGCTCGGTCTACTCGCCGCAGGCGAGTGCGCGCATGGTGGTCATCAACGGCCAGGTGTTCCAGGAAGGCAACAGCCTGGGGCCGGAGCTTAAGCTGGAACAGGTTCGCCAGAAGACGGCCGTGTTTTCGATACGCGGCCAGCGCTTCGAAGTGCCGCTGTAGATCGGCGTCTGACGCCGCCGCCGGCATGCGCGTTGGCTTTGGGCACAGTGATGGTGGTGCCGCTGCGGTCACGGCTGCTGCCGTACCAGGTGCGCGAGCTCGAGGACCTGCGGCTGGTAGCGCAGTAGCGCCGCCTTCGGCAGGCTGACGTCACGCGGCCAGGGGTCGGCGCGCAGGGCCGCCGGCTGTGCAAATGCGACGCACTGCGCGGCGAGACAGGCCGTGACGAAGAGGAGCACGCACCAGATTCATGGCGCGCCCCTCGTCGGCCAAATCCCAGGGGGTCACCGACGACCGTGTTGACGATGCGCGGCCTGAACACGCCGAGGCGTTTGTGCCCCAGCGCGCGTGGCCGCGCGGCTCTGACAGGGAA
>JAGTRL010000323.1 GCA_018261815.1 Pseudomonadota bacterium
ATCTCCTTCGCGCCCGCTAGTCCGGCCGCTCCCCTGGGGCCCGCTGGTCCGTCGGGCCCGGCACACCCCGGCGCACAGGGCACCGACCGGGGCCACCCCGGTGCACCGCGCGCCATCGTCATCGGCAGCGGCTTCGGCGGGCTGGCCGCCGCCGTGCGCTTGAGTTGCAAGGGTTACCGCGTCACCGTGCTCGAAAAGCTCGGCGGCCTGGGCGGCCGCGCCGGCGTGTGGCGGCAGGAAGGCTTCACCTTCGACGCCGGGCCGACCATCATCACCGCGCCCTTCATGCTCGAGGAGCTGTGGGCGCTGTGCGGCAAACGCCTGGCCGACGACGTCAGGCTGGTGCCGATGGACCCGTTCTACCGCATCCGCTACGACGACGGCAGCCACTTCGACTACAGCAGCGACCCGGACGCGATGCGCGCGCAGATCGCACGCATCAGCCCGGCCGACGTCGCCGGCTACGAGCGCTTCGTGCAGGAGGCTGAAGCGTGCTACCGCATCGGCTTCGAGCAGCTGGGCAGCATCGCCTACGACAGCATCGGCGACCTGCTGCGCGCCAGCCCGAACCTGGTGCGTTTGCGCGGCTGGCGCAGCCTGTACAAGCTGGTGGCCACGCACATGCAGCACCCGAAGCTGCGCATCGCCTTCAGCCTGCAGTCGCTGCTGATCGGCGGCAACCCCTTCAACGTGACCAGCATCTACAGCCTGATCAACGCGCTGGAGCGGCGCTACGGCGTGCACTGGGCGATGGGTGGCACCGGCGCGCTGGTGCAGGGCTTGGCCGGGCTGCTGCGCGCACGCGGCGTGCCGCTGCGCTGCCATGCCGAAGTCAAGCGCATCGTCGTGGAGAACGGCCGCGCCACCGGTGTGGAGCTGGCCGACGGCGAGCGCCTGGGCGCCGAGGTGGTGGTCAGCAACGCCGACACCGCCTGGACCTACCGCCACCTGATTGAGCGCCAGCATCGGCCGCACTGGACCGACAAGCGAATCGAAAGCAAGAAGTACTCGATGAGCCTGTTCGTCTGGTACTTCGGCACCAACCGCCGGTACACGGAGGTGCCGCACCACATGATGGTGCTGGGGCCACGCTACGAGGGCCTGCTGACGGACATCTTCAAGCGCCACCACCTCAGTGACGACTTCAGCCTGTACCTGCACCGGCCCACCGCCACAGACCCCGGCATGGCCCCGCCCGGCCACGATGCCTTCTACGCGCTGTCGCCAGTGCCGCACCTCGACAGCGGCACCGACTGGCCGGCCGTGGCCGAGAGCTACCGCCGCCGCATCGAGCAGCGCCTGCACGACACCGTGCTGCCCGGCTTGGGCGCGCACCTCGTCAGCTCGCGCGTGACCACGCCCCAGGACTTCCATGACCGGCTGCTGTCCTACAAGGGCGCGGCCTTCGGCATGGAGCCGCTGCTGCAGCAAAGCGCCTACTTCCGCCCGCACAACCGCAGCGAGGATGTGCGCGGCCTCTACCTGGTCGGTGCGGGCACGCACCCGGGCGCCGGCGTGCCCGGTGTGCTGATGTCCGCCAAAGCCTTGGAAACGGTGATCCCGCATGCACAACACCTTGCCTGAGACGCCGGCCGCCATGCCGGACTACGACCTGCAGGCCTGCCGCAAGCTGATGCGCGGCGGATCGAAGAGCTTCTTCGCCGCCTCGCTGTTGCTGCCGGCGCGGGTGTGCGCGCCAGCCAGCGCGCTGTATGCCTTCTGCCGGCTGGCCGACGATGCCATCGACCTGGGGCAGGACCCGGCCGCCGAGATGGCCGGCCTGCGCCGCCGCCTGGACGCGATCTACGACGGCCGGCCCGGTCCGCAGGATGCCGACCGCGCCCTGGCCCATGTGGTGCACCGCTTCGCCCTTCCGCGGCTGCTGCTCGACGCCTTGCTCGAAGGCTTCCTGTGGGACGCCGACGGCCGCCGCTACGAGACGCTGGAAGACGTGCAGGACTACGCTGCGCGCGTGGCCGGCACGGTGGGCGCGATGATGGCGCTGGTGATGGGCGCACAGACGCAGCGCGCGCTGGCCCGCGCCTGCGAGCTGGGCATTGCCATGCAGCTGACCAACATCGCTCGCGACGTCGGTGAGGACGCGCGCAACGGCCGCCTGTATCTGCCTCGCGCCTGGCTGCGCGAGGCCGGCATCGACCCCGACGCCTGGCTGCGCGCGCCGAGTTTCGATGCCGCCATCGCCGGTGTCGTCGACCGCCTGCTGCAGGCCGCCGAAACGCTGTACCGCCGCGCCGAGCATGGCGTGGCCGAACTGCCGCGCGACTGCCGCAGCGCCATCCTGGCGGCGCGGCTGGTCTATGCCGAAATCGGCGTGCAGTTGCAGCGCGAAGGGCTGGATTCGGTGAGCCGACGCACGGTGGTGTCGAAACGGCGCAAGCTGGCGCTGATCGCCCGCGCCGCCGGTGCCGCGCTGCGCCCGCCGCCGCCCTTGATCGGCGTGCCGGCGCTGCCCGCGGTGCAGTTCCTGGTCGATGCCGCCGCAGCGCAGCCGCTGGCCGCCGCGGTGCTGCCGGTGCCCGCCGTGTCGCCGCGCCGCAGCTTCGACGAGCGCATGGCCGTGGTCATCGGACTGTTCGAGCGCCAAGCCGCACAGGGCCGCGCCTACCGCTGACCCTCACCCCCATGGGCCGCACTCGCCATGAGCCAGAACCTGCCGGTCATCCTGATCGAGGTGGTGCTGATCTTCGGCGGCGTGCTGGCCTTCGGTTGGTGGCAGCTGCGCGACCTGAAGAAGGAGCGCGAGCGGCGCGAGCGCGCACAGCGCGAGGCGGCTGAGGCGCGAAAGACGAAGGAGGACCCCGATGCATCCCTCTGAATCCGTACCGACCACACCGCTGCAACGCTGGCTGCTAAGGTTGGTCTACGGGCTGGCCGCCATGCTCGGCATGGTCTACAGCTACGACTTCGGCAAGGTCATCGGCGGACCGCTGGTCGGCGTCGTGCTGGCGCTCAACGGCGCGCTGTTCTGCTCGATCGTCGCCGGCGCGCTGGCCGAGAAGCTGTGCCAGTGGTGGCCCGAAGCGCATCGCGAGGCCGATCGCCCGGCCGGTGGGTCGCTTCCGGTTCGACCCGGTTCGTAGCTTTCGCTGGCGCGTGGCGCGTCATCGAGACGGCTTCCACGCTTGACGGCCGCTCTTATTGGATCACTTCGTTGGCGCTCAACAGAATGCTCTGCGGCAGCGCGAGGCCCAGGGCCTTGGCGGTCTTCTGGTTGATCACCAGTTCGAACTGGGTCGGTTGGCTGACGGGCATCTCGCCGGGATCGCCCCCGGCGGCGACCTTGTCGATGTAGGTCGCCAGGCTTCGGTAGGCCCTGCGCATGCTTTCGCCGTAGCTCATCAGCCCGCCCTCATCCACGTACTCCCTGAGACCGTAGAAGGCGGGCAGACGGTGCTGCGCCGCCAGCGCCACGATGTCGCCCCGCTTGGCAATGAAGAAGGGCTCATCCGGCAGGACGAGGATGCCCGTCGCACGCTGGCGCACGGCGGCGTCGAAGGCAGCAGACAGTGATGCATCCCCGGGCTTTCGACCGGCCTCGACCTTGACCAGCTGGATATTCAGGCGTTGCGCGATCGGGCCCAGCGCCCGCCACATGCGCGGATGCACCGCGCTGCCGCTGTCGACCAGCACCGCCACCGTGGCCGGCTTGGGCAGCACAGCGGCAAACAGCTCCAGCATCTTGGGCATGATGTCCTCGGCCTGGCTGGCCAGCCCGGTGACGTTGGCTCCGGGCCGGGCCAGGCTGGCGATGAGCTGCTGTCCCACCGGATCGGCGACCGCCGCCATGATGATCGGTGTCGAGCCGGGCGTCGAGCCGACCGCCTGGCGTGCCACACGCGTGGTGGGCGTGCAGGTGGAGATGACGGCGTCGAGGTTCATCGACGCAAGCTCACGCGCGTAGCCCGGCACGAGCTGCACTTGCCCCTCGGCGTAGCGGCGTTCGATGATCAGATTGCGGCCCTCGACATAGCCCAGTTCGCGCAGACCCTCGCGCAGGGCCACTTCTTCATGCGGCATCGGTGCGTCACCGAACAGGATGCCGATGCGGACCTTCTTCGGCGCCGACTGCGCCAGCACCACGGCGGGCACGGTCAGCAACCAGGAACTGAACAAGAGTGTGGTTCGTCGTTGCATGGGCCCTGCCAGGAAGGTTTTCGACATCCCGGTGCGTCAAGAGCGCGACCCGGTGTGCTCGTCGAAATCTACACCGCCAGATGCGCAAGAGTCCGTTCAATGACTCTTTGTCCGCGACGATGGG
>JAGTRL010000324.1 GCA_018261815.1 Pseudomonadota bacterium
GCCCAACGCCTGGCGCAGCACGGCGACGACGCGCTCGTCTGGCCCGAGTTTGCCAACGCAGCTGACGCAGAGCTGGACTGGTAGTGAAAGCCGGAGACATCTGGCTCGCGCAACTCGACCCCACCGTGGGCAGCGAGATCCAGAAGACGCACCCCTGCGTGGTGGTGTCTCCGCTGGAAATGAACGCCCACCTGCGCACCGTCATCGTGGCGCCGATGACCACCGGCTCGCGGCCGGCGGCCTTCAGGGTGGCGGTCACCTTCCAGGGCAAACGGGGTTTGATCGTGCTGGACCAGGTCCGCACGCTGGACCGCGCTCGACTGGTCAAGCACTTGGGCGCCCTGCGCCCGCCAACACTGTTGCTGACGCTGCAGACCTTGCAGTCGATGTTTGCGCCGCCAAGCTGAGCGGTTTTGCACGCAGGCCAGGATCAGGTCCCGCCTCGCGACTCGCCCGCGTCGGGTCAGCCGCGAGAGTGACCTGCCGGGCAGCGAAGCCTACGACAACACCTCGACGCAGCCCACCCCCGCGGCCAGCGCCGCAGCGCGCAGTGCCTCGTCCTGCGTGGCCAGTGGCAACTGGCGGCGCAAGGCGAGCTCCAGATAGGCGGCGTCGTAGCTGCTCAGCCCGAAGCGCAAGGCCAGCGCCAGCAGCTCGTGCCGTGGTACGGCATGCCGATCGGTGTCGATCGGCAGACCGGCGATGTGCAGCAGGATCTGTTGCGCCTTCTCGGCCGTGAGGCGCCGGCGCAGGCAACTCGTGCGCAGCACGTTGGTCAGCTCCAGTTCCCACAGCGCGGGTGCGCTGGCGCGGTCTTCGACCAGCCGGGTGGCGATGTGTTCGGTATAGGGTGTGGCCTGATCCTCCAGATACCAGCCGGAGACCACCGAGTTGTCGATGACGAAGGGCATGCTCAGTCACGCCCCAGCTCGATGGCCTGGCGCAGTGGCATGTCCAGCGTGGTACCGGCGCGCAGCCGCTTCAGCCCGTCGAAGGCGTCGGCCACGCGCTGCCGTTGTGCCTGGGCTGACGAGCGCTTTGCCGCCCCCGGCGTGGCGGCCACGAGGCGCGCAATGGCTTCACCGCGCCGGGTGATGACGAACTGCTCTCCCTTTTCCACCTCGACCAACAGCTCCGACAGGCGAGTCTTGGCTTCGTAGACGGCAATCTCTTTCATGGTCAACCTTTTGAAAAATTTGGTTAACCAATTATGAGGCAAGGCTGGCCTTGCGTGGCTTTTGCCGCCCATGGACTCGCTGTGGATTCAAGGTCGGCGGCGTTGCGATCCACTCGCCGCCTGCGCAGGCCCAGGCTGACCTGGCCAGATCAACCAGTGTGTCGCACTCGGTTGACATCTGATGTTGCCTGGTACAGCATCACGCATCATGCGCACCACGCTCGATATCGACGATCCGATCCTTCGCGATCTGAAGCGGCTGCAGCAGCGCGAGGGCAAGTCGCTGGGTCGGCTGGTTTCCGACTTGCTGGCCCAGTCGCTGGCAGCGCAGCGTGCTGGGCGGCCCGCGCCGGCGCCTTTTCAATGGACCAGCCAAACCATGGGGGCGCGCATCGATCTGCGCGACAAGGATGCACTACACGATGCGCTGGACGAGCCGATGCGATGAGCTTCGGCATCGACGTCAACCTCCTGCTGTACGCGTCCGACCAGAGCAGCCCGCAACACGCGCGCGCAGCCGGATTTCTGCAATCTTGCGCCGCCGAAGGGCAGGTGTTCTGTCTGGCCTGGCTGACACTGATGAGCTACCTGCGCATGGCCACCCACCCGCGCATCTTTGCGCAGCCGCTGTCGCATGCGGATGCCTCGCGTAACGTGGAAGCCTTGATGGCGTTGCCGCACTGCCGTGTGATCGGTGAGCAGGATGGTTTCTGGAACACCTACCGCGACATCACGGGTGACGTGCCCACGCGCGGCAATCTGGTGCCGGACGCGCATCTGGCCGCCGTGCTGCGGCAAAACGGCATCGCGATGCTCTACACCCACGACCGCGACTTCCGCAAGTTCGCGTTCCTCGAGGTGCGCGACCCCTTCGCCGACTGACTTGCGGTGGCCTGCGCGTGACGCCTACCAGCCGACCGCTGCTGCTGGCCATGGCTGCGGCCGCCGCCGCAGGCCCGTCGCTGCTGGCCTACAACGTCTCGCCCTCGCCGACCTTCCTGAACCAGGCCCTGGCGCTGGCCCTGTGGGGCGGCTTCGCGGCCGTGGCCGCGGTGGCCACGACGCCCGTGGCGCGGCCGGCACGGCACGCGGCCCGCAATGCGGCTTGGCCGCTGGCCGCCATCGGCCTGCTGCTGGCTGCGGTGCTCTGGTCCTGGGGGCCGGGCGCATTGCCTTCCGGACTGGCGCTGTCAGCCCTCGGCTTGTTGTCGGCCGCCGCATGGCTGCTGCTCAGCGGCGCCGCCGTGCGTGCCAGCGCGCAGGCCGTCCCCATCTTTGCGCTGTTTTGCAGCGGCTGGGTGGTGGCCGGCGTGCTCAACGCCGCCATCGGCGCGCTGCAGGTCTTTGCGCCGGGCGTGCCTGATGGCCAATGGATCGCACGCTCCGGCCTGGTCGGCCGCGCGGTGGGCAACCTGCGCCAGCCCAACCACCTGAGCAGCCTGCTGCTGTGGTCGGCCATCGCCGTGATTCCCTTGCTCGAACTGGGCCGGCTGCGTCGCGGCCTCGGCTGGGCCTTGTTCGCGCTGATGACCTTCGCCGTGGTGCTGACGGCCTCGCGCACCGGCGTGCTCGGCGTGGGCCTGCTGGCGCTGTGGGGCTTGCTCGACCGGCGCCTGTCGCGGCCGACACGGCTGCTGCTGATCTTGGCGCCGCTGGGGTACGCGCTGGCCTGGGCCGGCTTGAGCGCCTGGGCCGAGGCCAGCCGCCAGGCCTTTGGGGGCGAAACCCGGCTGGCCGAGGCCGACCTGTCGGGCTCGCGCTTCGGCATCTGGGCCAACACGCTCGAGCTCATCCGGCAGCAGCCGTGGACGGGCGTGGGCTTTGGCGAGTTCAATGTCGCGTGGACACTGACGCCCCTTCCCGGACGGCCGGTGGCCTTCTTCGACCACACCCACAACCTGCCGCTGCAGCTGGCCGTCGAACTGGGCCTGCCGTTGGCCGGCCTGGTGTTGGCGTTGCTCGTCGCCGGGCTGTGGCGCGCGTGGCGCCTGGCCCGGCAGGCCGACGCTGCCACCGGCGTCACGCTGCGCAGCGCCTGGATGATGCTGGTACTGATCGCGCTGCACAGCCAGCTGGAGTACCCGCTGTGGTATGCCTACTTCCTGCTGCCGACCGCATGGCTGTTCGGCTATGCGCTGGGCCGCCCCGCCGCCGCGGTGGCGCCGCGCGGGGCGCCGACGCGCGTGCTCTTCGTCGGTGGGGTGCTGCTGGCCATCGGCAGTGCCCTGTCGCTGGTGGACTACACCCGGGTGGCGCTGATCTTCGCGCCGGCGCAGGCCGGCGGCACGCTCGAACAGCGCATTGCCAATGGCCAGCGCAGCTGGCTGTTCGCGCACCATGCCGGCTATGCGGCGGTCACCGTCAACGACGACGTCGCGGCGTCGGACCCGGCCTTCAAGGAAGCGCCGCACTACCTGATGGACACGCGGCTGATGATCGCCTGGGCCCAGGCGCTGGCGCGCGCGGGCGAGCTGGACAAGGCGCGCCACCTGGCGCAGCGCCTGCGCGAGTTCCGCAACCCGCAGGCCGACGAGTTCTTCGCCGCCTGCGACGCACCCGATGGCGGCACGCCGCCACCGTTCCAGTGCCAGCCGCCGGACTTGGCGCCGCACTGGCGCGACTACCTGCGCTGACGCAGCGCTCGCTGGCTCAGACGGCGGCCACCCACTCACCCGACTTGCCGCCGCTCTTGCGCAGCAGGCGGATGTCGTCCATGACCATGCCGCGGTCCACCGCCTTGCACATGTCGTACACGGTGAGCAGGCCCACCTGCACGGCGGTCAGCGCCTCCATTTCCACGCCGGTGCGGCCCAGGGTCTCGACCTGCGCCGTGCAGCGCAGCAGCGAGGCGGCGGCGTCGAGCTCAAACTCGACCGCCACGCGGGTGATCGGCAAGGGGTGGCACAGCGGCACCAGGTCGGCCGTGCGCTTGGCGCCCTGGATGGCGGCAATGCGGGCCACGCCGAGCACGTCGCCCTTCTTCGCATGGCCCGATTCGATCAGCGCCAGCGTCGCCGGCAGCATGCGGATCACGCCGCTGGCGCGCGCCACCCGGTGCGTCGTTTCCTTGGCGGAAACGTCGACCATGTGCGCCTGGCCC
>JAGTRL010000325.1 GCA_018261815.1 Pseudomonadota bacterium
GTGCTGCGCACTGCGGTATGGGCTTCGACGTCACAAGCGCTTCGCGCAATTGTGAGTCTTCGCCGCAGCTTGGTTGTAGCCTGGGAAACGGCCCGGCGGTTCATGCCGGCACCGCCTGCATGCCCGGGCGCCGATGCGCGTAGCCGTTGACCAGATCGCCCGGAAGGCCGAGCGCGGCCAGTTCGGCGTGTGCATCGGCCACCGGTGCGCCGCCATTGAGCACCGCGTCGAACAGCTCCAGCACGCGCAGAAATCCGCGGCTGCAGGGCGACAGCCGCACGCGCGACACGCCGGCAGCGGTCATGGCCTCGGCCTCCCCGATCAGGCAGTGCAGCGCGGCCGATTGGGTCTGGATGCCGTTCAGCACCAGGAAGGGCTGACCCTCGGTGGTGGCCAGCAGCAGGCCGTCGGCATCGTCGCGGCAGCGGTATTCGCAGGCATCCTTCTTCAACCGGTGGTGGCGTGCGGTGAAGCAGCGCGCCGAGAAGGCCAGCGGCATGCGTCCGAAGGCGAACAGTTCCGTCGCCACCGCGCCGGCGGGCCCGGTCACCGGGGCCTGCGGCGGGTTCACGCAGGCCACCGCATCCAGCGCCAGCTCCAACGGCGGCACCCAGCGGCCCGCGCCCAGCGGCGCCAGTTGCTGCAGCGCCGGGCGGTTGTAGACGTTGAGGTGCGGACCGATGACGAACGGAAGGCGTGCAGCGCTTTCGGCCTGCAGCCGCGCCAGCACGGCCAGCGCCGAGGCGTCGCCGGCTTCGACCGCGAAGCCTGGCTGCTCGCACACGCGGCGCAGGGCACGCAGTTCGGGTTCGCCTGCGACCAGCGCCTGCGTGGCCAGCACCACGGTCTTGCCCTGCGCCGCCAGATCGGTCGCCAGCGCGAGCCAGTCTTCGAAGCGGATCTCGTTGCGCCGCGAGCACACCACCTCGCCCAGCACCACCGTGTCGGCGGCGCTGTCGGCCACTTCGGCGTAGAAGTCCCAAGTGGCCTGACGCGGCCACCAATACTGCAACGGGCCGACGCTCAGGCCAAAGCGACGTGGCGCCACGCCCGGCATGGCGATCACCGTCATCGCCAGGCGCGCTCGTAGGCGCCCAGCGTCTGCTGCTGGCCTTCGGCCCAGCGCGACAGTTGCGCGGTCCAGCCCGGCTGCACCGCATAGCGTGACGCGGCGGCCGCCGCCTGGTCGATGGCCGAGCGCCAGACGCGCGTGACCTCGGCCACGTAGGCCGGGCTGCGCTGGCGGCCCTCGATCTTGATTGCCGCCACGCCGGCCTCCACCAGCTGCGGCAGGATGGCCAGCGTGTTCAGGCTGGTCGGCTCCTCGATGGCGTAGTCGCGCTCACCGTCGACCAGGAAACGCCCCTTGCACAGCGTGGGGTAACCACGCGCCTCGTCGGGGGCGTAGCGGTCGATGAGCACGTCGCCCAGGCGCGCCTCGACGCCTGCGGGGCTCTCGATCCAGCGCACGTGCGACGGCGGCGAGCACACACCGGCCGTGTTCGGCGATTGCCCGGTGACGTAGGACGACAGCGCGCAGCGCCCTTCGACCATCACGCACAGGCTGCCGAAGCCGAAGACCTCGATCTCGGCCTGCGTATGGGCGGCGATGTGCTGCACCTGCGCCAGCGTCAGCACGCGCGGCAGCACTGCACGGCGGATGCCATAGCGCTGGCGGTAGAACTCGATCGCCTCCCAGGTGGTGGCCGAGGCCTGCACCGACAGATGCAGCCGCAGCCCGGGGTGGTGCTCGCGCGCATAGGCCATCACCGCCACGTCGGCGGCAATGAGCACGTCGGCGCCGAGCGCGGCAGCGCGGTCGACCGCCTGCCACCACGGCGTGGGGTCGCGCGCGTCGGCAAAGGTGTTCACCGCCATCAGCACCTCGCGCCCGCGCGCATGCGCATAGCGGATGCCCTCGCCCACCTGAGCATCGTCGAAGTTCAGTCCGGCGAAATTGCGCGCGTTGGTGGCGTCCTTCAGGCCCAGGTAGACGGCATCGGCCCCGGCCTCCACGGCCATCTGCAGCGCGCGCAGCGAGCCGGCCGGGCACACGAGCTGCGGCGGGCGGCGAGCAGGCGAGGAGAGGTGGGCACCGGTGTGCCCTGGGCGGTGGTTCATCGCGGAAAGCGCAGGCGAGACAGGCTTCGCAGCCTAGCCGCGCATCGCAGGCGCGGCCTTGATCCAGATGAAGAAGCGCGCCGCACGCCCGATGGGAAGGCTGCGCCGGTGCGCGAGAATGGCGCAACGCCACCCCCATCCACGCCTTGGACACGAGATCCCACGCCAGCGGCTTCGACCTGCCACGGTACCTGTCGCTTCAGCCGCTGTTCCAGGAGATGAACAGCGAAGAACTGAATCGCCTGGCCGAAGGCTGCAGCCTGGCCCGGCTGGAGCGTGGCGACATGGTGTTCCGCGTCGGCCAGCCCTGCGAAGCCTTCCACGTCGCGGTGACCGGGCAGGTCAAGCTGTTCGTGCTGTCGCCGGCCGGCCAGGAGAAGGTGATCGAGATCGTCGGTCCGGGCCAGAGCTTTGCCGAAGCGCTGATGTTCACCGGCCGGCCCTACATCGTCAACGCACAGACCCTGGCCGATTCGCTGGTGCTGTCCATCGGCAAGGAGGCCGTCGTCGCCGAGATCGGGCGCGACTCGCGCTTCGCGCTGCGCATGCTGGCCGGCATCTCGCGCCGGCTGCATGGGCTGGTGCACGATGTCCAGGCCCATGCGCTGCACAGCGGCGCGCAACGTGTCATCGGCTACCTGCTGCGCGACGCGAGCGCCGACGAAACCCGATCCGACGAAGCTTTCATCGTGTCCCTGCCGGTGAGCAAGGCGACGATCGCCTCGCGCCTGTCGCTGACGCCGGAGTACTTCTCGCGCGTGCTGCACGAACTCGAGGCCGCCGGCCTGGTGCGCATCGACAAGCGCGACGTGCATATCCTCGACCCGAGGCGCCTGGCCACCCATCAGGCGTCCTGACGCGGCACCGGCGGCGCACGCGCCAGCCTGTGGCGCGTACACACAGACACCGCCGCAACGCCCCCGGAACAGCCATCCGGTGGAGCGCCCGCCGTGGCCAGGGTTTTGCAATTCGCAGTCCGGCGCGCCAGACTCGCGGTGTTCCCAAGACCGAGGGTCAGCCCATGACAGACAAGAAAGCCATCCTGGTGATCGGCGCCGGCGACGCCACCGGCGGCGCCATCGCGCGGCGCTTTGCGCGCGAGGGCTACATTGCCTGCGTCACGCGGCGCAGCGCCGACAAGCTGCAGCCGCTGGTCGAGCAGATCCGCACCGATGGCGGCCAGGCGCACGCCTTCGGCAGCGACGCGCGCCGGGAAGAGGAGACGGTCGCGCTGGTCGAGACGATAGAGCGCGACATTGCACCGATCGAGGTGGCGGTGTTCAACATCGGCGCCAACGTGCGCTTTTCCATCACCGAGACCACCGCGCGGGTGTACTTCAAGGTCTGGGAGATGGCCTGCTTCAGCGGGTTTCTCATGGGGCGCGAGGTGGCCAAGGCCATGCTGCCGCGCGGCCGCGGCACGATCCTCTTCACGGGCGCCACCGCGTCCTTGCGCGGGCGCGAGGGCTTTGCCGCCTTCGCCGGTGCCAAGCATGCGCTGCGCGCCTTGGCGCAGAGCATGGCGCGCGAACTGTGGCCCAAGGGCATCCATGTCGCGCACCCGGTGATCGACGGCGCGATCGACACCGAGTTCATCCGCAGCAACTTCCCCGAGCGCTATGCGCTGAAGGAGCAGCAGGGCATCCTGAACCCCGAGCACATTGCCGACGTGTACTGGCAGATCCATTGCCAGCCGCGCGATGCCTGGACGCACGAGACCGAACTGCGACCCTGGCTCGAGACCTGGTGAGCACAGCGCTCGCCGTACCCCGGAAAACAAGACCATCAGCGTGGACATCGAGTTCCAGTTCGACTTCGGCAGCCACAATGCCTTCTTGTGCCACAAGCTGATCCCGGCCATCGAGGAGCGCACCGGCCAGCGCTTTCGCTACCTGCCGGTGCTGCTGGGCGGGCTGTTCAAGCTGGCTAACAACCGCTCGCCGGCCGAGGCCTTCGCCGCCATTCGCAAAAAGCGGGCCTATGACCGGCTGGAGATGGAGCGCTTCGTGCGCAACCGCCACCTGGATGCCTACCGCTTCAACCCGCACTTCCCGGTGAACACGCTGAAGATCATGCGCGGCGCGGTGGCCGCGCAGCGGCTGGGCTGTTCCGAGACCTATGTCGATGCCGTTTATGCGGCGATGTGGGAGCG
>JAGTRL010000022.1 GCA_018261815.1 Pseudomonadota bacterium
TGGTGGCCACCGTGCCCAAGGCCACGGTCGAGGACGTGCGCCGCGCCTTCAAGGTCGCACGCGACTACAAGCCCACGCTGACGCGGCACGAGCGCTACAAGATCCTGATGAAGGCCGGCGACCTCATCGCCGCGCGGCTGCATGAGATCGCGCGGCTGATCACGCTGGAGTCGGGGCTGTGCATCAAGGACACGCTGTACGAGGTGGGCCGTGCCAGCGACGTGCTGCTGTTCGCCGCGCAGCAGGCGCTCGTCGACGACGGCCAGAGCTTTGCCTGCGACCTGACGCACCACGGCAAGAGCCGCCGCGTGCACACGATGCGCGAGCCGATGCTGGGCGTGATCAGCGCGATCACCCCGTTCAACCACCCGCTGAACCAGGTGATCCACAAGGTGGCTCCTTCAGTCGCCACCAACAATCGCATGGTGCTCAAGCCCACCGAGAAGACGCCGCTGGCTGCCATCCTGCTGGCCGACGTGCTGTACGAGGCCGGGCTGCCGCCGCCGATGCTGAGCGTGATCACCGGCGATCCGAAGGAAATCGCCGACGAGATGCTCACCAACGAGCATGTGGACGTGGTCACCTTCACCGGTGGCGTGCCCATCGGCAAGTACATCGCCGGCAAGGCGGTGTACAAGCGGCAGGTGCTGGAGCTGGGCGGCAACGACCCGCTGGTGGTGATGGACGATGCCGACATCGCCAAGGCCGCCGACCTGGCGGCGAATGGGTCGTACAAGAACAGCGGCCAGCGCTGCACTGCGGTCAAGCGCATCTTCGTGCATCAGAAGATCGCGCCCGAGTTCACCGAAGCGCTGCTGGCGAAGACGCGCGCCTGGAGTTTCGGCGACCCGCTGGACCCGAAGGTGGACATGGGCACGGTGATCGATGAGCGTTCGGCGCAGCTGTTCGAGCGCCGCGTAGCCGACGCGGTGGCGCAAGGCGCAAGGCTGCTGCACGGCAATGCGCGCGACGGCGCCAGCTACAGCCCGACGCTGATCGACCGCGTGCGAGGCGAGATGGAAGTGGTCAAGCAGGAGACCTTCGGCCCGGTGTCGCCGGTCATCACCTTCAAGGACGTCGACGATGCGATCGCGCAGGTGAACTCCACCGCCTACGGCTTGAGCTCGGGCATCTGCAGCAACCGGCTCGATCACATCATGCGTTTCGTGCGCGAGCTCAACGTCGGCTCGGTCAACGTCTGGGAAGTGCCCGGCTACCGGCTCGAGGTCACGCCTTTCGGCGGCATCAAGGACTCGGGCACCGGTGTGAAGGAGGGCGTGCAGGAATGCTGCAAGGCCTTCACCAACGTCAAGACCTACTCGCTGCCCTGGTAGGAGCCAGAAGATGGTGCTTTGCCGAGGCTTGGCGCGAGCCACGGCCACGATGCTGGCCTTCAGTGTGCTCGGCTGCGCGCATGTGGACAGCGGCCGCGAGACGCTGGGACGCGTGGCTGCAGGCGGCGTACCGGAACGCGCCTACGACCAGGGCGTGGTCACGGCCGCCAATCCCTTTGGCGCAGAGGCCGGCGCCAGGATCCTGGAGCAGGGTGGCAATGCCATCGACGCCGCGGTGGCGGTGGCCTATGCGCTGAACGTCGTCGAGCCGCAATCGGCCGGCATCGGCGGCGGCGGCTTCATGATGATCCACCTGGCCGCCACCGGCCAGACCTTCGCCATCGACAGCCGCGAGAAGGCGCCGGCCGGCGCCACGCGCGACATGTTCGTGGGCTTGCCGAACTTCACGGTCCAGTCGCTGTCGGGCGTCGCGGTCGGCGTGCCCGGCATGGTGCGCGGCACCGCCATGGCCATCGAGAGCTACGGTCGGCTGCCGCTGGCGCAGGTGCTGCAGCCAGCCATCGAACTCGCCGACAAGGGTTTCGCCGCAACGCCGCGGTTCGTCACCAGCCCCAACTGCGCCAGCCCCACCAGCCGGGCCAAGAACTCGCCGCTATCCGCCGAGTACTTCTGCCCCGGCGGGCAGGCCATCCCGGCCGGCACGGTCGTGACCAACAAGCCGCTGGCCGAGACCTTCCGTCTGATCGCGCAGCACGGCGCCGACTGCTTCTACAAGGTCGACTTGGCCAAGGGCTGCGACATTGCGCTGGGCATCGTCGAGGGCCAGACCTGGACCCGCCCGCCAGCCTCCGACGGCCGGGCCGGCAGTATGACGCTGGCCGACCTGGAGGCCTACCAGCCGGCCGTACGCGCGCCCATCGAAGGCAGCTACCGCGGCTACAAGATCAAGTCGATGGCGCCGCCATCGTCGGGGGCGCTGACGGTGATCCAGATTCTGAAGATGCTCGAGCGCTTCCCGCTCGGTGATGCGTCCAAGGGCTTCGGCTTCGGCAGCGTGAACACGCTCAACGTCATGGCCGATTCCATGCGCCTGGCCTTTGCCGACCGTGCGGTGTGGATGGCCGATGCCGACTTCGTGCCGGTGCCGGCCAAGGGGCTGATCAACGACACCTACCTGTCCGGCCGCGGTGCGGCGATCACGCCGGGCACGCGGCTGCTGCAGCAGGGCGTGCCGCTGGACCAGCAAGGGACACTGCTGTCGTCCGACCCGCGCCCGTTCGAGACCGCCGGCCTGGCGCCCGGCGTGCGCCTGGCGGTGGCCGAGCCCGGCCCCGGCACCGAAAACGGCACCTCGCACTTCTCGGTGGTCGACAAGTGGGGCAATGTCGTCAGCTACACCAACACCATCGAGTCCGGCTACGGCATCGGCGTGTTCGCCGGCTACACGCGCGCCGACGGCAGCGTGCGCAACCACGGCTTCCTGCTGAACAACGAGCTGACCGACTTCAACACCGCGCTCACCACCAACCCGTGGACCGGCAGCGTCGGCTTCAACGACGTGCAGCCCAACAAGCGCCCGCGCAGCAGCATGGCGCCGACGATGCTGTTCTCGCCGGCGGGCAAACCGATCCTGGCCTATGGCTCGCCCGGCGGCGCCACGATCATCAACTCGGTGGTCAACATCACCGTCAACCTGGTCGATCACAAGATGGGCCTGCAGGAGGCGGTGGACGCAGCACGCATCTCGGTGGCCAGTGGGGGTTCGACCATCCTGCTGGAGAACCGTTTCGCCAACCTGCCGGCGCTGCAGCAGGCGCTGGGCGCCACCGGGTTGGGCTACACGGTGAACGTGGGTGATGTCGGCTCGGTGCAGGCGGTGCTGATCGACCAGCAGACCGGCAAGCAGTACGGCGCCGCCGACGACCGGCGCGAAGGGTTGGTGGTCGGCTTGCCACGGCCGCGCGGCCGCTGAGCCGAGTACGACGTTGCCCACGCACGCTTCCGCCACCTTGCGGCAGGTCCTGGGCAACCCTCTCGACCTGAAGCCTTCGGCCGCATCGAGAGCTCGGGTACCGACGTGGACAAGGGCGCGTAGGATCGCTTCCATGTCGTGACCCACTGGGCGCCCCACAGGCTGCCCCGTGGGCCCTATTGGATCCACCGCCATGCGCGTAGGCGTTCCCAAAGAGATCAAGAACCACGAGTACCGCGTCGGCTTGACGCCGGCCTCGGTGCGTGAACTGGTGCACCACGGTCATGCGGTTGTGGTGCAGTCGGGTGCCGGTGCTGGCATCGGTGCCGCCGATGCCGACTATCTGGCTGCCGGCGCGGGCATCGGCGCCGACGCGGTGCAGGTCTTCGCCGATGCCGAGATGATCGTCAAGGTCAAGGAGCCACAGCCCGCCGAGCGCGCCCTGTTGCGCGCCGAGCAGGTGCTGTTCACCTACCTGCACCTGGCGCCCGACCCGGACCAATGCCGCGATTTGCTGGCCAGCAGGGCCACTTGCATCGCCTACGAGACCGTCACCGGCCGTCATGGTGCGCTGCCGCTGCTGGCGCCGATGTCCGAAGTGGCCGGGCGCCTGGCGGTGCAGGCCGGCGCCTACTGCCTGGAACGCGCACACGGCGGCATGGGCGTGCTGCTCGGCGGCGTGCCCGGCGTGCCGCCGGCGCGCATCGCGATACTCGGCGCCGGCGTCGTCGGCTCGAATGCGGCGCAGATCGCGGTGGGCACGGGTGCGCAGGTGGTGGTACTGGACCGCAGCGTCGATGCACTGCGTCGCATCGACCGGCTGCTCGGCGCGCGCGTGATGACGGTGTTCTCCAACCGCGACAACGTCGAGCGCGAGCTGTTGGCCGCCGACCTGGTGATCGGCGCGGTGCTGATCCCCGGCGCGGCGGCGCCGAAGCTGGTGACGCGCGCTATGCTGCCGCGCATGAAGCCCGGCGCAGTGATCGTCGACGTGGCCATCGACCAGGGCGGCTGCGCCGAGAGCTCGCGGCCCACCACGCATGCCGAGCCCACCTACGTGGTCGAGGGTGTGGTGCACTACTGCGTGGCCAACATGCCCGGCGGCGTGCCGCGCACCTCGACCTACGCGCTGAACCATGCCACGCTGCCCTTCGTGCTGGCGCTGGCCGACAAGGGCTGGAAGCAGGCGCTGCGCGACGACCCGTACCTGAAGGCCGGGCTGAACGTCTGCGCCGGTCAGGTGACCTGCGCCGAGGTGGCCGAGGCGCTGGGCTACCCGGCGGTGGCGCCTGACAGCCTGCTGTGAGCTGACAGGGCGCGGGGCCATTTGATTCTGCTGCCAGAATCGGTCGCCAACCGAGGACGACGACCATGGGCTTCAAACTGATTCCAGCGGCCATAGCCTGTGCGATCGGCCTGCTCATCTGGTTTGTCATCCCCGTTCCCGACGGCGTCGCTCCGAATGCCTGGCATCTGCTGGCGCTCTTTGTTGCGACGATCGCGGCCATCATCGGCAAGGCCATGCCGATCGGTGCGCTGTCGATCCTGGCGATCACGCTGGTAGCGCTCACCGGGGTCACCAACGACAAGCCGGCTGGAGCCATCGGCGATGCGCTGAGCAGCTTCGCGAATCCGCTGATCTGGCTGATCGGCGCGGCCATCATGATCTCGCGCGCGCTGATCAAGACCGGGCTGGGGGCGCGCATCGGCTACGGCTTCGTCGCGATGTTCGGCAAGCGCACGCTCGGCATCGGCTACGCGCTGGCACTGTCGGAGCTGACCATTGCGCCGGTGACCCCCAGCAACACGGCACGCGGTGGCGGGATCATGCACCCGATCATGCGGGCCATCGCCGACGGCTTCGGCTCCGACCCGAAGCAAGGCACGCAAGACAAGATCGGCAAGTACCTGGCGCTGGTGAACTACCACGCCAACCCGATCACCTCCGCAATGTTCATCACCGCCACGGCGCCCAACCCGCTGATCGTCAAGCTGGTCGCCGACGCCACCGGTGCACAGATCTCCATCAGCTGGGGCATGTGGGCGCTGGCAATGCTGCTGCCGGGGCTGGTCGCGATCCTGCTGATGCCGCTGGTGCTGTACTGGCTGTATCCGCCGCAGATCAAGACCACGCCCAATGCCCGGCAATTCGCCCGCGACAAGCTGGCCGAGCGTGGCCCTTTGAGCCGGGGCGAGACGATTATGCTCGGCGTCTTTGTGCTGCTGCTGGTGCTGTGGGCCGACGTGCCGGCGATGATCTTCGGCCGCGCCTGGACCGTGGACCCGACGACCACCGCCTTCATCGGCCTGGGCGTGCTGCTGCTCACCGGCGTGCTCGACTGGGAGGACGTGCTGAAGGAAAAAAGCGCCTGGGACACCATCGTCTGGTTCGCCGCGCTGGTGATGATGGCGACCTACCTGAACAAGCTTGGCCTGATTGCCTGGTTCTCGGCCTCGATCGAAAAGGGCATCGGCAGCCTCGGTCTCGACTGGGTGGGTGCCGCGGCGCTGCTGCTGCTGGCCTACCTGTACGCGCACTATCTGTTCGCCAGCACCACGGCCCACATCACGGCCATGTTCGCGGCCTTCTATGCCACCGGCATCGCGCTCGGTGCACCGGCGCTGCCGTTCGCGCTGCTGATGGCGGCCGCCTCCAACATCATGATGACCCTGACCCACTACGCCACCGGCACTTCGCCGGTGATCTTCGGCTCGGGCTACACGACGCTCGGCGAATGGTGGAAGGCGGGCTTCGTGATGAGCCTGGTGCTGATCCTGGTGTGGGTGGTTGTCGGCAGCGCGTGGTGGGGGCTGCTGGGCTATTGGTAGAGCTTTGCGCCTGGCCAAGCGCGGTCAACCGGCGGGCGTCGGCAGCCGCAGCAGCACGCGCACCTGCGACGCCGCGATCACCGCCGCCTGCACAAGGAATCCTGCCAGTGCCAGCCACAGGCAGGCCGCCTCGCCCCACTGCGCGCCGACGAAGCCGCCGAGCGCCGCACCGAGTGGCCGCGCACCCATGTTGACGGTGAGGAACATGGCCGACACGCGGCCGAGCATCGCGCCGGGCGTCACCGTCTGGCGCAGCGTGGTCGAGGTGATGGTCCAGATGATCGGACCGAAGCCGAACAGAAAGAACGACGCCCCCGCCAGCACGCCCCGTGGCCAGGCCAGCGTGGCCACCATCGTGGCCATCGCCGCCACCGACACCAGCGGGCCGAGCAGGATGGCGTGGCCGAAGCTCAACCGCGCCACGATGCGCGGCGCCAGCAGCGCGCCGGCCACCATGCCGCTGCCGTAGGCCGCTAATGTGAAGCCGACGCCGGCGGCATCCAGGCCGAGTGCGCGCATCGCATAGGGCACGTAGGCCGCCTGAAGCACGAACCAGGCGATGTTCCAGGCCACGGCGGTCAGCAGGATCGGCCGCAGCAGAGGGTGCTGCCACACCAGCTGTGCGCCGTCGCGCAGCTCCAGCAGCGGGTGGCGCGGCGCGGCCGGTGCGCGCACCGGCTCGTGCAGCCGCAGCAGCAGCACCACCGCGGCGCCGGACAACATCGCCGCCAGCACGAACGCCGCCGATGCCCCGGCCCAGGCCACCAGCGCGCCGGCCAGCGCCGGGCCGGCGGCAAAGGCCGCGCTGCGCGCCAGCTCCAGCCGGCTGTTGGCCTGCGCCAGCGCCGCCGACGGCACCAGCGCCGGCAGCAGCGCCGGCGCGGCGACGCTGTAGCCCACCGTGCCCACGGCACCGATGAAGCCGAGGATCGCCAGCAGCGGCAGCGACAGCTGGCCCGCCAGCACGGCCAGCAGCAGGCCCAGCAGCGATGCTCCGCGCAGCAGCTCGCAGCCGGCCATCAGGCGGCGGCGCGAGCTGCGGTCGGCCCACAGGCCGAAGGGAATCGACAGCAGCAGGAAGGGCAGCGTCTGCGCGGTGGCCAGCGCGCCGATCTCGCCCGGCCCGGCACCAAGCGCCAGTACCGCGACGATGGGCACGGCGGCCAGGCTCAGCTGTTCGGCCGACTGCGCGGCCAGGTTGCTGGCGACGAGGCGGTTGAGTGCGACGGGCAGGGGCGTGGACATTGGCCTGATCATCGCCGAGCGTGCCACTGCGTACCGGCCGTATTCGGACCCATGATCGGCTGCGGTAGTCTGGTGCCATGAACCTGCCCACCCATGTCCAGACCCTGATCGTCGGCGGCGGCATCGCCGGCTGTTCCACCGCCTACCACCTGACGAAGCTCGGCTGCAAGGACGTGCTGCTGCTGGAGCAGGGGCGGCTGACCTGCGGCACCACCTGGCATGCGGCCGGGCTCGTCGGGCAGATGCGGCCCAACCGCAACATGACGCGCATGAGCAAGTACGGCATCGAGCTCTATGCCACGCTCGAGGCCGAGACCGGCCTGGCCACCGGCTGGAAGCAGTGCGGCAGCGTCAACGTGGCGGCCACGCCCGAGCGCTGGCAGGTGCTGAAGAAGCAGGCCGCGCTGGCGCGCAGCTTCGGCGTCGAGGTCCAGCTGATCACGCCCAAGGAAGCCGGCGACCTGGTCCCGGTGATGCGCACCGACGACCTGCATGGCGCGATCTGGATTCCCGGCGACGGCAAGGCCAACCCGGCCGACCTGACGATGTCGCTGGCCAAGGGCGCACGCCACCGCGGTGCGACGCTGCTCGAGGGCGTGGAAGTCACCGGCGTGATCGTCGAGCACGGTCGGGTCGCCGGGGTGCGCACCACGCAGGGCGACGTGCGTTGCGAGACGCTGATCAACTGCGCCGGCCAGTGGGCGCGGCAATTCGGGGCGCTTGCCGGCGTGAACGTGCCGCTGTACCCGGCCGAGCATTTCTACATCGTCACCGACCGCATCGAAGGCGTGTTGCCGATGCTGCCGGTGATGCGCGACCCGGACGGCTTCATCTACTACAAGGAAGAGGTGGGCGGGCTGCTGATGGGCGGCTTCGAGCCGGTGGCCAAGCCCTGGCGCATGGAGCCCATACCGAACACCTTCCAGTTCCAGCTGCTGGACGAGGACTGGGAGCAGTTCGAGCCGCTGATGAAGAACGCGATGCACCGCACGCCCTGCCTGGAGACGGCGCCGGTGAAGATGCTGCTCAACGGGCCGGAAAGCTTCACGCCCGACGGGAATTTCATCCTGGGCGAAGCGCCGGAACTGCGCGGCTACTTCGTCTGCGCCGGCTTCAACTCCTCCGGCATCGCCAACAGCGGCGGGGCGGGCCGGCTGATCGCCGAGTTGGTGGTGGCCGGCGAGGCGCCCAGCGACCTGTGGGACGTGGACATCCGCCGCTTTGCGCCGTTCACCGGCAACCGCAAGGCGCTGGCCGAACGCACCGGCGAGACGCTGGGACTGCACTACGCGATGCGCTGGCCGCGGCAGGAACTGCAGACCGGCCGGCCGCTGCGTTGCAGCCCGCTGTACGACCTGCTTGCGGCGCAGGGCGCAGAGTTCGGCAGCAAGAACGGTTGGGAACGCGCCAACTACTTCAAGCCCAATCCGGCCACGCCACGGCCCGACTACGGCCTGGGGCGGCCCGGCTGGCTGGGCTGGGTGATCGAGGAGCAGCGCGCCACGCGCGAGGCGGTGGCGATCTATGACCAGAGCAGCTTCGGCAAGCTGCTGCTGCAGGGCCGCGACGCCCTGGCCGTGCTGCAGCGGCTGTGTGCCAACCAGATCGACATGCCGGTGGGCCGCATGGTCTACACCGCGCTGCTCAATCGGCGCGGTGGCTTCGAGAGCGACCTGACGGTGATCCGCGTCGTGCCCGAGAGCTTCCTGATCGTCACCGGCTCGGCACAGCCGGTGCGCGATGCCGACTGGATCCGCCGCCACATCGGCGCGCACGAGTTCGCGGTGCTCACCGAGGTCAGCGCGCTGTGGAGCGTGATCTCGGTGATGGGCCCGAAGGCACGCGAGCTGCTGGGCCGCGTCAGTCCCGACGACCTGTCGCCCGAAAGCCTGAGATTCGCGCACACGCGCGAGATCGACCTGGGCCATGCGCGGGTGCGTGCCGCGCGCATGAGCTACGTGGGCGGGCCGGGCTACGAGCTGTACGTGCCGGTGGAGATGGCGCGCCATGTCTACCTGGCGCTGAAGGAGGCGGGGGCGGACCTCGGCTTGAAGGATGCCGGCTACTACGCCATCGATGCGCTGCGCATCGAAGCCGGCCGCCGCGCCTGGGGTGCCGAACTCGGGCCCGACGAAACGCCCTTCGAAGCCGGCTTGATGTTCGCGGTGAAGCTGGACAAGGGCTGCGACTTCATCGGTCGCGAGGCGTTGCTGCGCCTTCGCAACCAGCCGCTGCGCAAGAAGCTGATCACCTTCGTGCTGACCGACCCCGCCGCCTATGCCTGGGGCGGCGAGGCCATCGTCATCGACGGCCAGACCGTGGGCGAACTCAGCTCGGTGGGTTGGAGCCCGAAGGCCGGCTCCTGCGTCGGCCTGGGCTATGTGCGCGGCGAAGCCGCACAGCGCGTGCATGCAGGCACGCCAGCGCACATCGACCTGTGGGGTGAGCCCGTGGCGGCCACGGCCTGGGACCAGTGGCCGCCGAAAGCGGACTGATCAATCGATCGGCCACTTCGGCCGGCGGATCTTCTTGTAGGGCAGGGTCTTCAGGTCCACCGTCACCGCGCCCGGCGCGGCGACGTATATCACCTTCTTCGCCACCATCGAGAACGAGGCGTAGAAGTGCTGCGAGGACTTCACCACGATGATCTTCTTTGCGGCCAGATCGACGCCGATGTTGGTGAACAGGTCGCTGCCCATCGCCTGGTTGCGCAGGCTGCACAGCAGGATCTCGACGCCGTTGCATTCGACCAGCGCGCTGTCGCCCATCGCCGTGGGCGTGTTCGACAGCCCGGTCATCATCAGCTCGGGCCGCAGTGCCTTGACGGTGACCCGCAGGTCCAGCGGCACGCCCGACAGCGGGCCGATCTTGCCGCCGATGCGCAAGTTCAGGCTGGCGCCGACGCCGGCATCGAAGGCGATGCGCGCGGCCACCGGGTCCCACAGCGGGCCGATGCAGCCACTGGTGATGCCGCGCTCCAGCAGCCGCTGCAGGATGAAGGTGGAGTCTCCCGGCGCACCGCCGCCGGGGTTGTCGGCGCCGTCGGCCAGCACCACCGGCCCGCCATCGAAAGCCAGTGCTTGGTCCAGCGCCTCGTCGATGCCGGGCATCGGCACTTCCAGCGCATGGCGAAGTGCCGTCAATTCGCCGGCCAGCTGCCGCGCCAGCGCCTGGCCCTTGGCCGCGCCGGGGTCGGCCTGGGCATCGCTGTAGACCAGCACCTGGGTGCCCATGTCGGGCACGTCGCCCCACGGGAAACCGTGGCTGACCGAGATGGACAGGATGCCATCCTTGCCTTCAAGCGCCATGATGCGGTCGACAAAACCGCGCGCCGGCTCGCGCGAGGTGTGCATCACCACCAGGCCGCCGGTATCGGCCACCGAGGCCACCGGCTGCATGCGGCCTTCGGCCTTCGCTTGGCACAGGTCCACCAGCTCGAGCGCGCGCTCGAGGATGTCGGTGTGCGGATACTCCTTGAAGGCCACCAGCACGTCGGCGTGTTCGACCATGGCTGCGCTCAGGTGGTTGTGCGGGTCGAGCTCGGCACCGACCACCACCTTCGGCCCGACGATCGCGCGCACGCGCTGCAGAACGTCACCCTCGCAGTCGTCGTAGCCGTCGGCGACCATCGCGCCATGCAGGCCCAGCAGCACCATGTCCACCGGCAGCGCGGCTTTCAGATCGGCGAGCAGCTCGTCGCGCAGCGTCTCGTAGGCGGCGCAGGTGGTGATGCCGCTGGGCTGCGCGGCGGCGACCACGCCTTCCAGCAGGGTCCAGCCCTGCGCTTTGCCGCGCAGCCGCGCCGCCCACAGCGGGCCGGCGAAAAAGCTCATGTGGTCGGGGTGCTGGCCGGCCTTGTAGTAGCCGCGCTCCTGGAACGAGGACAGCCCGGTGGGCATCGGCGCGAAGGTGTTGGTCTCAGTGGCCAGGGTGGCGGAGAAGACGCGCATCGGTTGCCTTTCTTCAGGGTGTTCGCAAACGCTGTGGCGACAGCATTTCGGGTGTGAGGCCGAAGTCGGTGATGGCCGCGGGAATGTTCTCGCCGCGCGCCAGCGCCGCGCAGGCCTGGCCCATTGCCGCCGAGCTCTGGATGCCGTAGCCGCCTTGTGCCGCGACCCAGAAGAAGCCGGGCGCCTCGACATCGAAGCCGCCGACCAGATCGCCGTCGGCGACGAAGCTGCGCAACCCCGCCCAGGTGCGCGCGGGCCGGCGGATCTGCAACGTGGTCATCGTCTCGATGCGGTGGATGCCCAGCGCGATGTCCAGCTCTTCCGGCTGCACGTCCTGGGGATCCACCGGGTCGGCATTGGCCGGCGAGCCGAGCAACATGCCGGCGTCGGGCTTGACGTACCAGCTCTCGTCGGCACCGACCACGCTGGGCCAGCGCGCCACGTCCAGGCCCGGTGGCGGCGCGAAGATGAAGGCCGAGCGCCGCTTGGGCACCAGGCCGATGGGGCGCACGCCCGCCAGTTGCGCAATGTGGTCGCACCAGGCGCCAGCGGCATTGATCAGCACCGGCGCGCGGTGCTCGCGGCCGCCGGCGGACACGCGCCAGAGCGTGCCCTCGCGCTCGATGTGCGTGACCTCGGCATCGCACAGCAGCTTGCCGCCATGCCGGCGCAGGCCCTTCAGGTAGCCCTGGTGCAGCGCATGCACGTCGATGTCGGAGGCGTCGGGCTCGTAGGCGCCGCCGAGCAGCAGCTCGCCACGCAGGACCGGCACCATCGCCAGCGTTTGATCACGGGAGAGCCGCCGCGATTGCGGCGACATGGAGCGCAGCAGCGCACAGTGCTCGTCCAACAGGCCTGCCTGCTCGGGCGTGGCGACGAACAGCGCGCCGCGCGGCGACAGGATCGGCATATTGGCAAAGCCTTCGGGCGGCCGGTCCAGGAAGGCGCGGCTGGCGAGCGTGAGCGCGCGTACCTGTTCTGTGCCGTAGCTGGCCAGGAACAGCGCCGCCGAGCGGCCGGTGCTGTGGTAGCCGGGCTGCGACTCACGTTCCAGCAGCGTGATCCGTCCGTGCGGCGCGAGAAAGTAGCCGATGGACGCGGCGGCGATGCCGCTGCCGATGACCAGGAAGTCGCAGCTCAAGGCCGGGGCGCTCCCAGCCAGGCCTCGGCCAGCCGCACCCAGTAGGTGGCGCCCAGGGGGATCAGCGCGTCGTTGAAATCGTAGCTGGGGTTGTGCAGCATGCACGGGCCTTCGCCATGGCCGCCTTCGCGGTGCGCGCCTTCGCCGTTGCCGATGAAGCAGTAGGCGCCGGCCTTGGCCTGCAGCATGAAGGCGAAGTCCTCCGAGGCCATGGCCGGCTCCTGCACCCAGGCATTGCCTTGGCCGACGATGCCGGCGATCACACCCGCAGCAAACTCGGCCTCGCGCCGGTGATTGACCACCGCCGGCGCGCGGCGGTGGAACTCGAACTCGCAGACGGCCTCGGCTGCGGCGCAGGTGTGGCGCGAGATTTCCTCCATGCGCCGCTCGACCAGGTCGAGCACCTCGGTGCGGAAGGTGCGCACCGTGCCCTGGATCTCGCAATGGTCCGGCACCACGTTGGTGGCCTCGCCAGCGTGCACCATGGTCACCGAAAGCACGGCAGTGTCGATCGGCTTGCAGTTGCGGCTGACGACGTGCTGCAAGGCCATCACCAGCTGGCAGGCCACCGGCACCGGGTCGATGCCGCGGTGCGGTGCCGCGGCATGGCTGCCGACGCCGCGCACGACGATGCGGAAGAAGCTGGCCGCGGCCATCACCGGCCCGGGGCTCACCGCCAGCGTGCCCACCGGGTAGCCGGGCCAGTTGTGCATGCCGAACACCGCCTCCATCGCAAAGCGCTCGAACAGGCCTTCGTCGACCATGACCTTGGCGCCGCCGCCGGCTTCCTCGGCCGGCTGGAAGATCAGGTAGACCGTGCCGTCGAAGTCGCGCTGCGTGGCGAAGTGCTGCGCCGCCGCCAGCAGCATCGCCACATGGCCGTCGTGACCGCAGGCGTGCATCTTGCCGTCGAACACGCTGGCATGGGCGAAGCGGTTGTGTTCCTGCATCGGCAGCGCGTCCATGTCGGCGCGCAGGCCGATGGCCCGGCCGCAGGCGCCACCGTCGCGGCCGTGCACGATGCCGATGACACCCGTCTGGGCCATGCCCTGGTGCATCGGGATGCCCCATTCGCCGAGCTTGCGCGCCACCAGCGCGGCGGTGCGCAGCTCCTCGAAGCTCAGCTCCGGGTGGGCATGGAGGTCGCGCCGCAGGCTGCCGATGGCCGCTGCGTCGGCGACGATGCCGTCGATCAGCTTCATGCCGGCATCGGCCTCAAGGCAGCGCCGCGGCCAGCGCCTGTTCCAGGTCGGCGATCAGGTCGCCGGCGTCCTCGATGCCCACGCTCAGGCGCAGCAGGTCGGGCGGTGCCGGCGTGCCCGCGCCTTCGACGCTGGCACGGTGCTCGATCAGGCTCTCGGTGCCGCCCAGCGAGGTGGCGCGCTTCCACAACTTGACGTTCGCTGCGGTGGCGACGGCCGCCGGCTCGCCGCCTTTGGTGCGCAGCGACAGCATGCCGCCGAAGCCACCTTGCATCTGCCTGGCCGCAATCTCATGCCCGGGAGCGCCGGGCAGGCCGGGATAAAGCACCGCTTCGACGCGCGGGTGTTTCGCGAAATGCTCGGCGATGCGCTGCGCCGACTGCGAGGCGCAGCGTACGCGCAGGTACAGCGTGCGCATGCCGCGCAGCAGCAGCCAGGCTTCGAAGCTGCCCAGCGTGCCGCCGAGCTGCGCGCGCACCGTCTTCACGCGCTTCCAGAAATCGTCGTCGCGGGCGCTGACCAGCACGCCGGCGATCAGGTCGCTGTGGCCGTTGAGGTACTTGGTGCCGGCGTGCATGACGATGTCGGCGCCATGCTCGATCGGCCGCGTCAGTACCGGGCTGGCGACGGTGGAATCCACCGCCAGCAGCGCGCCGGCCGCATGCGCGATCTGCGCCGTGGCGGCAATGTCGGTCACGGTCCACAGCGGGTTGGCCGGTGTTTCCGCCCACACCAGCCGGGTCTTGCCGGGTTGGATGGCGGCTTGCACTGCGGCCGGGTCCGTCATGTCGATGAGCTCGACCTTCAAGCCCCAGTGCGTGGCGAAGTTCATCAGCCAGTTGCGCAGCGACCAGTACATCACCTTCGGCGCCAGCACATGGTCACCCGGCGCCAGCGCCTGGAACACCGCGGTGGCCGCGGCCATGCCACTGGCGAACAGGGCCGCCTGCGCGCCTTGCTCCAGCGCGGCGATCAGCGCTTCGGCCTGGTCGAAAGCCGGGTTGTCGGCGCGCGCATAGATGCGGCCCGAGCGATACTGGTTGTCCGGGTCGCGCAGGTAGGTCGACGAGACATGGATCGGCGGCGTGATCGCGCGCGTCTTGTCGTCGATCCAGCCCAGGGCCTGGGCGGCAAGGCTTTCGGGCTGCAGCTTCTTCGCGTCCATCATCGCTTCCTGTTCAACACTGCATCTGCAAGCCGCGGCACCATTCCAGCGGTCACCGCGGAACCGGCTTCGCCGGGCCGCGGGTGACGCCCCCCTGGGGCGGGAGCGCCGCAGGCGCTTCGGGGGGGGTCAATACAACAAGCCCATCGCATCGCGCACGTCGCGCATCGTCTGCTTGGCCACCGTGCGCGCGCGTTCGGTGCCGTTCTCGACGATCCACTGAACCTGCTTGGGGTTGCTCAGGTAGCCTTCGGCGCGCTCGCGCCAGGGCTGTTGTTCCTTGACGATCGCATCGATCACCGGCTGCTTGCAGTCCAGGCAGCCGATGCCGGCGGAGGTGCAGCCCTTGACCACCCAGTCCTGCGTGGCCGCGTCGCTGTACACCTTGTGGAACTGCCACACCGGGCATTTTTCCGGGTCGCCGGGGTCGCTGCGGTGCACGCGTGCCGGGTCGGTGGGCATGCGCCGCACCTTGCGCTCGACCTCAGCCGGTTCTTCGCGCATGGCGATCGAGTTGCCGTAGCTCTTGCTCATCTTGGCACCGTCCAGACCGGGCAGCTTGGTCACCTCGGTGTGCAGCGCCTGCGGCTCGGTCAGGATGGACTTGCCGGCACCGCGCAGATGGCCGAGCAGCAGTTCGGTGTCCTCGGCGGTCCAGTTGGCGAGGGCCGCGGCCGAGCGCTGCACCAACGCCTCGCCCTTGCCCAGGGGCTCGGCCTTGCCGGTCTCGCCGAACTCGCGCTTTTGCTTGTTGAAGTAGCGCGCGTCGTCCTTGCTCAGCTTGGCCAGTGCGGCCGCGACCTTGGTCTCGAAGTCGGCGGCGCGGCCGTACAGGTGGTTGAAGCGGCGCGCCACCTCGCGCGTCAGCTCCACGTGCGAGGCCTGGTCTTCGCCCACCGGCACGAAGGCGGCCTTGTAGATCAGGATGTCGGCCGCCTGCAGCAGCGGGTAGCCCAGGAAGCCGTAAGTCGCCAGGTCGCGGTCGCTGAGCTTTTCGATCTGGTCCTTGTAGGTCGGCACGCGTTCCAGCCAGCCCAGCGGCGTGCCCATGGCCAGCAAGGTGAACAGCTCGGCATGCTCGGGCAGTCGGCTTTGCAGGAAGATGGTGCAGCGGTCCGGATCCAGCCCGGCTGCCAGCCAGTCGGTCACCATCTCATAGACGTACTGGCCCATGACCTCGCGGCTTTCGTAGTGCGTGGTCAGCGCATGCCAGTCGGCGACGAAGTAGAAGCAGTCGTAGTCGTGCTGCAGCCGCACCCAGTTCTTGAGAGCGCCGTGGTAGTGGCCCAGGTGCATGGCGCCGGTGGGGCGCATGCCGGAGAGAACGCGGGGTTGCATCGTGTGAATTGGGCTGGGAGTGCAGGCCGGGCGGCTGCCCGAGGAGCTTCGATTCTATGAGCCGGCCCGTCCGCGCGAGGGCCGCTGGCTACACTGACCGCGATGAAGTCGATCGTGATCCTCATCTCCGGCCGCGGCTCCAACATGGAGGCCATCGTGCAGCGCTGCGCCGCCGAGGCCTGGCCCGCGCGCGTGGCCGCAGTGATCAGCAACCGCGCCGACGCCGCCGGGCTGCAGTTCGCGCAATCGCATGGCATCGAGACTGCCGTGGCGGCGCACAAGGCCTATGCCTCGCGCGAGGACTTCGACGCCGCGCTGGCCGAAGTCATCGATGCCTTTGCGCCCGACCTGGTGGTGCTGGCCGGCTTCATGCGCATCCTGGGCCCGGCCTTCGTGCGCCGCTTCGAGGGCCGCATGCTCAACATCCACCCGTCGCTGCTGCCTGCCTTCCCGGGGCTGCACACGCACCAGCGCGCCATCGAGGCCGGCTGCAAGCTGGCCGGGGCCACGGTGCATTTCGTGACGCCGGAACTGGACCACGGGCCGATCGTGCTGCAGTCGGTGGTGCCGCTGCTCGCCGACGACGATGCCGCCGCACTGGCGGCGCGCGTGCTGGCCACGGAACACCGCATCTATCCACAGGCGGTACGCTGGTTCGTCGAGGGCCTGCTGCGCATCGAGCGGGGTGTCGTGCGGCACGTCGGTGGTGAATCCCAGCTGCTGGCCTGCCTGCACGGCGAAGGGGGCACGGGATAATCGCCCGATGCATCCTGCCTCGCTGCTCGAGCTTTGCGCTGAGCTGATCCGCACGACCCTGAAGCTGGATGCTCCGGCCGACGGCGTGGTCTCCGGCTTCTTCCGCGTCCACCGCAACCTGGGGCCGCGCGAGCGCCACACGCTGGCCGAAACGGCCTATGCGGTGCTGCGCAAGCGGCTGCTGTTCCAGCATCTGGCGCAGGGTGCCAGTGGCGCGCTCGAACGGCGCCTGGCCATCCTGGGCTGGCAGGGGGCCGAAGGTTTCCTGCAAGGCGCGCTCGAAGCGCACGAACGGCAGTGGCTGGAGCGCTGCCGCGCCGTCGACATCTCGACACTGCAGGACAAGCTGCGTCACAACCTGCCCGACTGGCTGGCCGGCGCGCTGCGCGAGCAGTTGCCCGAGGGGCAGTTCTGGCCGCTGGCCGAGGCACTGATGCAGCCCGCGCCGCTGGACCTGCGCGTCAACACCTTCAAGGCCAAGCGCGAGGCGGTTCAGCGCGAGCTGGCCGAGACCGGCATCGAAGCCCAGCCCACGCCCTATTCACCCTGGGGCCTGCGCGTCCAGGGCAAGCCGGCGCTGAGCAAGCTGGGCGTGTTCACCCGCGGAGAGGTCGAAGTGCAGGACGAAGGCAGTCAGCTGCTGGCGCTGTTGACCGATGCCCGGCGCGGCGAGATGGTGGTGGACTTCTGTGCCGGTGCGGGCGGCAAGACGCTGGCTCTGGGCGCGGCGATGCGCAACACCGGCCGGCTTTATGCCTACGACACCTCGGGCCACCGGCTGGATGCGATGAAGCCGCGCCTGGCGCGCAGCGGCCTGAGCAACGTGCACCCGGTGCAGCTGGCGCACGAACGCGACGAGCGCATCAAGCGCATAGCCGGCAAGATCAACCGGGTGCTGATCGATGCGCCTTGTTCGGGGCTGGGCACGTTGCGCCGCAACCCCGACCTGAAGTGGCGGCAGTCGCCGAAGGCGGTGCAGGAGCTGCAGGTCAAGCAGCGTGCCATCCTGGACAGTGCCGCGCGGCTGCTCAAGCCCGGCGGGCGGCTGGTCTATGCCACCTGCAGCCTGCTGCGCGCCGAAAACGAGGACGTGGCCGACGCCTTCGAGCAGCAGCATGCGGACGCCTTCACGGCTCTGCCGGTGCACGAACTTCTGGCGCAGGCGCATGTGGCGGGCGCTGCCGACCTGGACAGCCAGGGTCGGCTGCGGCTGTGGCCGCACCGGCACGGCACCGATGGCTTCTTTGCCGCGGCCTGGCAGCGGCGCTGAGCGTGCGGCGCTTGACCTGCCGCAATCGGTGCCGCGGAACCGACGAATGGGCAGTTCACACTAAGCATTTCCCGTCATTGTTTGGCGCAATGGCCGTCTACAATGCGAAATTGTTCCGAATTCGGACAGCAAGGCAATCTACGCAATGAATGAACTCATGACGGTGCACGACGCGGTGGTCGACCTCTTGTCTCACGGCCTGCTAGGCGCATCGACCTGGCAGGTGGTGCTGGTGACGCTGGTCTTCACCCACATCACCATCGCGGCCGTGACCATCTTCCTGCACCGCTCGCAGGCGCACCGCGCGCTGGAACTGCATGCGATCCCGTCGCACTTCTTCCGCCTGTGGCTGTGGCTGACCACGGGCATGGTGACCAAGGAATGGGTCGCGATCCATCGCAAGCACCACGCCAAATGCGAGACCGTCGACGACCCGCACAGCCCCGTGACACGCGGCATCAAGACCGTGCTGCTGACCGGCAGTGAGCTGTACCGCGCCGAAGCCAAGGTGCAGGAAACGCTGGACAAGTACGGCCACAACACGCCAGACGACTGGATCGAGCGCAACCTTTACAGCCGCTACTCCTGGCAGGGCGTGGGCGTCATGCTGGTCATCAACCTGCTGCTGTTTGGAGCTATCGGTGCCACGGTGTGGGCAGTGCAGATGGCCTGGATCCCGGTCACCGCCGCAGGCATCATCAACGGCCTGGGCCACTGGTGGGGTTACCGCAATTTCGAGGCGAACGACGCGTCGACCAATATTTCGCCGTGGGGCATCATCATCGGCGGTGAGGAGTTGCACAACAACCATCACACCTACCCGACCTCGGCCAAGCTGTCGGTCAAGCCTTTCGAGTTCGACATTGGCTGGATGTACATCCGGCTGATGGAGATGGCTGGCCTGGCCAA
Organism: Pseudomonadota bacterium; assembly: GCA_018261815.1. Lineage (GTDB taxonomy): Bacteria > Pseudomonadota > Gammaproteobacteria > Burkholderiales > Burkholderiaceae_C > Rubrivivax. Next base: position 19,073 of record JAGTRL010000022.1, read on the forward strand.
GGTGCGCAAGATCCCGCCGCAGCTGAAGCTGGGCGAGGTGCGGGCGGTGGCCGACGGCAAGACGCTGGAGGCGATCATTGCCAACCGCTACGAGGTGATGGCCAACTACGCGGTCGAGCTCAAGCGCGCCTGCGCCACCGAGCTGGCCCGCATGAAGTCCCAGGGCGCTCACAGCAGCGCCCACTGGAAAAGCATGAATGCCGCCAAGCGCTGGCTGCATCGCGACGACGACAAGATCCCGCAGGGGCAGAAGCCGCTGCTGGCCAAGGCGGTGGGCGACAGCCCGTCGTTGGGCAAGCTGGTGGCCATGCGCGAAGAGCTGCGCTCGTTATGGACCCGTACCAATGTGTCGGCTGACCAGCTGGTGGCGGACTTGCAGGCCTGGTGCAAGAAGGCCGAGGACAGCGGCATCACCGCGTTGCACGAGTTCTCACTAAAGTTGCGCGCCGTCCGCGCCTGACGAAGGGCCGCAGAGGTCGGCGCCAATGACAACGGGGCCCGCGGGCCCCGTTTTCACATTCAGTCGGAAGCAACGGGCTGGCGATGCGAACCCGGCTTGCGGCTCACTTCAGCTTGGTTTCCTTGTAGGCCACGTGCTTGCGCGCGACCGGGTCGAACTTGTTGAACTCCAGCTTGCCCGGCGTGGTCTTCTTGTTCTTGCTGGTGGTGTAGAAGTGCCCAGTGCCCGCCGATGATTCGAGCTTGATCTTTTCGCGTCCGCCTTTGGTGGCCATGGTGCTGCTCCCGATCTAGTTCAGATTTCGCCGCGCTTGCGCAGGTCGGTGACGACCTGATCAATACCGACCTTGTCGATGAGACGCAGCGCGGCATTGCTGATGCGCAGGCGCACCCAGCGGTTCTCGCTCTCGACCCAGAAACGCCGGTACTGCAGGTTGGGCAGCCAACGGCGCTTGGTTTTGTTGTTGGCATGGGAAACGTTGTTCCCCACCATCGGGCCTTTGCCCGTGACCTGACAGACGCGTGCCATCGACGCTCTCCGAAGAATTTTTGAGGTTGCCGGGATCGGCAAAGCCCGAAAGTATAGCTCAACGGCCCTGTTCGAGGAAGCGTTGCGCGTCCAGGGCCGCCATACAGCCGGTGCCGGCACTGGTGATCGCCTGGCGGTAGATATGGTCCTGCACGTCGCCGGCGGCAAACACGCCGGGGATGCTGGTCACCGTGGCCATGCCGTTCAAGCCGGCGCGGGTGATGAGATAGCCGTCCTTCATCTCCAGCTGACCCTTGAACAGGTCGGTGTTCGGCTGGTGGCCGATGGCGATGAAGCAGCCCTTCAGCGTCAGCTGAGTGTCGGTGCCACCGTGGGTGGATTTCAGGCGCACGCCGGTCACGCCGGAACTGTCGCCCAGCACCTCGTCGAGCGTGTTCCACAGGTGCAGCACCACATTGCCGGAGGCGGCCTTGGCCATCAGCTTGTCGACCAGGATCGCCTCGGCGCGGAACTTGTCGCGACGGTGCACCACGTGCACCGTTCGGGCGATGTTCGACAGGTACAGCGCCTCTTCCACGGCGGTGTTGCCGCCGCCGACCACGCACACGTCCTGGTCCCGGTAGAAGAAGCCGTCGCAGGTGGCGCAGCCACTGACGCCGCGGCCCATGAAGGCCTGCTCGCTGGGCAGGCCCAGGTACTTGGCGGAAGCTCCGGTGGCGATGACCAGGGCGTCGCAGCTGTAGGCCCCGGCGTCGCCTTGCAGCTTGAAGGGACGCTGCGACAGGTCGACTTGGTTCACATGGTCGGAGACGATCTGCGTGTCGAAACGCTCGGCATGCTTCTGGAAGCGCTGCATCAGGTCCGGGCCCATCACACCGTCGACGTCGGCGGGCCAGTTGTCCACGTCGGTGGTGGTCATCAGCTGGCCGCCCTGGGCCACGCCGGTGATTAGCAGCGGCTGCAGGTTGGCGCGTGCGGCGTAGATGGCGGCGGTGTAGCCGGCCGGGCCGGAGCCGAGGATCAGAACCTTGGCATGGGTGGGGGCGGTGCTCATGAGCGGGTTTCCGGAATCGGTCTCGGGTCGGTGGCGTCGCGTGAATCCGACGTGGCAGAGTACTTGCGAGCGTGCCATGCTGGAAACGGTCCGGTGCATGGGCACAATAGACAGAATTGTAGTGACCGCGGCGCCCGATCGCGGCCTGCTGGCCAACCAACCACAAAGCGAGGGGACCGTCGATGTCGCTGATGTCCAATCTGGACCTGATCCGCAGGGTGCCGTTGTTCTCGATGTTGACCAACGAACAGGCCCAGTCCATCGCCGACGCCGTCGTCAAGCGACGCCTGCGCCGCGGCGAACTGGTGGTCGAGCAAGGGCGCAAGAGCAATGCGCTGTTCATCCTGCTCAACGGCCGGGCGCGGGTGCTGACCTCCGATTCGCGCGGCCGCGAGGTCATCCTGGCGGTGCTGGAGGCTGGCGACTACGTCGGCGAGATGAGCCTGATCGACAACGAGCCGCATTCCGCCACGGTGCGCGCCGAGGTCCAGACCGACATGCTGGTGCTGGCTCGCGCGGATTTCGCGCGCTGCCTGCCGGAGAACTCCAGCCTGTCCTATGGCGTCATGCGCGGCCTGGTGCGGCGGCTGCGCAATGCCGACCGTCAGATCGAGTCGCTGGCCCTGCTGGACGTTTACGGCCGTGTGGCGCGCACGCTGCTCGACATGGCCGAGGACGACAAGGGCGTGAAGATCATCCGCCACAAGGTGTCGCGCCAGGACATGGCCAAGGTGGTGGGTGCCTCGCGCGAGATGGTCAGCCGTGTCATGAAGGATCTGGAAGAGCGCGGTGTCATCGAGACTCAGGAAAACGGCTCGGTGATCATCAAGGAACGCCTGCAGAACGATTGAACAGCCCTTTCCGGCGGGGGCTGTGCCGGCCTGATCGGCCACAATCGCGCCCATGACATTTCCGCTCGGTTCCCTGCGCGCTGAAGGCGCTGCATCGGGCAACACCTACACGCGCAAGTCCGCAGCCAAGTCCGGCCTGCCCGTCGCGGTGCCGGCCGCGCCAGCCGCTCGCTGGCGGCAACAGGCTTGGGTGATCGTCGGTGCCGTGGCCTGGCTGCTGCTGCTGCTGGCGCTGGCCACCCACCATCTGGGCGATCCTGGCTTTTCCACCTCAGGCGACGGCGAGTCGCTGCGCAACAAGGCCGGCATGGTAGGCGCGTGGGTGTCCGACCTGGGCCTGTTCCTGTTCGGCTATTCGGTGTGGTGGTTCATCCCGGTCGGCTTGCGCGCCTGGCTGTCCAGCCTGGCAAAGGCCGTTCGCCGCGAGGACGACGCCACATTGGCAGCACCATTGCTGCCGCGTGCCGCCTTCTGGGCCGGCCTCGCGTTGCTGATGGCCGCCAGCTGCTCGCTGGAATGGACCCGCCTTTACCAATGGGAACCTCAACTTCCCGGCCATGCGGGTGGCGTGCTCGGCTTCACGCTGGGGCCGCTGTCGTCGCACTGGCTCGGTTTCGCTGGTTCGGGCGTGCTGTGGATCGCTGCGCTGGTGGCCGGCATGGCGCTGGCGCTGGGTTTCTCGTGGCTGGCGCTGGCCGAAGTCATTGGCACCGCCATCGATGGCCTTCGCGAACGCCGTCAGAAGCAGAAAGAACGGGCCGAGGACCGCCGCATTGGCGAGCAGGCACTTGTCGACCGCGAGCACGATGTCGAGGTCGAGCGCCAGGAGGTGGTGGACCACCTGCCGCTGGTGATCGAGCCGACGCTGCTGGAGGTGCCCAAGTCCGAGCGTGTGGCCAAGGAGCGGCAGAAGCCGCTGTTCGTGGAACTGGCCGACACGAGGCTGCCGCAGGTCGACCTGCTCGACGCCGCGCCGGCGCGGGTGGAGACGGTGACTCCCGAGTCGCTGGAGATGACCAGCCGGCTGATCGAGAAGAAGCTCAAGGACTTCGGCGTCGAGGTGCGGGTCGTCGCGGCCAGCCCCGGCCCGGTGATCACGCGCTACGAGATCGAGCCGGCCACCGGCGTGAAGGGCGCGCAGGTCGTCAACTTGGCGAAGGACCTGGCGCGGTCGCTGTCGCTGGTGAGCATCCGCGTGGTCGAGACCATCCCCGGCAAGAACTACATGGCGCTCGAACTGCCCAACGCGCGGCGCCAGACCATCCGCCTGGCCGAGATCCTGGGCTCGGAGGTCTACAACGACGCGGCCTCGATGCTGACCATCGCGCTGGGCAAGGACATCGTCGGCAATCCGGTGGTCGCCGACCTGGCCAAGATGCCGCACTGCCTGGTGGCCGGCACTACAGGCGCAGGCAAGTCGGTCGGCATCAACGCGATGATCCTGAGCCTTTTGTACAAGGCCGAGGCGCGCGACGTGCGCCTGATCCTGATCGACCCGAAGATGCTCGAGCTGAGCGTCTACGAAGGCATCCCGCACCTGCTGTGCCCGGTGGTCATCGACATGAAGCAGGCCGCCAACGCGCTGAATTGGTGTGTCGGCGAGATGGAGCGGCGCTACAAGCTGATGAGCCGCCTGGGTGTGCGCAACCTGGCCGGCTACAACAAAAAGATTGCCGAGGCCGCCGAGCGCGGCGAGAAGCTGCCCAACCCTTTCAGTCTGACGCCCGAGGCACCCGAGCCGCTGGAGCGGCTGCCGAACATCGTCGTGCTGATCGACGAACTCGCCGACCTGATGATGGTGGTGGGCAAGAAGATCGAGGAGCTGATCGCACGGCTGGCGCAGAAGGCGCGCGCCTGCGGCATCCACCTGGTGCTGGCCACGCAGCGGCCCAGCGTGGACGTGATCACTGGGCTGATCAAGGCCAACATCCCGACAAGGCTAAGCTTCCAGGTCAGCAGCAAGATCGACAGCCGCACCATCCTCGACCAGATGGGCGCCGAGGCGTTGCTCGGCCAAGGCGACATGCTGTACATGGCTTCGGGCAGCGGTCTGCCGGTGCGCGTGCATGGTGCCTTCGTCAGCGACGAGGAGGTGCACCGCGTCGTCGAATACCTGCGCAGCCAGGGCGAGCCCAACTACATCGAAGGCCTGCTCGAAGGCGGCACCCTCGACGGCGACGCCGAAGCCGGCGCTCCGGGCGAGGGTGGCGCCGGCGGTGAGGCCGACTCGATGTACGACCAGGCCGTGGCCATCGTGCTCGAGCACCGGCGCGCGTCGATCTCGCTGGTGCAGCGCCATCTGCGCATCGGCTACAACCGCGCCGCGCGGTTGCTCGAGCAGATGGAGAAGTCGGGCCTGGTGTCGGCGATGGGCACCAACGGCAACCGCGACATCATCGTGCCCAAGCGCGACGCATGAGAGCGCTGTTCATAGCCTGCCTGCTGAGCTGCAGCGCGCTCGTGGCCCGAGCGGATGCGCTGGACACGCTGCGCGAGTTCGTGCGCGACGTGAAGTCCGGTCGCGCCAGCTTCACGCAGACCGTCACTTCGGCCGAAGGTGCCAAGGCGCGTGTGTCCAGCGGCAGCTTCGAGTTCGCGCGGCCCAATCGCTTCCGCTTCGCCTATGCCAGGCCCTTCGAGCAGCTGATCGTCAGCGACGGGCAGAAGGTCTGGATCCACGACGTCGACCTCAACCAGGTGAGCGTGCGCAAGCTGAGTGCGGCGCTGGGCGCCACACCGGCAGCCTTGCTGGCCGGCGCGTCGCTGGACAAGGAGTTCGAGCTGGCCGCGCAGCCGTCCCAGGAGGGCATCGATTGGGTGCAGGCCACGCCGCGCCAGAAGGACGGCGCCTTCCAGTCGATGCGTATTGGTTTCCGAGGCAAGGAGCTGGCGGCGGTGGAGATCCTCGACAGCTTCGGCCAACGCTCGTTGCTGCAGTTCAGCCAGTACGCGGCCAACGCCACCCTGCCGGAATCGAGCTTCCGCTTCGTGCCGCCAAGCGGCGCCGACGTCATCGAGCAGTAGGCAGCAGCGCATGGACGCGCAGGAGCCGCTGTTCGACGCCGAGCCTCCATCGGCGCCTGCCGAAGCCGTGCCGCTGCCCAAGGGCAGCGTGCCGCTGGCCGAACGCATGCGCCCGCGCACCCTCGACGAGGTGGCCGGCCAGCAGCACCTGCTCGACCCGGGCAAGCCGTTGCGCGTGGCCTTCGAATCGGCGCACCTGCATTCGATGATCCTGTGGGGCCCGCCCGGCGTGGGCAAGACCACGCTGGCGCGCCTGATGGCTGGTGCGGTGGACGCCGATTTGCATGTGCTTTCGGCCGTGCTCGCCGGCGTCAAGGACATCCGCGATGCGGTCGAGCGCGCCAAGGCCGCGCGTCGCACCGGCCGCGCGACCATCGTCTTCGTCGACGAGGTGCACCGCTTCAACAAGGCGCAGCAGGATGCTTTCCTGCCGCATGTGGAGTCGGGCCTGTTCACCTTCATCGGCGCCACCACCGAGAACCCGTCCTTCGAGGTCAACTCGGCACTGCTGTCGCGCGCCACGGTGCATGTGCTGAAGTCGCTGCAGAACGCGGATCTGGCCGCGCTGCTGCAGCGCGCGCAGGCGCTGCTGCAGGCCGTGCCGCTGGCCGACGCGGCTCGCGAGCGGCTGATGGCGCATGCCGACGGCGATGCGCGGCGGCTGCTCAATGCCTACGAAAACGTCGCGGC
>JAGTRL010000023.1 GCA_018261815.1 Pseudomonadota bacterium
GTTCTGGCCGCGGATGTGGCTGCCGGTGATGCCGGTGTAGACCGATGCGATCTTGCAGGCGGCCATCATCTCGGCCTCCTTCAGCGCCTCCTGGATGCTCTGCACGGTGGCGTCGATGTTCACCACCACGCCGCGCTTCAGGCCGTGCGTGGCCGCCACGCCCAGGCCGGCCACGCGCAGCTCGCCGCCGGCCAGCACCTCGGCCACCACCACCATGACCTTGGCGGTGCCGATGTCCAGGCCGACGACCAGATCCTTGTTCTCTTTCGCCATGGCATTCCTATCGGGGTTTCTTCGCGGCCGCGCCGGCCGGGACGAGGGTGGTGGTGATGCCGCGCAGCCGCACCGCATAGCCGTCGGCATGGCGCAGGTCGGCATATTCCAGGTCACGCTGGAAGCGGCCGGTCACCTGGCTCACGGTGCGCAGGAAACGCTCGCTGCGCGCGACCAGTTCGTCCTCGGTGCCGCGGCCCAGCACCAGCGTGGCGCCGGTGTCCAGCTCCACGCTCCACGAGCCGCGGCCCGACAGCTGCATGGCCACCGGCTCCATGCGCTGCGCGGCGAGCAAGGGCGACAGGCGCCGGTACAGCGCCAGCATTGGCGCCGAGCTGCCTTCGGGGCCGCTGAACTGGGGCAGGTTCTCGTCCTCGACGTCGCCGACGTTGGCCTCGAAGACCTCGCCGAAATCGTTCACCAGGCGTTCGTTGCCATCCTCGCCCAGCCACAGCGCCACCGGGTGGTGCTCGTCCAGGCGCACGGCCAGGCGGTCCGGCCAGATGCGGCGCAGCGTGGCCTGGCGCACCCAGGGCACACTTTCGAAGGCGGCGCGGGCCTTGTCCAGGTCGATGGAGATGAAGTTGCCGGCCAGCCGCGGCGTCGCATTGGCGCGGATGGTGGCCACGCTGTTGCGCTGCAATTCGCCCTCGAGCTGGATCACGCGAAAGCTCAGCCCCGGCGAGCGCGTCAACCACAGCAGCACCGCCGCCCCCAGCGCCACGGCGACCAGCACATACAGGGTGCTGGCCACGCCGTTCATCAGCCGGATGTCGAAGGGCATCGCGGTGTCGGCGGCGGTGGGGCTGTAGCTGGCCATGGTGGTGTCAGGCGCTCTTGCGCGGCGCGCCGTCCAGCGTGGCCTGCGACAGCAGGTGCAGGCACAGCTGCTCGTAGCTCATGCCGGCGGCGCGCGCCGACATCGGCACCAGCGAGTGGCCGGTCATGCCCGGTGAGGTGTTCATCTCGAGCAGGAAGAACTTGCCGTCGCTGGCGCGGCGCATCAGGTCGGCGCGGCCCCAGCCGCGGCAACCCAGCGCGCGGTAGGCGGCCACCACCAGGCGCTGCACTTCGGCCTCTTCTTCCGGCGGCAGGCCGCTCGGGCAGTGGTAGCCGGTGTCCTCGGAGAAGTACTTGTGCTGGTAGTCGTAGTTACCGTCAGGGGCGGCGATGCGGATCACCGGCAGCGCGCGCGCGTCGGCGCCCTGGCCCAGCACCGGGCAGGTCAGCTCGGTGCCTTCGATGAACTCCTCGCACAGCAGGTCCGGGTCGTAGCGCGTGGCCAGGGCCACCGCATCCTGCATCTGCGAGTAGCCCGCCACCTTGGTGATGCCGATCGACGAGCCTTCGCGCGGCGGCTTGACGATCAGTGGCAGGCCCACACGGTCGGGCACCTCGCGAATGCGCTCGTGCGTCAGCTCGTCGCGCGACAGCCAGACCCAGCGCGGCGTCGGCAGCCCCTCGGCCACCCACACGCGCTTGGTCATCACCTTGTCCATGGCGATGGCCGAGGCCATCACGCCCGAGCCGGTGTAGGGGATGCCCAGCAGCTCCAGCGCGCCCTGCACCGTGCCGTCCTCGCCATGGCGGCCGTGAAGCGCGACGAAGACACGGTCGAAGCGCTCGCTCTTCAGCTCCGACAGGTCGGTGTGCGCCGGATCGAAGGCGCTGGCATCGACGCCCTGTGACAGCAGCGCATTGAGCACGCCGGTACCGGACATGATCGACACCTCGCGCTCGGCCGAGTCGCCGCCCATCAGTACCGCCACCTTGCCCATCGACTTGGCGATCGTCTTCACCGGCCTTCCTCCAGCAGATCCTTCAGCTTCTGCGCCACCGTGCCGATCGAGCCGGCGCCCATGGCGATGACCACGTCGCCGTCGCGCACCTGTTCCGTCAGGGCCGGCACCAGCTCGGCCACCTCGTCGACGAAGATCGGGTCCACCTTGCCGGCCACCCGCAGCGCGCGGGCCAGTGCGCGCCCGTCGGCGGCGACGATCGGCGATTCGCCGGCGGCATAGACCTCGGTCAGCAGCACCGCGTCGGCCGTGCCCATGACCTTGACGAAGTCCTCGAAACAGTCGCGCGTGCGTGTGTAGCGGTGCGGCTGGAAGGCCAGCATCAGCCGCCGCCCGGGGAAGGCGCCGCGCGCCGCGGCAATGACCGCCGCCATCTCCACCGGGTGGTGGCCGTAGTCGTCGATCAGCGTGAAACTGCCGCCGGAAGGCGCCGGCACCTCGCCATAGCGCTGGAAGCGCCGGCCCACCCCGCTGAAGGCCGCCATCGCCTTGACCATCGGCTCGTCGGGCAGCTCCAGTTCGGTGGCCACGGCCAGCGCCGCCAGCGCATTGCGCACGTTGTGCTCACCGGGCAGGTTCAGCGTGATCGGCAGGTCGGGCATGGCCGCGCCGTTGCGCCGCTGGGCGACGAAGCGCATCTGCCCGCCGGGCAGCGCCTGCACGTCCACCGCACGCACCATCGCGCCCTCGTCCAGGCCGTAGCTGACCACCGGGCGCGAGATCATCGGGATGATCGAGCGTACGCCGGGATCGTCGGCGCACAGGATGGCCGCGCCATAGAAGGGCATGCGGTGCACGAAGTCGACGAAGGCCGCCTTCAGCCGCGCGAAATCGTGGCCGTAGGTTTCCATGTGGTCGGCGTCGATGTTCGTCACCACCGACAGGATCGGGTTCAGATTCAGGAACGAGGCATCGCTCTCGTCGGCTTCGACCACGATGTAGTCGCCCGAGCCCAGGCGCGAGTTGGCTCCGGCGCTGTGCAGCAGCCCGCCGATGACGAAGGTCGGGTCCAGCGCGGCTTCGGCCAGCACGCTGGTGACCAGTGAGGTGGTAGTCGTCTTGCCGTGCGTGCCGGCGATGGCGATGCCGCGCTTCAGGCGCATCAGCTCGGCCAGCATCACCGCGCGCGGCACCACTGGCACGCGCCGCGCACGCGCGGCGATGACCTCGGGGTTGTCGCCCCTGACCGCGGTGGAGGTGACCACCGCTTCGGCCCCGGCGATGTGTGCCGCATCGTGGCCGGTGAACACGCGGATGCCCAGCGAGGCCAGCCGGCGCGAGGTGGCGCTGTCGCTCTGGTCGGAGCCGGACACGGTGTAGCCCAGGTTATGCAGGATCTCGGCGATGCCGCTCATGCCCGCGCCGCCCACGCCGACGAAATGGATGTGCTTGACCGCGTGCTTCATGGTGCCCCCCATGCCCTGCGGGCCGGCCCCCGCGGCCACACAGGGGCCGCTGCGCAGCCCTTGGGGCGCGAGCGCCTGCGGAACGGCCGAGCGGCGCTCATGCCTGCACCAGCCTTTCGATTTCGTCGGCCACGCGCGCGGCGGCATGGGGCTTGGACAAGGCTCGTGCCTTCTCGGCCATCTGCAGCAGCGCCGGTCGCGTCAGCCCCGCGAGCAGCGCCGCCAGATGCTGCGGGGTCAGTTCCCGCTGCGGCTGGTGCACGGCGGCACCATGCCGCGCCATGAACTCGGCGTTGTCGCGCTGGTGCGCGGTGGTGCTGACGATCAGCGGCACCAGGATGCTGGGCACGCCGCCGGCGCACAGCTCGCTGACCGTGACCGCGCCGGCACGGCAGATCATCACGTCGCAGGCCGCCAGCCTTAGCGCCATGTCGTCGATGAAGGGCAGGAGTTCGGCCTCGACCCCGGCCTCGTGGTAGGCCTGGCGCACGACGTCGATGTGCGCGCTGCCGGTCTGGTGGGTGACGCGCGGGCGCTGGTTCGGTGGCATCTGCTGCAGCGCCGCCGGCAGCGTGTCGTTCAGCACCTTGGCGCCCAGGCTGCCACCCACCACCAGCAGATGCAGCGCGCCGCGGCGCGCTGCAAAGCGCTCGGCCGGCGCGGGCAATGCCTCGATCTCGGCGCGCACCGGGTTGCCGGTGACCACGGCCTGCCTGGTCTGCGACGCGGCGGCGCCGTCGAAGCCGAAGGCCACCCGGTCGGCCACCGGCAGCAGCGCCTTGTTGCTCATCAGCAGCGAGGCATCGGCATTCACCAGCACCAGCGGCTTGCCCAGCAGCGAGGCCATCAGCCCGCCGGGGAAGCAGACATAGCCGCCCATGCCCAGCACCGCGTCGGCGCCACGGCGCCGCAGGATGCCCAGGCATTGCCAGAAGGCCTGCAGCAGGCGCATCCCGCCGGTCAGCGTGTGCAGCAGCCCCTTGCCGCGCAGGCCGGAGAAGCCGATGCGGTCGAGCGTGATGCCGCTGGGCGGCACCAGCTTGTTCTCCATGCCCTCGCGCGTGCCCAGCCAGCTCACGCTCCAGCCACGTTGCTGCATCTCGCGCGCCACTGCCAGGCCCGGGATGACATGCCCGCCGGTACCCGCTGCCATGATGACCAGGTGACTCATGCGCGGCCTCCGCGCATGAGCGTTCTGTTTTGGCTACGGCCCGGGCGCTGCGCGCCCTTCACATCGCTGCGCGATATGAGCCTGCGCCGGAACCGCATGCCGGCGCTGCGCGCCGACGCCATGGTCATGGCCATGGCGTTCATGCGCGGCCTCCGCGCATGAGCGTGCGATTCTCCATGTCCACCCTGAGCACGATCGCCATCGCGATCATGTTCATCAGGATGGCCGAGCCGCCGTAACTCAGCAGCGGCAGCGTCAGGCCCTTGGTGGGCAGCACGCCCAGGTTCACGCCCATGTTGATGAAGGCCTGGCCGCCCATCCAGATGCCGATGCCCTGCACCATCAGCCCGGCGAAGACGCGGTCCAGCGCCACCGCCTGCCGGCCGATGACGAAAATGCGCCGCGTCAACCAGAAGAAAGCGACGATCACCACGCACACGCCGACGAAGCCCAGCTCCTCGCCGATCACCGCCAGCAGGAAGTCGGTGTGCGCCTCGGGCAGATAGTGCAGCTTCTCGACGCTGGCCCCGAGCCCCTGGCCGAAGATCTCGCCACGGCCGAAGGCGATCAGCGAATGCGTCAGCTGGTAGGCCTTGCCCTGCGCATAGGCCGGGTTCCATGGGTCGAGGTAGGCAAAGATGCGCTGCGCACGCCAGGGACTCAGCGCGATCATCAACGCGAAGGCTCCGACCAGCACGCCGACGCCCAACGCGAACATGCGCCCGTTGACGCCGCCGAGGAACAGGATGCCCAGCGCGATCATCGCAATGACCAGGAAGGCGCCCATGTCCGGCTCGGCCAGCAGCAGCAGACCGATGACGGCCAGCGCCACCGCCATCGGCCAGACGGCCTGCATGAAGTTTTCCTTCACGTCCATCTTGCGCACCATGTAGCTGGCGGCGTACATGGCGATGGCCAGCTTGGCCAGCTCGCTGGGCTGAAAACTCATCAGGCCCAGCGGGATCCAGCGCCGCGCGCCGTTGACGCCCTTGCCGATGAAGGGCACCAGCACCAGCACCAGCGTGGCCAGCGAGACGACGAACAACCACGGCGCCCAGCGCTCCCACGCCGTCACCGGCACCTGCAGCACGATCAACGCGACGACGAAGCCGATGGCGATGAACAGCGCCTGCCGGGTCAGAAAGTAGGTGGGTGAGTAGTTGGCGAACTTGGGGTTGTCTGGCAACGCGATCGAAGCCGAATAGACCATCACCAGGCCCAAGGCCAGCAGCCCGATGGTGACCAGCACCAACGTCCGGTCGAAGCCGGCCAGGCTGGTGTTTCGCTGCGGCGTGATCTGCACCTGGTCGCGCACCGGCAGTGCGTCAGCAGCCTTGCGGCCCTGCCAGGCGATCGCCAGGCGGCTCCACCAGGCGGGGCGTGCATCGGCCGTCATGCGACCACCTCCCCGCGTTCGGCCGCCAGCTCGCGCACCGCCGCCACGAAGACCTCGGCGCGGTGGCCGTAGTGGCGGAACATGTCCAGGCTCGCGCAGGCCGGCGACAGCAGCACCGCATCGCCTGCCTGAGCCTGCTCGAAGCACCAGGCGGTGGCGGCGGGCAGGCTGTCGTGGTGCTGCAGCGGCACGCCGCAACCGGCCAGCGCGGCTTCGAGGGTGCCGGCATCCCGGCCGATCAGTGCGGCCGCGCGCGCAAAGCGTTGCACCGGCGCGGCCAGCGGCGAAAAGTCCTGGCCCTTGCCATCACCGCCGAGGATCAGCACCAGCTTGCCCGGTGCGCACTCGGCGCCCAGGCCTTCCAATGCGGCCACGGTGGCGCCGACGTTGGTGCCCTTGCTGTCGTCGAAGGCCTCGACGCCGCCGATGCGGGCCACCGGCTCCAACCGGTGCGGCTCGCCGCGGTAGTCGCGCAGCGCATGCAGCATCGGCGCCAGCGGCAAGCCGATGGCGGTGGCCAGGGCCAGCGCGGCCAGCGCATTGGCGGCGTTGTGGCGGCCGCGGATGCGCAGCGCATCGGCCGGCATCAGCTGCTGCAGGTGGATGTCAGGCACTTCACCCTTGCGCAGCTTGACGCCTTCTTCCAGCGGCAGCGCGCGCACCAGCCAGGCCATGCCGTGCTGCTCGACCAGACCGAAGTCGCCCGGCTGCGCCGGTGCGCCCAGGCCGAATTCGCAGACCCGCCGCGGCTGGAACTTCGGCGCCTTGGCCTTGCGCGCCGCGTCGACCGCCGGCGGCTGCGGGACCATGGCGCGCACCAGCGCATCGTCGCGGTTGACGACCATCAGCGCGTGCCGGCCGAAGATGCGCGCCTTGGCCGCGGCATAGGCGTCCATCGTGCCGTGCCAGTCGAGGTGGTCCTGCGTCAGGTTCAGCACCGTGGCCGCATCCGGCTCGAAGCCTTCCACGCCATCGAGCTGGAAGCTGGAAAGCTCCATCACCCAGACCTCGGGCAGCGGCGTGGGCTCAGCCGCCGCAGCCGCGTCGAGCGATTGCGCCAGCGTGTCCAGCAGCGTCGGGCCGATGTTGCCGGCGGCCACCACGTGCTTGCCGGCCCGCTCGACCAGCAGCGCCGTCAGCGCGGTGGTGGTGGTCTTGCCGTTGGTGCCGGTCACGGCCAGCAGCCGCGGCGCATAGCCCTGCGCCGACTTCAGATCGGCCAGTGCCTCGACGAACAGTTCCAGCTCGCCCTGCACCGGGATGCCGCGCTCGCGCGCCGCTGCCCGCAGCGGCGCGATGCTTTCGTCGTGCGGTGCCAGACCGGGACTCTTGAGCACGCGCTGCACGCCGGCGAGTTGGGCATCGCCCAACACGCCGGACCGCAGTTCGACTTGCGGGAAGGCGGCCAGCAGTGCGTCGCGCTGCGGCGGCGCCTCGCGCGAATCCCACACACGCACGGCGGCGCCGCAGCGCGCGCACCAACGCGCCATCGCCAGCCCGGATTCGCCCAGGCCGAGGATCAGCACCGTCTGGTAACGCAGCCTGTTCATGGTGCCCCCATGGCGCTGCGCGCCGTCCCCCCGAGGGGGAGCGAGCGCTTTCGGAGCGGCCGTGCAGCGCTCATCGCAGCTTCAGGCTGGCCAGGCCGATCAGGCACAGCAGCATGGTGACGATCCAGAAGCGCACCACCACCTGCGTCTCGGTCCAGCCGGACTTTTCGAAGTGGTGGTGCAGCGGCGCCATCTTCAGGATGCGCCGGCCCTCGCCGAAGCGCTTGCGCGTGTACTTGAAGTACATCACCTGCGCCATCACCGACAGCGCCTCGACCACGAAGATCCCGCCCATGATGCCGAGCACGATCTCCTGCCGCGTGATGACGGCGATGGTGCCGAGCGCACCGCCCAGCGCCAGCGCGCCGACATCACCCATGAAGACCTGCGCCGGGTGGGTGTTGAACCACAGGAAAGCCAGGCCGGCGCCGCCCATGGCCGAGCAGAAGATCAGCAGCTCGCCGGCGCCGGGGATGTAGGGGAACAGCAGGTAGCGCGAATACACCGAGCTGCCGACCACGTAGGCGAAGATGCCCAGCGCCGAGCCGACCATGACCACCGGCATGATGGCCAGGCCGTCCAGCCCGTCGGTCAAGTTCACCGCGTTGCTGGCGCCGACGATGACGAAGTAGGTCAGCGCGATGAAGCCGAACACGCCCAGCGGGTAGCTGATGGTCTTGAAGAAGGGCACCATCAGGTCAGCCTTGGGCGGCAGGTCGTTGGAAAAGCCGCTGCCCACCCAGCGGATGAACAGCTCCAGCACGCGCAGGTTGCTGGTCTCGGACACGCTGAAGGCCAGGTACAGCGCGGCCACCAGGCCGATCAGCGACTGCCACAGGTACTTCTCGCCCGAGGGCATGCCTTCGGGGTTCTTCTGCACCACCTTGCGCCAGTCGTCGGCCCAGCCGATGGCACCGAAGCCGAAGGTGACGAGCAGCACGATCCAGACGAAGCGGTTGCTCCAGTCGAACCACAGCAGCGTGGACACGCCGATGCCGATGAGGATGAGCACGCCGCCCATCGTCGGCGTGCCGCTCTTGCTCAGGTGCGACTGCATCGCATAGCCGCGGATCGGCTGGCCGATCTTAAGGGCGGTGAGCCGGCGGATCACCCACGGCCCGAAGGCCAGCCCGATGAGCAGCGCGGTCATCGCCGCCATCACTGCGCGGAAGGTGAGGTACTGGAAGACGCGCAGGAAGCTGAACTCGTCCGGGTACAGCGCGATCAACCATTGGCTCAGGCTAAGCAGCATGTTGCGACTCCTGCAACAGCGCCTGCACCACGCGCGGCATGCGCATGAACTTCGAGCCCTTGACCAGCGCCGCCGCCACCGGCTCGGCGCTGGGCAGGGCCGCGAGCATCGCGTCGACACTGTCGAAGTGCCGTGCCGCCGTGCCGTAGGCAGCAGCCGCATGCACGCACTGCTCACCCACGGTCCACAACTGTTCGATGCCTCGCTGGCGCGCGTAGTCGCCGACCTCGGCATGGAAGGCCGGGCCCTGCTGGCCGACCTCGCCCATGTCGCCCAGCAGCAGCCAGCGCGGGCCGTTCAGCGCCGCCAGCACGTCGATGGCGGCGCGCACCGAATCCGGGTTGGCGTTGTAGCTGTCGTCCACCAACGTCAACGCCGCACCGCGCCAGACGCGGCGGTGCAGCCTGGAGCGGCCGGTCACCGGCTCGAAGGCCTCCAGCCCCTGCGCGATGGCGTCCAGCGGCACGCCGACGGCCAACGCCGCGGCGGCCGCCGCCATCGCGTTCTTGACGTTGTGCATGCCGGCCACGTGCAGCTTGAACGCAGCGTCGCCGGCCGCCGTGTGCATGCGCACCGCCCAGTGGCTAGCCTGCCAAGAATGTTCCGCAACCACGTCGGCGCCGGCCCGCAGGGCGAAGCTCAGCACGCGGCGCGCGCCGGCCAGCTGCCGCCACAGCGGCGTGTAGTCGTCGTCGGCCGGAATGACCACCGTGCCCTGCGCATCCAGCGCCTCGATGGACGCGCCGTTCTCGCGCGCCGCGGCCTCCACCGTGGCCATGAACTCCTGGTGCTCGCGCTGCGCGTTGTTGACCAGCGCCACGGTCGGCGCGGTGATGCCGGACAGCAATGCGATCTCGCCCGGATGGTTCATGCCCAGCTCGACCACGCCGCGGCGGTGCGTCGCGCGCAGCCGCAGCAAGGTCAGCGGCAAGCCGATGTGGTTGTTGAGGTTGCCCTCGGTGGCGAAGGCGGCCTCGCCGTCGGCGGCGCGCAGGATCGAGGCGATCATCTGCGTCACCGTGGTCTTGCCGTTGCTGCCGGTGACAGCGATCAGCGGCAGGTGGAAACGGCGGCGCCAAGCGGCGGCCAGCTGCTGCAAGGCGGCCAGCGCATCGGGCACCTGCAGCCCGGGCAGGCCGGCCTCGGCCAAGCCGCGTTCGGCCAGGGCCGCCGCCGCGCCGGCCACGCGCGCCTGGGCCAGGAAGTCATGCGCGTCGAACTGCTCGCCGCGCAAGGCGACGAACAGGTCGCCGTGATGCAGCGTGCGCGTGTCGCTGTGCACGCGCGCAAAGGCCACGCTGCCGTCGCCGACCAGCATAGCGCCTGGCAGCAGTGCCTGGGCCTGGGCCAGCGTCAGCATCATGCCGCCACCCCGGCGCGGCGGCACAGGGCCTCGTGCGCCTCGTTCAGGTCGGAGAACGGGCGCTTGACGCCGGCGATCTCCTGCGTGGCCTCATGGCCCTTGCCGGCCAGCAGCACCACGTCGGCCGGCGCGGCCTCGGCCAGCGCATGGCCGATGGCCGCGCGCCGGTCCTCGATGACATCCACCTCGTCATGCCCGGTGACGCCAGCCAGGATCTGCGACAGGATGAAGCCCGGGGCTTCGTCGCGCGGGTTGTCGCTGGTCAGGACCACTTGGTCGGCCAGCCGCGCGGCGATGGCGCCCATCATCGGGCGCTTGGCGGCGTCGCGGTTGCCGCCGCAGCCGAACACGCACCACAGCCGGCCGCCCCGTGCGCGTGCCACCGGTTGCAGCGTCTGCAGCACCTTCTCCAGCGCATCGGGACTGTGCGCATAGTCGACCACCACCTCGGGCTGCCCCGGGGCATCGATGCGCACGCGCTGCATGCGCCCGGGCACCGGCCCCAGCCCTGCCGCGGCCTGCACCGCGTCCGTCAGCGACACGCCCAGCGCGCGCAACACGCCGACCACTCCCAGCAGGTTGGCGGCATTGAAGTCGCCGATCAGCGCGCTGCGCAGCGGCAGCACCTGGTCGCCCTCGCGCAGCTCGAAGGCCAGGCCGCCGTCGTCGTGATGCAGGCCCTGGGCCATCAGGCGCGCGGTGCCGTGCGTGGAGCAGGTCCACAGGTCCAGCGGCGCATGGCGCAGCGTGCCGGCGAGCTCGGCACCATGCGCATCGTCGATGTTCAGCACCGCTGCCTTCAGCCCCGGCCAGGCAAACAGCGCGCGCTTGGCCTTCCAGTAGGCTGTCATGTCCTGGTGGTAGTCGAGGTGGTCCTGCGTCAGGTTGGTGAACAACGCCACCTCGATGTGCGTGCCGGCCAGGCGGCGCTCCTGCAGGCCGATCGACGAGGCCTCGATGGCGCAGGCCGTGAAACCTTGAGCCACGAAGTCGTGCAGCGCCTGTTGCAGCCGCACCGGGTCGGGTGTGGTCATGCCGCTGGACTGCAACCCATCGCCCTGCGGCTCGCCGATGCCCAGCGTGCCGATCAGCGCGCAGCGCCGGCCCAGACCTGTGAGTGCCTGCGCCGTCCACCAGGCGGTGGAGGTCTTGCCGTTGGTGCCGGTGGTGGCCACGACCTTGAGCTTCTCGCTGGGCCGGCCCAGGAACAGGTGCGCGATCGGGCCGACCTTGTCCTTCAGGTGAGTGATGGCGGCGATGCGCCCGTCGTCGAATCCGAAGCTGGCGAGGTGGTGGTCGTCGACCAGGCAGGCCGACGCGCCCGATTGCAGCGCGGCAGCGACGAAGCGGCGCGCGTCGTTCGAATAGCCCGGCCAGGCCAGGAAGGCATCGCCAGCGCGCACCTGGCGGTGGTCGGTGCGCAGTTGGCCGGCCACGCGCGTGCCCAGCCACTGTGCGGCGGCGTCGGCATGGGCCAGGTGCAAGGTATTCGGCATCAGAAGCTCTCAGGCTCGGCCGGGGAGACCTTGCTGGCCATGATCTGCGGCGTCACTTCCAGGTCGGGCGGCACGCCCATCAGGCGCAGCGTCTGTTGCACCACCTGGCTGAACACCGGCGCGGCCACCGCGCCGCCGTAGTACTTGCCCTTGCTGGGCTCGTCGACCATCACTGCGACGACGATGCGCGGGTTGCTGATCGGCGCCATGCCCACGAACCACGAGCGGTACTTGTTGGACGCGTAGCCCTTGCCTTCCTGCTTGTGGGCGGTGCCGCTCTTGCCGCCCACCGAATAGCCCTGCGTCTGCGCCAGCGGCGCGGTGCCGCCGGGGCCGGCGGCCAGTTGCAGCATGCGGCGGATCTCGTGCGCCGTGGCCGGCGAGTACACCTTGACGCCGGCGACCGGCGCGTCGTGCTTGAGCAAGGTCACCGGAATCACGTCGCCGCCCTCGCGCGCCAGGCAGGTGTATGCGCGCGCGATCTGCAGCAGCGAGGCCGACAGCCCGTAGCCGTAGGCCATGGTCGCCTGCTCCACCGGCTTCCAGGTCTTGTGCGGCTTGAGCCGGCCCGTCACCGCACCGGGAAAGTCGATCTGTGGCTTCTGGCCGTAGCCCACGGTGGAGAACAGCTCCCACAGCTCGCGCGCCGGCATCTGCATGGCCAGCCGCGCCGCGCCGACGTTGCTGGACTTCTGGATCACCTGCTCGACGGTCAGCGAGTCATAAGGGTGTGCGTCCCGGACCACCAGCGGGCCGACGATCAGGCTGCGCGGCGCGGTGTTGATCACCGTGTCGGACTTGACGCGCTTGGTCTCCAGCGCCCAGGCGGCGACCAGCGGCTTCATCGTCGAGCCGGGTTCGAAGGTGTCGGTCAGGGCGCGGTTGCGCAACTGCTCGCCCGACAGCTTGCGGCGGTTGCCGGGGTCGTAGCTGGGGTAGTTGGCCAGCGCCAGCACCTCGCCGGTGATGACATCCAGCACCACCACGCTGCCGGCCTTGGCGCCGTGCTCGGCCACGGCGTCGCGCACGCGCTGGTAGGCGAAGAACTGCACCTTCGAGTCGATCGACAGCTGGATGTCGCGGCCGTTGACCGGATCGACCTGTTCGCTGCCATCCTCGATGACGCGGCCGAGCCGGTCCTTGAGCACGGCGCGCGAGCCGTGGCGGCCCTGCAGATCGCCCTGGAATGCCAGCTCGATGCCTTCCTGGCCCTTTTCCTCGATGTTGGTAAAGCCGACGACGTGCGCTGCCGATTCACCCTCGGGGTACTTGCGGCGGTATTCACTCAAGCTGTGCACGCCCTTCAGGCCAAGCCCCCTGACCTGGGCCCACAGCGGCTCGTCGACCTGGCGCTTGAGCCAGGCGAAATTGCGGCTGCCTTCCAGCTTCTGATCCAGCTCCAGCGGCTTCATGCTCAGCAGGCGGGCCAGTGCGTTGCGCTGCTGCACATCGGCGGTGAAGTCCTTGGGGATGGCCCAGATCGACGGCACCGGCACGCTGGTGGCCAGCACCTGGCCGTTGCGGTCGAGGATGCGGCCGCGGCTGGCCGGCACCTCGATCACGTGGCCATAACGCTTGTCGCCCTGCTGCTGGTAGAAGTCGGTGCCGATGATCTGGATGTACACCGCGCGGCCGATCAGCACGGCGAAGGCCAGGCCGACCAGTGCGACCAAAAAGCGCGAGCGCCACGGCGGCGTCTTCGACGCCAGCAGCGGGCTGGTGGCGTAGTTCAGGTTGCGCACGCTGGCGGCGGCGGCGCGCTTGCCCGGCTTGGCGTTTCGGCTCATGGGGCAGAAGCTCCACGCGCCGGGGCTACGGCCTCGTCGCTGACGTACTGCGTCACCGCCGGCGTGGCGGTGCGCATGCGCAGCTTCTCGCGCGCCACCTTCTCCACCCGCAAGTGGGTGGCCTGAGCCTGGCGTTCGGCGTCCAGGCGCTTGAACTCGGTGTCAAGCTTGGCTTGCTCGACGCGCGCACGGTCCAGGGCATGGAACAGGCGGCGCGACTCGTACGCGGTCTTCACCAGGTACAGGCAACTGGCCAGCAAGGCAGCGAGCAGCAGCAGGTTCACGCGGGTCACACCCTCTTGCCCCCGAGGCCGCGGCCTGGCGCCGGCGTCACGCTCGCGTAGGGCACTGCCGTGCGCTCGGCCACGCGCATCACGGCCGAGCGCGCTCGCGGGTTGGCCGCCACTTCGGCCGCGCCGGCGCGGATGCGGCCCAGCGCACGCAGCCGCGACGGCCGCGGCGGCGCGAACGGGGCGCGGCGGTCGGGCTCGTCGCGGCTTTCGCGCGCGATGAAGCTCTTGACGATGCGGTCCTCGAGCGAATGGAAACTGATCACGACCAGGCGTCCCGACGGGGCCAGCAGTTCCAGTGTCGCGCTCAGGCCTTGCTCGAGCTCTTCAAGCTCGGCGTTGACATGAATCCGAAGAGCCTGAAATGTGCGCGTTGCAGGGTTCTGGCCCGGCTCGCGGGTCTTGACCGCACCAGCCACGACCTGGGCCAGTTCGCCTGTGGTTCGAATGGCTGCCCCGCCCTGTCGGCGAGCCACAAGCGCCTTTGCAACCTGAACAGCAAACCGTTCTTCACCATAGTCACGGATCACCTGCGTCAGTAGGCGCTCATCGGCGCGGGCCAGGAATTCCGCGGCGGTCTCGCCGCGGGACGTGTCCATGCGCATGTCCAGCGGCGCGTCGAAGCGGAAGCTGAAGCCTCGAGCCGGGTCGTCCAGCTGCGGCGAGCTGACGCCCAGGTCGAGCAGCACCCCCTGCACCTGGGTGATGCCGTGCTGCGCCAGCACCTGCCGCATGCCGGCAAAGCTGGCATGCACCAACTGCAGCCGGGCGTCGGCCAGCGACTCGCCCAGGCGGATGGCCTGCGGGTCCTTGTCGAAGGCGATCAGCCGGCCCTGCGGCGACAACCGGGCCAGGATGGCCCGCGCATGGCCGCCGCGGCCGAAGGTGCCGTCCACATAGCGGCCGTCGGGGACGTGCACCAGTGCCTCCACGGCTTCGGCCAGGAGAACGGTGGTGTGCGTCCATGCGTCTGGGCCGGCATTCACAGGTTCAGGCCCAGCACTTCTTCGGTCATGCCAGCGGCCACCACGCGGGCCTCGACAGCGTCGTGGCGCTGCTTGTCCCACAGCTCCAGGCGGCGGCCGGTGCCGATCAGCAGCACGTCCTTGTTCAGGCCGGCGGCGTCGCGCAGCTCGGGCGGGATCAGCACGCGCGACGCGCTGTCGATCTCCACGTCGACCGCGCTGCCCAGGAAGATGCGGCGCCAGCCATCGGAGGCGGCCTTCAGCGCCATCAGCTCGGTTTCCACCGTCTCCCACACCGGGCGAGGGTAGATCAACAGATAGCCTTCGGGATGACGGGTGAGTGTCAGCTGGCCGCTACAGGCCGCAACGAGCGGGTCGCGATGGCGCACCGGCACGTTGATGCGCCCCTTGGCATCCAGCACCAAGGCTGAGGTCCCTCGAAACACCCATTCCGACACTTTTTTCCACCCATGGCCACTAAACGACACTGTATCTCACAAAAACCACAGGGTCAACGCGGTGGCGAAAAAAATCAATGAAATCAGGCACTTAGAGGCCATTGTTCACAACCTAAGAATAAAAACAGCTTCAAAAATAAGGACTTGCGTGGGCCATTGAAAGTTGAGCCTTAGGAGGCATACGGAAACAGCGCGCCCTTGCTTCGTGACATATTGCCCAGGCCGCCTCAAGACACCCACCAGGAGACCCCCATGAGACTCACCCGCCAGCAGATCGAGCAGTTCGAGCGCGAGGGCTACCTGTTCTTCCCCGGACTGTTCAGCGCCGACGAGATCGGCGTGCTCAATGCCGCCGTGCCCGAGCTGTACAGCCGGCGCGAGGCCTACAACGTGCGCGAGAAGGGCTCCGACGCGGTGCGCACCAACTTTGCAGCGCACCTGATCAGCGCACCCTTCGCGCGGCTGGCACGGCACCCGCGCATGGTGCAGCCGGTGATGGACCTGCTGGGTGAAGAGCTGTACATGCACCAGTTCAAGATCAACGGCAAGATGGCCTTCGAAGGCGATGTCTGGCAATGGCACCAGGACTACGGCACCTGGCTCAACGACGACCTGATGCCCACCGAGCGCGCGATGAACGTCGCCATCTTCCTGGACGACGTGACCGAGTTCAACGGTCCGCTGATGTTCATCCCCGGCAGCCACAAGAAGGGCGTGCTCGAGGCGCAGCACGACACGCGCACCACCAGCTACCCGCTGTGGACCGTGGACGACGCGCTGATCCGCCAGCTGGTGGAGCGTGCCGGCGGCAAGCACGGCGGCATCGTTTCGCCCAAGGGCCCGGCCGGCTCGATGATCCTGTTCCACAGCTGCCTGGTACATGCCTCGGGCAGCAACCTGTCGCCGTGGAACCGCGTGGCCGTGTACCTGAGCCTTTGCGCGGTCAGCAACCACATCCGCCGTTTCAAGCGGCCGGAATACATCGCGCACCGCGACTTCACGCCCATCGAATGCCTGGGCGATGATTGCCTGCGCCGCAGCGACCCGGTGGATCTGCCGTGGAAGGATGGCCTGCCGGCCAGTGCGCTGCAGACCTCGCTGCAAGAAATCGGGGTGACGGCATGAGCCTGTACGCCAAGCTCCAGCAGCGCGCCGCCGAAGGCCGGCCGATCCGCGTGGCGCTCATCGGCGCCGGCAAGTTCGGCTCGATGTACCTGGCGCAGATCCCGCGCACGCCGGGGGTGCACCTGCTCGGCATCGCCGACCTGTCGCCCGAGGCCGCGCGCGCCAACCTGGCGCGCGTCGGCTGGGAGCCGCAGCGCAGCGCCGCCAGCTCGCTGGCCGATGCGCTGAAGCACGGCAGCACGCACATCGGCGAGGACTGGCGCGCGCTGGTCAGCCACCCGGCGGTGGATGTGGTGGTGGAATGCACCGGGCACCCGATTGCCGCGGTGGAACACTGCCTGGCCGCCTTTGCGCAGGGCAAGCACGTGGTCAACGTCACGGTGGAGGCCGACGCCTTCTGCGGGCCGCTGCTGGCGCGCCGCGCCGCCGAGGCCGGCGTGGTCTATTCGCTGGCCTTCGGCGACCAGCCGGCGCTGATCTGCGACCTGGTGGACTGGGCGCGCAGCTGCGGCTTCCCGGTGGTGGCGGCCGGGCGCGGCCACAAGTGGCTGCCGCACTTCAGCCAGAGCACGCCCGACACGGTGTGGGGCTTCTACGGATTGAGCCCGGAACAGGCCGCGCGCGGTGGGCTGAACCCGAAGATGTTCAACAGCTTCCTCGACGGCAGCAAACCGTCGATCGAGAGCAGCGCGGTCAGCAACGCGACCGGCCTGGGTGTACCGAGCAACGGCCTGCTCTACCCGCCGGCAAGCGTCGAGGACATTCCCTTCGTCACCCGGCCGAAGAGCGAAGGCGGCGTGCTCGAACGCAAGGGCATGGTCGAGGTCATCTCCTCGCTGGAAGCCGACGGCCGCAAGATCCCCTACGACATCCGCATGGGCGTGTGGGTCACGGTCGAAGGCGAGACCGAGTACATCCGCAACTGCTTCGAGGAATACAACGCCCACACCGACCCAAGCGGGCGCTACTTCACGCTGTACAAGCGCTGGCACCTGATCGGCCTGGAGGTGGGCCTGTCGGTGGCCAGCGTGGCGCTGCGCGGCGAAGCCACCGGCGCGGCCATCGGCTGGAACGCCGATGTCGTGGCCACCGCCAAGCGCGACCTGCGCGCAGGCGAGGTCCTCGATGGCGAGGGCGGCTACACCGTGTGGGGCAAGCTGCTGCCGGCCGCCACGTCGCAGCGCCTGGGCGGACTGCCGCTGGGGCTGGCGCACGGCATCACGCTGGTGCGGCCGGTGCGGCAAGGCCAGAGCTTGAGCTGGGACGACGTGGCGGTCGACACCGCCACCGAGGCCTACCGGCTGCGCCGCGAGATGGAGAAGTTGTTTGCGCCGGCACGCGAGCGCGCGGCGATGCCCTCGCCCTAGTTCGATTGTTTGATCATGCGGCCACTGGCCTGCTGGATCGGCCGCGCGTTCATCGGGTACAGGCGCGAGAAGATGTCGATCTGCTGTGCCGACATCGGCACCGGCTGCTGCATCACCATCCACAGCACGCCCTCGCTGCACGGCGGCGTGGTCAGCGAGCCCATGTAGGTGTAATAGCGCCGGTCGGCCGGCAGCAGCTGGTTCAGATCGATCGGCGCGCGGGCGGCGACTTCCTCGTTCTTTTCCAGTGGCAGGTTGTTCCACACTGTCTGCAGCAGTGGCTGCGCGGCGCCGCGTTCCAGCAGCACGGCCACCACGGCCAGGCGGCCTTCGGCATCCTTGTGCACCAGGTGGGCGTCCATCTCGAACCGGCGGCCGTTGATGCGCTCCTCCGACGGGCGGTGGAAGTGGAACTGCAGCAGCGCATAGCGCTTGCCGTTGACTTCGATCGAGTTGCCCGGCGCCACGTTGACCTGCACCGTGTGGCCGTTGTCGATGACCGAGAAGCTGCTCGGCTGGTAGTCGAACTGCACCGGATCGAGGTCCAGCGCGATGCCGTCGCGGATGTCGATCGGGCTTTGCCGCTGGCCGATGGCGCACTGGCTGAACTCGGGCTTCAGCTTGCCCCAGGCCTGCGGGCCGCCCAGCCCGGAGTAGCTCCAGTGCGCGATGCGGCCACGCCTGTGCGGCGCTGCGCCGCCCTGTGTGGCTTCGGTCTCCGGCTCAGGCGCCGCGGCAGCCGCCACGCCGGCATGGCGCACCGGGACCACATCGCGGCTGCGGGCCGTGACCTGCAATTCGCCGGAACGCGAGGCATCGATTGCGCCCTTGCCGCCCAGCACCTCGCCCAGGCGACGCTGCAGCCGGTCGAGCGGCACTTCGGCCGCGCTCGCCTGCGCGGCACGCGCTGTGTGGGTTTCGGCGGCCGCCGCCACCGCCAAGTCGTGGGCGGCCGGGGCGCCGGCCTCGTCACGCGCGGCGGCCGCCTCGGCAGCGGCGGAGGCGGAGGCGGCAGCCCGCGTCGTGTCGGCATGGGCAGCGGCTGCCGAAGCCGCGTGCCCGGCCGGTGCCGAGGCCTGCGCCGCGGCGCGGCGCGCTTCCTTGCGCGCGGCCTTGGCCGCCGCCGCGGCGGCCGGGTCGGGCGCCTTGGGCCACAGCCACACGGCCGCACCGCCCGCGCCGGCCAGCAGCACCGTGGCGGCGCCGGCGGCGATCATCAGCTTGGGCGAAAGGCGGCGCTTGGCGCCTTCGGGCGCAGCCGCCACGTCAGAGACTTTTCCGGCAGTCATGGACAGCTATCGGCCCCGCGCCGCGCTGCTTGAGGGGTTGCGTCACGCGCGCCGGCGCCGCCTGCGCGGATCCGCACGCCGCGGGCCGATCAAGTCACGCGCGGCTTGACCCAGATCCAGGCGACCACACCGATGCCCAGCATGCCCAGCGAGGTCAGCGCCAGCGCCGGCGCCGAGTGCATGACCAGCGGCGCGATCACGCCGGCCACCAGGCCGTTGGCCATGCTGCCGATGAAGGCCTGCACCGAGCTGGCCATGCCGCGCCGCTCGGGCACCAGGTCCAGCACCAGCAGCGTCACCACCGGCACCATCAGCGCCCAGCCGAAGGAGAAGATCGACACCGTCAGCATGGCCCAGAACGGGTGCGGCGTGCCCAGCAGGTTCATCAGCACGTTGGCCAGCGAGGTGGCGAGCATGATGACGAAGCCGTGGCGGATCTGGTACTTGGGCTTGATGCGCCCGGCCAGCCGGCCCGACAGCCAAGCGCCGAGCATGATGCCGGACACGCTCATGCAGAAGAACCAGAAAAACTGCGTCGGCTGCAACTGCAGGATCTCGCCCAGCCACACCGGCGCGCTCAGCACGTACAGGAACATGCCATTGAAGGGAATGCCGCTGGCCAGTGCCAGCATCAGGAACTGCGGGTTGCGCATCATCTGCACGTAGCCGCGCAGCAGCGGCGCCACATGCACCGGCTGGCGCTGCGTGGCGTGCAGCGTTTCGGGCAGCGCGCGCCAGACGGCCCACCACAGCGCCGCGCTGATCAGCGCCAGAAACCAGAAGATCGCATGCCAGTCGACGCTGACGAAGAGCCAGCCGCCGACCAGCGGCGCCACCGCCGGCGCCACGCCGAAGTAGATTGTCACCTGCGACATCACGCGCTGCGCGTCGGCCGGCGGGAACATGTCGCGGATGATGGCGCGCGACACCACCATGCCGGCGCCGGCGCTCATGCCCTGCAGTGCGCGGAAGAACACCAGCTGGCCGATGGTCTGCGACAGCGCGCAGCCCACCGAGGCCAGCGCGAACACGCCGATGCCCCACAGGATCACCGGCCGGCGGCCCAGGCTGTCGGACAGCGCGCCGTGGAACAGGTTGAGCAGCGCAAAACCGAACAGATAGGCCGACAGCGTCTGCTGCATCTGCACCGGCGTGGCGCCCAGCGAGCGGGCGATGCCCGAGAACGCCGGAATGTAGGTGTCGATGGAGAACGGCCCGAGCATGCCCATGCAGGCGAGCAGCACGGCCAGCTTCCAGCGCGGGCCGCGCCAGAGGATGTGGGCGTCGGGGTTCATCGAGAGAGTGGGCCGGCCCGCCGGCGCCGCAGAGGGGAACCATTCCAGTGTAAGGTGGCTCTTCACGAGTATGCTGATGCACTGCACACCGAAGCTTGGTCGCAGACGCTTCACGCTGGGCGCCGGCGCCGCGCTGTCGGCGCTGGCTTGGCCGGGCCTGGCCAGCTCGCGCCGCAGCGTCGCCGGCATGACCGACGGCCCGTTCTACCCGCCGCGCGCCTGGCGCGAGCAGTGGAGCGACTGGGACGCCGACCTGAGCCGTGTGCAGCGCGACGGCCGCACGCTCGAGGCGCGCGGCGAACTGCTGGGGCTGGAACTGCAGGTGATGGACAGCAACGGCCGTCGGGTCGATGGCGCCGAGGTGGAGATCTGGCAATGCGATGCGCTCGCCGCCTACCGCCATCCGCACGTGCGCCTGATGGCGGGGCAGTACGACCCGGGCTTCCAGGGTTTCGGCGCCAGCCGCAGCGACCGCGACGGGCGGCTGCGCTTTCGCAGCATCAAGCCGGTGCCTTACCCCGGGCGCACGCCGCACATCCACATCAAGATCCGCCATGCCACTTTCGGCGATGTGACCTCGCAGCTGTTCATTGCCGGCGACCTGGGCAATGCGCGCGACTTCCTGTGGCGCGCGGTCGATGAAGCCGACCGCGCGATGCTGGAGATGCAACTGCAACCGGCCGCGGCCGACAGCGGCCTTCGCTGGAAGGTGCGGCAGGCGCTGGTGGTGCCGGCCTGAAAAGGCGCCGTGCTTGCGGTGCGTCAGACAAAAAAGTGTGAAGCAAGCCGATAGGCCGGATTCTGTGCGTCGCGACGCTCTTGCAAGCGTCGCGCCGTGACCGCCATTCATCTGGGCCGCACATCGCTGTGCGGCTCGGTGCCACCTACCCGCACACTCCCCGGGCCGGATCATCGTGTGCCTATTTGGTGTTGCTGCGCGTAGAGATTGCCCGTTTCACCCCGGGCGGGCTTTGCCCGCCCGGGGTGGCTATGCGGCCTCGGGCTTGCGCCCGGTCCCGCCCGGCTTGCGCCGTGCGGGCTGCCGGCTGACGCCGGCGCCTCATAGAACACCCCAAGCGAGCCCGCCCGGACTCGTCTCTGTTGCTCTGATCCTCACCTCACGGTGGACAGCCGTTAGCTGCTACGCCGCCCTTTGCAGTCCGGACCTTCCTCCAGTGCGGCCTTTCGGCCCTTGCACCAGCGGCGGTCTGGCTTGCTTCACTGTGCGATTATCGCGGCTTGTTCAGCACGGAGAGGCACGACGATGAAGGCCGACGACATCCTGGCGACGATCGGCAACACGCCGCACATCCGCATCAACCGGCTGTTCGCGGGTTTGCCCCATACGGCGCAGGTGTGGATCAAGTCCGAGCGCTCCAACCCGGGCGGCTCGATCAAGGACCGCATTGCACTGTCGATGATCGACGATGCCGAGAAGCGCGGCGCGCTCAAGCCAGGCGGCACGATCGTCGAGCCGACCTCGGGCAACACCGGCATCGGCCTGGCCATGGTGGCCGCCGTCAAAGGCTACAAGCTCATCCTGGTGATGCCCGACAGCATGAGCATCGAGCGCCGCCGCCTGATGCTGGCCTACGGCGCCAGCTTCGAGTTGACGCCACGCGAAAAGGGCATGAAGGGCTCGATCGCGCGCGCCGAGGAAATCGTCGCCGCCAGCCCCGGCGCCTGGATGCCGCAGCAGTTCGAGAACCCGGCCAACATCGAGGTGCACGTGCGCACCACCGCCAAGGAAATCCTGGCCGACTTCCCGGAGGGTCTGGATGCGCTGATCACCGGCGTCGGCACCGGCGGTCACATCACCGGCTGCGCGCAGGCGCTGAAGGCGCACTGGCCGAAGCTGAAGGTGTTTGCGGTGGAGCCGGCGGCCTCGCCGGTGATCAGCGGCGGCGCGCCGTCGCCACACCCGATCCAGGGCATCGGCGCCGGTTTCATCCCGAAGAACCTGCACACCGCCGTGCTCGACGGCGTCATTCAGGTCGAGGCCGAAGCGGCGCGCGCGATGGCCCGGCGCTGCGCAAGCGAGGAAGGCATGCTGGTGGGCATCTCCAGCGGCGCGACATTGGCCGCCATCGCGCAGAAGCTGCCCGAACTGGGCGCCGGCGCGCGCGTGCTCGGCTTCAACTACGACACCGGCGAGCGTTACCTGTCGATCGAAGGCTTCCTGCCGACCTAGCAGGCCGCTCAGGCGGCCTGCTGTAAGCGGGAGATGCGTTCTTCCATCGGCGGGTGGGTGGAGAACAGCGCCATGATGCCGCTGGGCCGGGAGCTGATGCCCATCGACTGCAGCGTCTTCGGCATCTCGCCCGGGTCCAGCCCGCCCAGGCGGGCCAGCGCGTTGATCATTGGCTGCTTGCGGCCCATCAACCCGGCAGCGCCGGCGTCGGCGCGGAACTCGCGCTGGCGCGAGAACCAGGCGACGATCATCGCCGCGACGAAGCCGAGCAGGATGTCCATCACGATGGTGGTGATGAAGTAGCCGGGGCCGACACCGCCGCGCTCGTTCTTCAGGATCACGCGGTCGACGAAGAAGCCGACCACGCGCGAGATGAAGACCACGAAGGTGTTCATCACGCCCTGGATCAGCGTCATAGTCACCATGTCGCCATTGGCCACGTGCGCCACCTCGTGGCCGATGACGGCCTCGACCTCCTCGCGCGTCATGCTCTGCAGCAAGCCGGTGGACACCGCCACCAGCGCCGAGTTCTTGAACGCGCCGGTGGCAAAGGCGTTGGGCGGGCCTTCGTAGATGCCGACCTCGGGCATGCCGATACCCGCCTGGTTGGCGAAGCGCTTCACCGTGTCGACGATCCAGGCATGCGTGGGATCGCGCGAATCGTTGATGATCTGCGCGCCGGTGCTGCGCTTGGCGATAAATTTGCTCATCAGCAGCGAGATGGTCGCGCCGCCGAAGCCGACGACCAGCGAGAACACCATCAGCCCGCCGACGTTCAGGCCGGCTTCGTCGATGAAGCGGTTCAGCCCGAAAACATTGATGACGATGCCCAGCACCACCATCACGGCCAGGTTGGTCATCACGAAGAGCAGGATTCGTTTCATGGGGGCGAAAGCCTTTTGTTGCGTCGGCCAGGATGATGGGGACGGGCAGGTCGATTTAAAGGCCGCCCGGCAATACTGCCAGACAGTTGAAGGTCTTTGCAGCCGGCTTCAGGCGCCGCCGGCCTTGGCCAGCCGCTTGTCGCGCAGCACGAACTGCGTGCCGCGGCGGTCCAGATCGAACAGCTGCGTGGCCTCGATCAGGTCGAGCAGCTTGCGATAGCCGTAGTTGCGCGGGTCGAAGGAAGCCTGGTTGCCGATCTGCTGGCCCACCGCGCCCAGTGCCGACCAGCCGTCCTCGCCGGCGGCCGATTCCACCGCATTGCGCAGCAGCGTCACCAGCCGTGCGTCCTGTTTCAGCGCCGCGCTGTCCAGGCGTGTGGGTGCGGCATCGCCGTTGCCCTTGGACGCCGCATGGGGCTTAGGCTTGGCGGCCTTGGCCGTGCGCGACTCGTCGCTCGCCACCGGCTGGCCCAGGTTCTCGAGGTACAGAAAGCGCGAACAGGCGTTGACGAAGGGCAGCGGCGTCTTCTTGGCACCGAAGCCGAAGACCTGCGCGCCCTTGGCCTTCAGGTGCATGACCAGCGGCGTGAAGTCGGCATCCGACGAGACGATGCCGAAAGCCTCGGGCTGGTCGGTGTAGAGCAGGTCCATGGCTTCGATGACCATGCCCATGTCGGTGGCGTTCTTGCCCTTGCTGTAATCGAACTGCTGCACCGGGCGGATGGCGTACTCGTGCAGCACCGCCTCCCAGCCCTTGAGGCCATCCTTCTTCCAGTTGCCGTAGGCGCGGCGGATGTTGGTCACGCCCACCTTGGCCAGCTCGGCCAGGATGACGTCGATCTTGCTCGCCGGCGAGTTGTCGGCATCGATCAGCAGTGCGATGCGTGGTTGTTTTTCGATCATGCCGCGGACTCCAGTTTCCAGTTCAGCGTCTCACCGCCGCACAGCGGCTTGAGCTGCTGTGCGCCGAAGGGCAGGCTTTCGGGTAGCGTCCAGGGCTGGCGGCGCAGCGTGATGCGGCCGCGGTTGCGCGGCAGGCCGTAGAAATCGGCGCCGTGGAAGCTGGCAAAGCTTTCCAGCTTGTCCAGCGCGCCGGCGGATTCGAAGGCCTGGGCGTACAGCTCCAGCGCCGACAGCGCGGTGTAGCAGCCGGCGCAGGCAGCGGCATGCTCCTTCAGCACCGCGGCATGTGGCGCGCTGTCGGTGCCGAGAAAGAACTTCGGCGAGCCGGACGTGGCGGCGGCCACCAGCGCCAGGCGATGTTCCTCGCGCTTGAGCACCGGCAGGCAGTAATAGTGCGGCCGCAAGCCGCCCAGAAAGATGGCGTTGCGGTTGAACAGCAGGTGGTGCGCGGTAATCGTCGCCGCCAAGCGCGCGTCGCCCGCGGCCACGTACTGCGCCGCCTCGCGCGTGGTGATGTGCTCGAAGACGATCTTCAGGCCGGGGAAGTCGCGGCGCAGCGGCTGCAGCACGCGGTCGATGAACACCGCCTCGCGGTCGAACAGGTCGATCTCGGCGTCGGTGACCTCGCCATGCACCAGCAGCAGCAGGCCTTCGCGCTGCATCGCCTCCAGCGTCTTGTAGGTCTTGCGGATGTCGGTGACGCCGGCGTCGCTGTTCGTCGTGGCGCCGGCCGGGTACAGCTTCAGCGCGACGATGCCGGCCTCGCACGCACGGCGCATCTCGTCCGGTGGCGTGCGGTCGGTCAGGTACAGCGTCATCAGCGGTTCGAAATCCGCGCCTGGCCCTTCAATCGGCAGCGCGTCGAGGATGCGGCGGCGGTAGTCCAGCGCCAGCGCGGTGGTGGTGACCGGCGGCTTCAGGTTCGGCATGACGATGGCCCGCGCAAACTGCCGCGCGGTGTGCGGCAGCACGGCGCGCAGTGCATCACCGTCGCGCAGGTGCAGGTGCCAGTCGTCGGGACGGATCAGAGACAGCGTGGTCGTCATGCCGAATTGTCGCCGCTTTGCTGCAGCCGCCACATCTGCGCATAACGCCCGCCGCGCGCCAGCAGCTCGGCATGGGCACCACGCTCGACCACGCGGCCCTGCTCCAGCACCACGATCTCGTGCGCATCGACCACCGTGCTCAGCCGGTGCGCGATGACCAGCGCGGTCTTGCCCTGCGCGGCGCTCCTCAGTTCGGTCTGGATGGCGCGTT
>JAGTRL010000326.1 GCA_018261815.1 Pseudomonadota bacterium
CAGCACACGCGCGCGCTTCATGAACAGGCCGAAGTCCAGCTGGTCGGTCATGCCCATGCCGCCGTGCATCTGCACGCTTTCCTGCACCGCCAGCGTGGCAGCGCTGCCGCACTTGGCCTTGGCGATGGCCACCGCCTCGGCGGCCTGCTTCGGCGCGCTGTCGAGCGCATGTAATGCCTTGGCCAGCGCGGCGCGTGCCAGCTCGATGTCCACAAACAGCGTGGCGGCGCGGTGCTGCAGCGCCTGGAACTCGCCGATCAGCTTGCCGAATTGCTTTCGCTGCTTCAGGTAGTCGAGCGTGCGCTCGAACACCTCGTCGGCAATGCCCAGCAGCTCGGCCGCCACCGCGGCACGGCCGAAGTCCAGCGACTGCTGCAGTGCTGTCGCGCCATCGCCGGGCAAGCGGGCCTCGGCCGGCAGCGCCACGTCCAGCAGCAGCACCTGCGCGGCGTTGTGGGCGTCGGCCATCACGGTGCGCTGGACCTGCACGCCGGCGGCTTCGCGCGGCACGGCGAAGATCGCCACGCCGTCGCCGGCCCGCGCCGCCACCAGCAGCAGCGACGCAACATGGCCGTCGGGCACGAAAGTCTTCGTGCCCGATAGCTTCCAGCCGCCGGCGTGGGCATCAGCGCGCAGCGCGATGGCCTGCGGCCGGTGCTTCGGTCCTTCGTCCACTGCCAGCGTGGCGATGGCCTCGCCGCGGGCAAGGCGCGGCAGCCACTGCGCTTGCTGTTCCGGGCTGCCGGCCAGCTGCAGCAGCCGTGCGGCGACCACGCCGCTGCTCAGGAAGGGCAGGGCGCTCAAGTGGCGGCCGATCTGCTCCATCAGCACGCCGATCTCCACCGCACCCAGGCCGGTACCACCATGGGCCTCGGGCACGGCCACGCCGGCGAAGCCCAGCTCGGCAAAGGCCGACCAGGTGGGGCCCGCAAATCCGGCCGGGTCCTGGCTGTCGCGCAGCTGGCGCAGCTGGGCCACCGGCGCGTTATCGCGCAGGAAAGCGCGTGCGCTGTCACGCAGCATCGATTGTTCTTCGTTCAGCAGCAATGCCATCGTCAAGCCCCCGGCAGTTCCAGAATGCGTTTGGCAATGACGTTCAGCTGTACCTCGCTGGTGCCGCCCTCGATCGAGTTGGCCTTGCTGCGCAGCCAGTCGCGCGCGGCGACGGCGTCCGATTCGAGCGCGCCGCTGCCCAGCGCCGAGATGATCAACTCCTGCCGGCGCTTGTTCAGCTCGGCGCCGTAGTACTTCAATGCCGACGAGAAAGCGCCGTGCGCCTGCTTCGCGCGCGCCTGCTCGCCGAAGCGCTGCATCAGCGCGCGGAAGGCGGCTTCGTCGACCTCGAACTCGGCAATGCGCGCGCGCAGCACAGGGTCGTCCAGGCGGCCGCTGGCGTCGCGACCCAGGCTCTGCGCGGCCATCGCGCCCAGCGGCTGCGACTGGGTGCGCTCGCCGATCGCGCCGATCATTTCGCGCTCGTGCGTCAGCAGGTACTTGGCCACGTCCCAGCCGCCGCCCGGCTGGCCCACCAGGTTGTGCTTTTCGACGCGCACGTTGTCGAAGAAGGTCTCGCAGAACGGCGACTTGCCGGAGATCAGTGTGATCAGCTTCGTGCTGACGCCGGGGCTGGCCATGTCGAAGAGCACGAAGCTGATGCCGGTGTGCTTCTTGGCTGCGCTGTCGGTGCGCACCAGGCAGAAAATCCAGTCGGCCTGGTCGGCATAGCTGGTCCAGATCTTCTGGCCATTGACCAGATAGTGGTCACCGCGGTCCTCGGCACGCGTGGCCAGCGAGGCCAGGTCCGAGCCGGCGTTGGGCTCGGAATAGCCCTGGCACCAACGGATCTCGCCGCGCGCGATCTTCGGCAAGTGCTCGCGTTTCTGCGCCTCGTTGCCGAACTTCAGCAGCGCCGGCCCGAGCATCCAGATGCCGAAGCTCCACAGCGCCGGCCGGCAGCCCAAGGCGCGCAGCTCCTGCTGCAGTAGCGCCGCCTCGGCCGGCGACAGGCCGCCGCCGCCGTACTCGCGCGGCCAGGTGGGCACGGTCCAACCGCGCTCGCCCAAGCGCTGCAGCCACAGGCGTTGAGCTTCGGACTGGAAACTGGCGCGGCGGCCTCCCCAGCAGTAGTCTTCCTCGCCGCGCAACGGCTGGCGCATCTCGGGCGGGCAGTTCGCTTCCAGCCAGGCGCGTGTCTCGGCGCGGAAGCCCTCCAGCGTGGTCGTATCGTCCATGGCGTCAGATCGTCACGCCGCCGTCCACCACCAGCGCCTGGCCAGTCATGAACGAGCTGGCTGGCGAGGCCAGGTACACCGCGGCACCGGCGATCTCGTCGGGCTCGCCGATGCGGCGCAGCGGCGTCTCGGCGCTGCGCGCGGCCAGCAGCTCGGGGTTCTCCCACAGCGCGCGGGCGAAGTCGGTGCGGATCAGCCCCGGCGCGATGCAGTTGACGCGCACGTTGTGCGGGCCGTATTCCACCGCCAGGTTGCGCGCCAGCTGCAGGTCGGCGGCCTTGCTGATGCAGTAGGCGCCGATGATTGGTGAGCCGCGCAGCCCGCCAATCGACGAGACGATGATGATCGAGCCGCCCTTGCGCTCGATCATGCCCGGCACCACGGCACTGATCAGCCAGTGGTTGGACAGGATGTTGTTGTCCAGCACCTTGCGGAACTGCTCGTCGCTGATGCCGGCCATCGGCCCGTAGTACGGGTTGGAGGCGGCATTGCACACCAGCACGTCCACCGGGCCCAGGCGCTTCGTGGTCTCGTCCACCAGGTGGTGCAGCGCCTCTTTCGAAGAGATGTTGGCCGCGACCGCGATCGCGCTGCCGGCACCCTGCTTGGCATTGATCGCCGCCGCAACCTGCTCGCAGGGCTCGAGCTTGCGCGACGAGATCACGACCTTCGCGCCATGCTCCGCCATCCTTTCGCCAATGGCCTTGCCGATGCCGCGCGAGGAGCCGGTGATCACGGCCACCTTGCCCCTGAGAGAAAACAAGCTCATGTCGATCTCCAAATTGAGGCGCTGAACATAGCAGAGCGCGTCGCAGCCGACCATCGGCAAATGCCTTGTCGCCTGGGTGACGGCCCGGCGCGGCGCTGAGCCACGGACAAAGCCTTGATCTTTCTTCCGGCCTCGGCAAACGCCGCGGTGCGGCGCGGCTACGGCAGCTGGCGGATGCCGCGGCGCCTGCGCATCGCGCGGCCGATGTCGCGCAGTGCGTCGTCGCCGAGCAGCCGCGCCGCCATCGGCAGCCGTTCGCCGTCCTCGCGGGCGATGTGTCGCACATAGGCTTCGATGGGGGCCTCGACCGCAGCCGCATCGAATCCGGATGCTTCGCCCGAGCTCACGCTTTCGAGCATGGCGCGCACGGTGTGCCAATGCCGTTCCAGCAGCCGGTGTTCCGCGCAAAGCGATTGCGTCATCTCGCTCAGGCAGGTGGCGTCCGAGCCGGCCATCGATTCCGGCACGGCGGGGAACCGGTCCTGCTCCTCGTCCTCGTGGTGGTCGCGCGCGGCGCTATCGAAGCGACGCATCACCGCGCTTGCGGCGTTGCGCGCCTGCGCGTCGGCACCGTGCACAGGCAGGTGCGCCAGCAGCCGGCGCAGCGTCTTGCACTGGTGTTCGATGCGGCCGTGGCAGGTGCCCAGCATTTCCAGCGGGGCTTCGAAGCCGGCGCTGGGGGCATTGCGGCCAGGCAGGGTCGGGCTCATCACAGATCGACGACGAGCCGGCCGGCCGGCTCCTTGGCGCGGGAACAGCACAAGATCACTCGCTTCTCCCGCTCGGCCTGGCTGAGCACCACGTCGCGGTGTTCGACGGCGTCGCTGGCCGCGGCGTCGTAGGCCGTGGCGCAGACACCGCACAGGCCGTCGCTGCACTTGGTGGCGATGGCGATGCCGGCCTCGGCCAGCACCTCGGTGGCGCTGCGGTCGGCCGGCACCTGCAGCGTGCGGCCGCTGCGCGACAGCTGCAGCTCGAAGGGCTGGTTCACCCAATCGGCGGCGTCCGGCACGCTGAAGTACTCGCGGTGCAGCGCCTCCTCTGGCCAGCCCTTCTGTGCCGCGACCGCGAACACCGCGTCCATGAAGCGTGGCGCACCGCAGGTGTAGGCCTGCATGCCCGGCGTGTACGCCGGCATCAGCGACTGCAGGTCGGCGCGCCGGCCTTCATCCTTCAGGTGCAGCATCACGTGCTCGTGCCAGGGCGCGCGCGCGAGTTCGTCCAGGAAGCCGGCCGTGCG
>JAGTRL010000024.1 GCA_018261815.1 Pseudomonadota bacterium
AACTTCTGGTACTTCTTCGGCTCGCTGGCGCTGCTGGTGCTGGTGATCCAGATCGTCACCGGCATCTTCCTGGTGATGCACTACAAGCCCGACGCGGCGCTGGCATTCGCCTCGGTCGAGTACATCATGCGCGATGTGCCCTGGGGCTGGCTGATCCGCTACATGCACTCCACCGGGGCCAGCGCATTCTTCATCGTCGTGTACCTGCACATGTGGCGCGGGCTGATCTACGGCAGCTACCAGAAGCCGCGCGAGCTGATCTGGATCTTCGGCGTGGCCATCTTCCTGTGCCTGATGGCCGAGGCCTTCATGGGCTACCTGCTGCCCTGGGGCCAGATGTCCTTCTGGGGCGCGCAGGTGATCATCAACCTGTTCGCGGCGATCCCCTTCATCGGCCCGGACCTGGCGCTGCTGATCCGCGGCGACTACGTCGTCGGCGACGCCACGCTGAACCGCTTCTTCGCCTTCCACGTCATCGCGGTGCCGCTGGTGCTGATCGGCCTCGTGGTGGCGCACATCATCGCGCTGCACGAGGTGGGTTCGAACAACCCCGACGGCGTGGAGATCAAGGAGAAGAAGGACCCGAAGACCGGCATCCCGCTCGACGGCATTCCCTTCCACCCGTACTACACGGTGCACGACTTGATCGGCGTGGGCGTGTTCCTGATGATCTTCAGCGCCATCATCTTCTTCGCGCCGGAGATGGGCGGCTACTTCCTCGAGTACAACAACTTCATTCCCGCCGATGCGCTGAAGACCCCTGCGCACATCGCGCCGGTGTGGTACTTCACGCCCTACTACTCGATGCTGCGCGCGGTGACCGACCAGATGGTCTATGTCTTCGTCGGCATCGTCGCCATCGCTGCGGTGCTGGCCGTGCTGCGCGGCCGCTTGTCGGGTGTGATGAAGCTCGCCGTGCTGGTGTCGGCCGTGGTCGTGATCGCGTTGCTGATGGCCTTCGACGCCAAGTTCTGGGGCGTGGTGGTGATGGGCGTGGCGGTGATGGTGCTGTTTCCGCTGCCCTGGCTGGACCGCAGCCCGGTCAAGTCGATACGTTACCGCCCGGGTTGGAACAAATGGCTGTACGGCATCTTCGTCGTCAACTTCCTGGTGCTGGGCTACCTCGGCATCAAGCCACCTTCGGACATCGGCACGCTGGTGTCGCAGGTCGGCACGCTGTTCTATTTCGGCTTCTTCCTGCTGATGCCCTGGTGGAGCCGCATCGGCACCTTCAAGCCGGTGCCTGAGCGCGTGACCTTTCACGCCCACTGATCCGAGCGGCGGAGCACAAACAACATGACGAAGCGATTTCTCCTCGGTCTTCTTCTCGCGCTGGGTCTTCTTTCCGGCGCGCATGCCGCCGGCGGCGGTGCGGCGCTCGACAAGTTCCCGGCCGAGCGGGTGACCAACCTGCCCGCGCTGCAGAACGGCGCGCGGTTGTTCGTCAACTACTGCCTGAACTGCCATTCCGCCAGCTACATGCGCTACAACCGCATGCTCGACATCGGGCTGAGCGAAGACCAGATCAAGAACAACCTGATGTTCGCCGCCAAGAAAGTTGGCGATCCGATGACGATCACGCTCGACCCCGTGCAGGCCAAGGACTTCTTCGGTGCGGCGCCGCCGGACCTGACGGTGGTGGCGCGTTCGCGCGCCGGCAACGGCGGCAGCGGAGCAGACTACCTCTACACCTACATGCGTACCTTCTACCGGGACGACAGCACCGTCACCGGCTGGAACAACCTGGTGTTCCCCAACGCGGCCATGCCGAATGTGCTGTGGGAACTGCAGGGCCAGCAGCGCGCGATCTTCGCGACGGAAAAGGATGCGCACGATCCCAGCAAGTCCCATTCCGTGTTCAAGGGCTTCGAGCCGCTGAGTGCCGGCCAGCTGAACACCGCCGAGTACAACGAGGCGGTGGCCGACCTGGTGGCCTTCATGCAGTGGATGGCCGAGCCCCACCAAGGCCAGCGTGTGCGCCTTGGCGTGTTCGTGCTGCTTTTCCTGGCCGTGTTCACCGTGATCGCGTGGCGGCTGAATGCCGCTTACTGGAAAGACGTCAAGTAACCGCTGCGTCGGCGCGGCCGCAGGTCGTGCTCCGCCCGAGCGCAGCGCAGGTGCTGCGCCTTAACCCTATGGTTGCGACCGTCTTGTCGCAATGCTGAACAGGAGCCCTCCCCGATGATGGTGCTTTATTCCGGAACCACCTGCCCCTACTCGCACCGATGCCGCTTCGTGCTGTTCGAGAAGGGCATGGACTTCGAGATCCGCGACGTGGATCTGTTCGCCAAGCCCGAGGACATCGCGCTGATGAACCCGTACAACGAGGTGCCGATCCTCGTCGAACGCGACCTCATCCTGTACGAATCGCACATCATCAACGAGTACATCGACGAGCGCTTCCCGCACCCTCAGCTGATGCCGGGTGACCCGGTGGCGCGTGCGCGGGTGCGGCTGTTCCTGTTCAACTTCGAGAAGGAACTGTTCGCCCACGTCAACCTGCTCGAATCGCGCGGCGTCAAGGCTACCGACAAGCAGCTGGAGCGGGCCCGCTCGCAGATCCGCGACCGGCTCACCCAGCTGGCGCCGATCTTCCTGAAGAACAAGTTCATGCTCGGCGACGACTTCTCGATGCTCGACGTGGCCATCGCACCGCTGCTGTGGCGGCTGGACTACTACGGCATCGACCTGTCGAAAAACGCGCTGCCGCTGCTGAAGTATGCCGAGCGCATCTTCTCGCGCCCGGCCTACATCGAGGCACTGACGCCTTCCGAAAAGGTCATGCGCAAGTAGATTCACGGTCGCAAGGTACAGCGCATGAACAAGCCGATCGCGCCGGATTCGCAGGGCACCTCGACGCGGCCCTACCTGATCCGTGCCTTGCACGACTGGTGCACCGACAACGGCTTCACGCCCTATGTGGCGGTGTATGTCGACGCCAGCGTGCAAGTGCCGATGGAATACGTCAAGAACAACGAGATCGTGCTCAATGTCGGCTTCGAGGCCACCACCGCGCTGAAGCTGGGCAACGAGTTCATCGAGTTCAAGGCCCGCTTCGGTGGCATGGCGCGCGAGATCGTCGTGCCCGTCGATCATGTGGTCGCCATTTACGCGCGCGAGAATGGCCAGGGCATGGCCTTCCCGGTGCCCACTGCGGCGGGTGCGACGCCGGAAGGCGCAGTGTCCGGCGAGGCGCAGCCCCCTGCGGGTGCGCCCGTGCGCGGGCTGCGACTGGCCAGCACCGAGGTGGAAACCGCAGCGCCGCCGGCCGCCACCACCTCACGCGTGCCGCCCGACGAGCCGCCCGAACCCAACCCGCCGCGGCCCTCGCTGAAACGCGTCAAGTAGCGGGCTCCTAGAATCGCGACTGCTTCGTGCGCCGGCTTAGCTCAGTTGGTAGAGCACCCGCCTTGTAAGCGGAAGGTCGTCAGTTCGACTCTGACAGCCGGCACCAATTTGACGTGCGCTCATGCACCTTGTTGCACCATGAGCACTTCGTGACATGCGGAGCGATGCGCGGTTGCGTGGGCTGTCGTGAAAGCCACGCCGCCGGCGCAGCGCTAAAGACAACGCTCGGACTGGGTCAGCGCGTGATCTCGACGCGGTCCGTGGCTGGAACGCACACGACGGAGCCCTCGTCGCACCGCGTCAGCAGGCTGACCGGTCGCTGGGGGCT
The DNA here is from genome assembly GCA_018261815.1 of Pseudomonadota bacterium. Lineage (GTDB taxonomy): Bacteria > Pseudomonadota > Gammaproteobacteria > Burkholderiales > Burkholderiaceae_C > Rubrivivax. The sequence continues at coordinate 3,677 of JAGTRL010000024.1, forward strand.
CGCTGCTCAGCCTGTCTTCGACCCCGGCCACTCCGCTTGTCGCCCGCCAGGACAATCGCGGCGCAGTCTTGCGAAGGCGACGCCATCCCGCGATGTCCAGGCGCCACAGCGTGCCACTGGTGGACAGGCCGAGGAGCGTGACATCGGCATTGACATGCAGCGGTGCCATCGGCTCGGGGGCTTGCAGCGACACCGTGACGTCGCGCGGCGGTGCAGCCGCGCTGCGGCGCCGCCCAGCGCACCCGTGCCAAGCAGACGGCGGCGCGCCTGTCGCATATTCAGCGTGATGCCTCCTGGCTGCCATCGACCACACAGGCGCGCCAACGCACCAGGTCCTGCGGCCGGTCCACGTCCCAGAGCGTGTCGAGTTCATTCACCTGGAGGCCGACTGCGCGGGCCCGCGTGCGGGTATCGGACATGACCTGGTCCGTGCTCCAGCTCATGCCGTGGAACAGCGCAGGCTGTGGCTGGCGCAGTCCGACCAGCACGTAGCCGCCGTCCTCGGCCGGCTGGAACACCGCATCGGCGCCGTCGACCAGGGCCTGCGCTGCCTGACGCAGGTGATCGGGCCGCAGCACCGGGCAGTCGGTGCCGATCAGCAGCAGCGGCCCGCGCGCGCAGTGCACGCGGAAGGCGGTGTGCATTCGCGCGCCCAGGTCGCCGCTGGGCTGCACCAGGCAGCGCACGCCGGTCGTTCGCTCCAACGCACGGAAGAAGCGGTGCCGGGCATCGGGCGTGCACCACAGTGTCACGGTGCCGAGGCCGGCATCCTGCGCTGTCTGCAATGCCTGGCGCGTCAGCTGCCGCTGCAGCCTTGCGGCGCCCTGGCGTCCGATGACCGCCAACAGACGTGTCTTGGCCAGCCCCGGGATCGGCGCCTTGGCCAGCACCGCCACCTGCACCTGCCCCAACGGATCGTGAGGTTCACCGGGGCTTGTAGCCATAGCGGATCGCGAGTTGGCGTGGGTCGGCGCCCAGGAAGTAGGCGGCGCGCAGGCGCCACATCAGCAGCACCGTGCGCCATATGCCGTGGCGCTCCCAACGCCGCGCCGAGGTGCTGACGCGCTCGCGCAGGCACACCGGGCGGCCATGGCGCTTGAGCAGGCGCGACAGGGCAATGTCCTCCATCAGCGGCAGGTCGGGAAAGCCACCGACCTGCTGGAACAACTCGTGGCGCACGAACAGCGCCTGGTCGCCGGTGGCAATGCCGGTCCAGCGCGAGCGATGGTTCATCAGGGCGGCCACCAGCCGCAAGGGCCAGCGCGGGCTGTCGATGCGCACGTCGAAGCGGCCCCAGGCCTGCGGGCCCAGCGTGGCGCGGCGCACCAGTGCATCTGCCTGGTCAGGCAGTTCGGTGTCGGCGTGCAGGAACAGCAGCACCTCGGCCGGGCAGGCCGCCGCGCCGGCATTCATCTGCGCGGCGCGGCCGCGGGGCGCGAGCAGTGCCAGGTCGGCATGGGCCCGTGCGATGGCCAACGTGCCGTCCTGACTGCCGCCGTCCACCACCACCACGCGCACGCCGCGCTGGCGAAAGCGCTGCAGCGCACGCAGCCGTGCCGCCAGCGTCTCGGCTTCGTCGAGCACCGGCATGACGATGCACAGCGCCGGGTTCATGTCGCCTCGAGCCGGATCAGCGCACCGCCGGCCGCCGCGGCATCGGCCTCGTCATGCGTCACCAGCACGGTGGGCAGCGCGCTGTCGCGTGCATGCTCGAAGACGAAGCGGCGCAGCTCGTCGCGCAGTGGCGCATCGAGCTTGGAGAAGGGCTCGTCGAGCAGCAGCGCGCGCGGCTGCGCCAGCAGCGTGCGCAGCAGCGCCACGCGCGCGCGTTGCCCGCCCGACAGCGTGGCCGGGTCGCGCTCGCCAAAGCCCGCCAGCCCGGCATCGGCCAGCGCCTGCTCGATGCGCGCGCGCCGCTCGCTGGCGGGGCGCACGGCGGCCGGCAGCGCGAAGGCCAGGTTCCCGGCCACCGACAGGTGCGGAAACAGCAGGTCGTCCTGGAACAGGATGCCCACGCGCCGCGCCTCGGGCGGTAGTGGGCCCAAGTCGGTGTCGCCCACCGTCACGCGGCCCTCGGCCTCGAACACCGGGTCCAGCGTGCCGGCCATCCAGGCCAGCAGACTGGACTTGCCGCAGCCACTCGGCCCCATCAGCGTCAGGCATTCGCCCGGCTGCACTGTGGCGGACAGCGGGCCGATCAGCGTGCGCCCGCCGATCGCCAGCCGCACGCGCTGGAGCCGCAATGCTGCGTTCATGCCAGCGCCTTGCGGCGACGGAACAGCCAGCGCGGCGTCGCGGCCGCCAGCCAGTACACCGCCAGCGGAAACGCCGCCTGCAGCAGCGCCCAGGTGCCGATGACCCGCCGGTCGGCGCCGCCGGCCAGCGTGACCGCCTCGGTGGTGAGCGTGGCGACGCGGCCGGCGCCGGCAAACAGCGTGGGCAGGTACTGGCCCACGCTGACGGCAAAGGCCACCGCGCAGGACAGCAGCAGCGGGCGCAGCAGCAACGGCAGCTTGATGCGCCAGAAGGCGCGCCAGCGCGACGCGCCCAGCGCCAGCGCGGCGCGGGTGTAGCGCTCGTCGAAAGCGCGCCACGGGTCGGCCAGCGACAGGAACAGGTAGGGCAGCACGAACACCAGGTGCGCCCAGATCACGGCCGACAGCCGGCCATCGGCGCCCAGGCGCACCAGCAGCACCTGCAGCCCGAACAGGAAGGCCACCTGCGGCACCAGCAGCGGCAGGTACAGCAGCCACAGGCTGCGCGAGGGACGGGCCACGCGCTGCCGCGATTCATGCTCCAGGCAGGCCACCACCAGCGCCAGCGAGATCAAGGTCGAGGCCGCTGCCACCACCAGCGTGGTCAGCGCCGGCAGCCACAGGCTGCCGGCCTGGCGCTGCCAGTTGGCAAAGGTCCAGGCCGATGGCAGCGCATCGGGCCAGCGCCACTGCGCGGCCAGCGACCACAGCGCCATCGCCCCCATCGAGGCCAACGCGGCCGCCAGCAGTGCCGCGCCGGCCGCCGTGGCCGCGCCGCCCAGCCAGGCGCTGCGCCGCCGCCGCACGCCGCGCTGCAGCAGCACGAGCGCCCAGCGACCCAGCACGCGTTCAGCCCCGAACCACAGCGCGATGCTCGCCGCCACCACGGCCAGCAGCAGCGTGGCCGCGGCCGAGGCCGGGAAGACCCAGCGCGTGTCCGGGTCGCCGAACCAGCGCACCGCCAGCACTGCCAGCGTCGGCGGGTTGCCGGGGCCGAGGATCAGCGCCACGTCCACCACCGACAGCGAAAACGCCAGCACCGCATACACCGGCAGCCGGATCTGCGCATAGACCTGCGGCAGCACCACGGCGAACCAGGCCTGAACCGGGCCGTAGCCGAGCGAGCGCGCCACCGTCACCTGCGCGCGCGCCGGCACCTGATTGAGTGCGGCCAGCGTCATCAACACCAGGTAGGGCACCTCCTTCAGCAGCAGCGCGGCCACCAGCGGCCAGCCCGAGGCATGGCCGACGGTGGCGACATCGGGCGGCAGCTCCCAGCCGGTCAGTCCCGGCGACAGCGCGCGCGCCACCCAGCCCGAAGGCAGGATCAGGAAGGCGAATCCTATGGCCAGCGCCGAGTGCGGCATGGCCAGCATCGGCGCCATCGCCTCGCCCAGCCGCCGTGCCCAGGGCCGGTGGTGCACGAAGGCGACGATGCCCAATGCCAAGGCCAACGACAGCACCGTCGCCGCCCAGCCGGTGAACAGGCTCAGGCGCAGCGCGGTGGCGAAGCCTGGCGCTGCGCCCAGGGCACGCCATGCATTGGCACCGAGCTCGCGCCCGCCGAGTGCCGGCAGCCAGCCGAAGGCCGGCAGCAGCGTGCCGGCCAGGCCGGCGACGATGGGCAGCACGAAGGCGGCCAGCGTCAGCGCCGGTGCCAGCCGCAGCGCCCACGGCGGCCGCGCGCGCGGCACGGCCGCGCTGGCGCTCAGCGCGTGTAGCGCTTCTGCCATTCAGCGGCGATGCGAGTCATCCACGACGCATGCGGCTCCAGCCGCGGCGCGCCCAGCTCCGCCGTGCTGGGCAGCGCCGGGTGGTCGGCCAACTGTTCGAAGGCGCGGCGCTGCGCAGCCGAGAGCTTTTCGGGGTCGAGCACGTTGAGGTTGCCCATCTGCCGGATGTCCTGCGCGCGCGCCTGCGTCTCGGGCTCGATCAGGAAGTTGGCCACCACCAGCGCGCCTTGCCAGTTCTTCGCGTTGTAGGGGATGGCGACGAAGCTGGTGTTGCCGATGGTGCCCTTGCTCCAGCCGACGGTGCGCACGCTGGCCGGCAGCAGGCCGGCTTCGACCGAGACCGCGGCTTCCGACGGGTTGAAGGACAGCGTGATGTCGATCTCGCCGTCGTTGAGCAGCTGGCGCTGCGCCGCACTGTTTTCCGGGAACTGGCGGCCCTGGCGCCAGAGCAGGGGCTTGAGTTGCTCGTACCAGGCCCACAGCGGCGCGGTGACAGCCTCGAAGTTGGCATCGGTGGCCGGCTGCTGCAGCACCTGCGCTTCGGCAGCCAGGTCGATCAGCGCCTGCTTCAGGAAGGTGGAGCCCAGGAAGTTGCTGACGCTGGGGTGCGTGAGCCGGCCGGGGTTCTTCTTCGCCCAGTCCAGCAGCGCCGGCGCCGAGCGCGGCATGGCTGCCGGGTTGCGGATGCGCGCCGAGTCGTAGACGAAGACGATCTGCGCCATGCGCCAGGGCACCGCCAGGCCGTCGACCGGCGTGGTGAAGTCGATCACGTTGGAGCGCTTCTTCGTGGTGTCGACGTAGCGGAAGTTCGGCAGCACCTGCGTCACCGGGCCGAGCAGCAGGCCCTGCTGCTTCATGTTCAGCAGGTTCGGGCCGTTGATCCAGATGAGGTCGACGCCGCCGTCGCGGTCGCGGCCGGCCGCCTTCTCGGCGACCACGCGGGTCACGGCCTCGGCCGTGTCCTTCAGGCGCACGTGCTGCACGCCGACGCCGTATTTCGCCTTCACCTGCTCGCCCACCCAGGCGATGAAGGCATTGGTCTTCTCGTCGCCGGCCCAGGCGTTCCAGAACACCGTCTGACCGCGCGCCTGGGCGACGATCTGCTCCCAGGCGGGCAGCGTCTGCGCCTGCAGCAGTGGGGTGCTCAACAGCGCTGCCGCGGCAAGGGCAGCGTGCAGGTGGAATCGGCGTCGTTGCATGGCTTTCAGTCTTTCACGGGGCTCAGTGGATTGATCAGGACCGTACGGCGCCGCGGGGCAGCCACCGCGGCGGTGATGCCGCGCGCGGCATCGCGGCGCGCGCGGGCTTCGGCCAGCACCGGCCCCAGCACCTGCTCGTGGAAGCGGTCGCAGCCGATGCACAGGTTCTGGTACGGCCGGCCGTCGGGCAAGGTGGTGCGCGAGGCGGCGTTGAAGTCTTCTTCGCTCCAGCCATGGGCCAGGCCCATGCGCTCGGGGTGGCCCATCGTGATGGCCTCGTAGGCCGGCACGCCGACGAGCGAATCGAGGATATCGATCAGCGGCTCCTCGCACAGGTTGCCCAGCGGCAGCGCGGTCTTGACGCAACAGGGGTAGACGCTGCCGTCGGGCTCGACCGAGACCTCGGAGCCGTTGTACGCATGGCGCAGGAAGTTCAGCCCGCCCGACCAGCGGTTGCAGAAGTTGTCGGCCAGCGTGGCACGCGGCAGGTTGCTCTGCCAGGCGCGGCCGCGCGGCCACAGCTTGCCGATCCACGAATCGGGCGTGGCGCCGAAGAAGCTGTACAGCGGTCCTTGGTCCTCATGCCAGTTGCGCGTGGTCGCCTGCAGGCCGGAGGGGCGCATGCCGTGGCACTGGAACAGCTCGGACAGCCGGTCCATGAAGGCGCGCTGCTTCGCTTCGCCCTCTAGCCCGACATGGAAGTCGTCGACGCTGGCCACCGAGATCATGTAGACACCGCGCTCCAGCAGTTCGCCGACGATGCGGTCGGTGAGCAGGTCGCCGGTGGTCTGCACCACCACCTTCACGCCGCCTTGGCCTGCATAGCGCCGCTGCAGCCGCTCGATCACCGGGTAGGTGACACTCTCGCGCACCGCGTCGAGCAGCGACTCGCCGCCCGACAGCACCACGCGGCCGGTCTTTTGTGGGTACTGCCCCTCGGCATCGGGCACGTCGGCCAGGTCGATGTAGGTCATGCGCTCGGGGAAGTGGTCGACGATGCGCGGGAAGTTGCGCACCGCCTCGGCGACCACCGTGTCCAGCGCGCCGCGCACGTAGGGGCGGAAACGCTCTTCGTAGCAGTGCTTGCAGCGCCGGTGGCAGGCCCAGGCCATGACGTAGTAGATGGATTCCATGTTCAGTCCCTGACAGCAGTGTCCAGCGTGCCCAGCACCTGCTCGGCCAGCGCGTCGAAGCCATCGACGACGAAGTCGTAGGCCCTGTTCGGCTTCGGGTCGGGCGGGCCTTCCGGGCCCCATTCATCGGGGCGGCGCACGAAGGCGGTGCGAAAGCCCGCCGCGTGCGCGGCGTTGAGGTCGAAGTTGTGGCAGGCCACCATCAGGATCTGTGCGGGCTGCAGCGCCAGCCAGCGCGCCGCGGTGGCATAGGCCTGCGGCTGCGGCTTGTACACGCCGATCATCTCGCAGGAGATGATGGCGTCCCAGTCGATGCCGTTGCGGCGCGACACGTCCACCACCAAGGCGGTGGGCAGCATGGTAAGGGACACCACCGGCAGTGCGCGCCGCAGCCGCGCCAGGGCCGGCGCGAAGTCGGCCCAGGTGTCGAGCTGGTGCCAGCCGCGCCACAGCGCCTCGCGCTCGGCCTCGCCCCAGGCGCCCAGGCCGAACTGCGCCAGCGCCTCGTCCAGCGTGCGCCGGTGCACGTCGTCCATGTTGAAGGCCGGCTGTGTCTGGCCGACGATGCCCTTCATCGCCAGCCGGCGCCAGGCGTTGACGAAGGCATGCCAGTCGACCTCGGCACCGCGCGCCGCGCCCAGCCGGCGCGCTTGCGCCACCAGGCCGCCATGCCAGTCGAGCACGGTGCCGCCCGTATCGAACGCCAGGGCCTTGAGTTTCATCGGCGGATCTCCAGCGGAGGGTGTTGCGGGTTCGCACGGCGGCCGAGAGTTTGCCGCCACTGCCGGGTAGACGTAAGCAGCCGGGCCTTTCTTACACTGCAGCGCCGGGCGGGTGCCAGATTTCGGAGTGGACGGACGTCCCATCGCGGCGATCCGACAAGTGCACCGCCTTCGCGGCCGGGTTTCCAGGCGCCGACTCGGCTTGCGGCGGCCTCGCCAAGCATGCACACCGTAGCATGCTCCCCGATGAAGGCACCGCAGTCCCCGCCCGTGGAGCCACGCGCGTCGATGCAGGGCCTCGGCGCCGAAGCCCTGCAATCGCTGCGCTCGGGCGTGCTGCGCTTTTACCAAGCTTCGACTGCGCAGCGACGACATGGCCGAAGACCTTGTGCAGGAGGCGATCGCGGCTGCGCTGCGCACACACCTGACGATGTGCTCCGGGTGCGGCAATTCATGCATGCAGATGGACAGGATTCGCCAGGGGAGGCAGGCCTATGCCGCGGGCAAGGCAATTGGTGCGCAGGCCAAACCCGAATCGTCCGACTGACAGGAGGGCGTGAATGGCACGACCTGCCGGGCCGGTGTGTCAGGCGGGCGAGCGCCGGCACAGAGTGCCGGCCAATGGCCGAAAAGCTCGCATCGGGCACAGCCTCGGCAAACACGAGGCACGGAACTTGCCCTCGCCGGGCGTGACCCACAAAGCTTCAAATCCTAACCCGCATGCGCGTGATGCGGCCGCTGCGCCGCCGCTGCGCGTGCTGCTCATCGACGATGGTGCGCACCACATCGGGCTGATCCGCGACGAGCTGTCGCGGCAGGGCTATCTGGTGGTCGGCGTGGTGGACACGGCGTTGCTGATCCACGACTGCGTGCTGCGCCTGCAGCCCGACGTGGTCATCGTCGACAGCGAATCGCCGTCGCGTGACACGCTCGAGAACCTGGGCACGGTGTCGTCCAGCTGCCCGCGGCCGGTGGTGGTGTTCAGCGAGGACGCCGGCCAGGTGCCGATGCAACAGGCGCTGAAGGCCGGGGTCAGTGCCTATGTCATCGCCGGGCTGCAGCCGCAGCGGCTGCTGCCGGTGCTGCAGGTGGCCATCGCCCGCTTCGCGCAGGATCGTGCGCTGCGTGGCCAGCTCGAGTCGGCGCAGACCCAGTTGTCCGAACGCAAGCTGGTGGAGCGCGCCAAGGGCATCCTGATGCAGGAAATCGGCCTGTCGGAAGAGCAGGCCTTCGCCCACCTGCGCAAGCTGGCCATGGACCGCGGCCAGCGCCTGGCCCAGGTGGCCGAACGCATCGTCGACGCCCGCAGCCTGCTCAAGCCACCGGGCTGAGACGGGCATGTTGCGCCGCACCACGGGCGGGCATCCACGTCACCTGATGGTGCGGCAAAGACCGCTGGAAGGCCCAATCCGGCCCGAAAGGCCTGGCACGCGACGTGCATGAGTGTCGGTAAGCACCGGCCGCAACGGCGTGGCGGGTGCATCGGGATTCGGGCAAAGGCGTCCGACTCGCATTCAGCGTGGTTTGTCCGCGCCGGGTGCAGTCGCGACGCCTTCTTCTTTTGGCTTTCAACGGAGCTTTCCATGGTCCATCGCGGGAGTCTCATGAGCGCGCAACGCAGGCAATTCATCAAGGGGTCGGCCGCCTTCGCGGCCGGTGCGGGCATCACCCCCGGAGTCTGGGCCGCGGGTTCCGACGCGCCGGAGAAGAAGGAGGTACGCATCGGCTTCATCCCGCTGACCGACTGCGCGTCGGTCGTGATGGCCTCGGTGCTGAAGTTCGACGAGAAGTACGGCATCAAGATCATCCCCACCAAGGAAGCCTCCTGGGCCGGCGTGCGCGACAAGCTGGTCAGCGGCGAGCTCGATATGGCGCATGTGCTCTACGGGCTGGTCTACGGCGTTCACCTGGGGCTGGGCGGGCCGAAGAAGGACATGGCGGTGCTGATGACGCTCAACCACAACGGCCAGGCCATCACGCTGTCGAAGAAGCTGGCCGACAAGGGTGCGGTCGATGGCGCCTCGCTGGCCAAGCTGATGGCCGGCGACAAGCGCGAATACACCTTCGCGCAGACCTTCCCCACCGGCACGCATGCCATGTGGCTGTACTACTGGCTGGCCGCTGCGGGCATCAACCCGATGAAGGACGCCAAGGTCATCACCGTGCCGCCGCCGCAGATGGTGGCCAACATGCGCGTGGGCAACATGGACGGCTTCTGCGTGGGCGAGCCGTGGAACCACCGCGCCATCATCGATGGCATCGGCATCACCGCGGTGACTTCACAGGACATCTGGAAGGACCACCCGGAAAAGGTGCTCGGCACCACCTCGGAGTTCGTCAAGAAGAACCCGAACACCGCGCGCGCCACGGTGATGGCGGTGCTCGAAGCCAGCCGCTGGATCGATGCCAGCCTGACCAACAAAAACAAGATGGCCGAGGTCATCGCCGAGAAGGCCTACGTCAACACCAGCGTCGATGCCATCAACCAGCGCATCCTGGGCCGCTACCAGAACGGTCTGGGCAAGACCTGGGACGATCCGAACCACATGAAGTTCTTCAACGACGGTGCGGCCACCTACCCGTACCTGAGCGACGGCATGTGGTTCCTGACCCAGCACAAGCGCTGGGGACTGCTGAAGAGCCATCCCGACTATCTGGCCGTGGCCAGACAGATCAACCAGACCGAGCTCTACAAGCAGGCCGCGGCGCAGCTCAAGGTCAGCGTGCCGAAGAGCGAGTTGCGCAGCAGCAAGCTGATCGACGGCGTGGTCTGGGACGGCAAGGACCCCGCCCGGTACGCCGACGACTTCAAGGTCAACGTCTGAGCACGCGGAGCCAGGTCATGAGCAGTGTCACCACCTTCCATTCGCAATGGGCAGCAGGCGCCGACGAGCGCCGCTCGGCCGCCGCGGCCAAGACAGTCCCGGCGGTTGTGCCGGCGGTCCCCGGCCTGCGGCTGAAGCGCCTGCCGATCGACCGCCGCGCGCTGGCGCTGACGGTCTTTCCGCCGCTGTTCGGCTTCGGCTTGCTGATCGGCATCTGGGCGCTGCTCACCATCAACGGCGGCAGCTTCCCGACGCCGGCCGCCACATGGGATGCCGCGGTGAAACTCTTCGCCGACCCGTTCTACCGCAACGGTCCCAACGACCAGGGCATCGGCTGGAACATCCTGTACTCGCTCGAACGCGTGGGCCTGGGCTTCGGCCTGGCGGCGCTGGTGGGCATCCCGCTGGGTTTCCTGATCGGCCGCTTCGTGGTGCTGAACCGCATGGTCTCGCCGATCATCAGCCTGCTCAAGCCGGTGTCGCCGCTGGCCTGGCTGCCGATCGGGTTGCTGGTCTTCAAGTCGGCCAACCCGGCGGCCATCTGGACCATCTTCATCTGCTCGATCTGGCCGATGGTCATCAACACCGCGGTCGGCGTGCAGAAGGTGCCCGAGGACTACCTGAACGTGGCGCGCGTGCTGCGCCTGTCCGAATGGCGCATCGCCACGCGCATCCTGCTGCCATCGGTGATGCCCTACCTGCTGACCGGCGTGCGCCTGTCGGTGGGCACGGCCTGGCTGGTCATCGTCGCGGCCGAAATGCTGACCGGCGGCGTCGGCATCGGCTTCTGGGTCTGGGACGAGTGGAACAACCTGAACGTGGCCCACATCCTGATCGCCATCTTCGTCATCGGCATCGTCGGCCTGGCCCTGGAATGGCTGCTGGTCACGCTGGCGCGGCGTTTCGAATTCAACTGAAAGGGCGCACGGACATGAGCACCACCGCTGCCGAAACGCGCGCCACGCGCACCCTGCACATCGAGGACGTGGGCATGAGCTTCCCCACGCCGCGCGGGCCCTTCGTCGCGCTGCGCAACATCAACCTGGACATTCGGCGCGGCGAATTCGTCACACTGATCGGCCATTCGGGCTGCGGCAAGTCGACGCTGCTCAACCTGGTGGCCGGGCTGACCACGCCGACCTCCGGCCTGATGCTGCTGGAAGAGCGCGAGCTGCGCGGCCCCGGGCCGGACCGTGGCGTGGTCTTCCAGAACCATTCGCTGCTGCCCTGGCTCAGTTGCTACGGCAACGTGCACCTGGCGGTGGAGCGCGTCTTCGGCGAGTGCGAGACCAAGGCCCAGCTGCGCGAGCGCTGCCTGGCGGCGCTGGAACTGGTGGGACTGACGCACTCGAAGGACAAGAAGCCGGGCGAGATCTCCGGCGGCATGAAGCAGCGTGTGGGCATCGCCCGGGCGTTGGCCATGCAGCCGAAGATGCTGCTGATGGACGAACCCTTCGGCGCGCTCGACGCGCTGACGCGGGCCAAGCTGCAGGACGAGCTCACCGCCATCGTCGCGCGCACGGGGGCCACGGTGCTGATGGTCACGCACGATGTCGACGAGGCGGTGCTGTTGTCCGACCGAATCGTCATGCTGACCAACGGGCCGGCGGCGACCATTGGCGAGATCCTGCGCGTCGACCTGCCGCGCCCACGGCTGCGCCTGGCGCTGGCCGAAGACCCGCACTACGTGCAGTGCCGCAAGGAGGTGCTCGACTTCCTGTACACGCGCCAGGGGCATGTCGAGAAGGCGGCGGCATGAGCGCGCCGGGCCGATCCCAAGCGCTCATCCCGGAGCCCTTCAAGGGCGAAGGTACCCCAGTGAGCCCGCACGGCCGCCCGAAGGGCGAATCCCGCAGTGCGCAGCACGAAGGCACCCCAATCCAGACCTTCGTCAAGGCGGTCGAGTACTGGGTGCCCGGCATCGACCGCCGGCACCTCGAATACGGCGGCGGCCTGTACGGCCAGGCCACGCGCTTCGCGGTGCTGAGCCGCAAGCTGTGTTTCGGCCGCGGCGAGGGCCTGCCCGGCAAGGCTTGGGAGCAGGGCCGCCCGCTGCTGCTTAAAGCTTTCGAGGGCTCCTATTTCCAGCGCACCGCCGCGGCGCATGCCGAAGGGCTGACCGGCGCACTGGCCTGGCCGATTTTCGCCGGCGAATACCTGAATGCGGTGCTGGTGGTCTTCTTCGGCGACGGCGACGACCACGCCGGCGCGATCGAGCTGTGGTGCAACGACCCGGCCGAATCGAAGGACATGGGGCTGGCCGATGGCCACTACGGCCGCACCGCCGAGGCCTTCGAGTTCATCTCGCGGCGCACCACCTTCAGGCGCGGCACCGGGTTGCCGGGCCTGGCCTGGGACAGCGGCTTGCCGGTGTTCCTGCCCGACCTGGGCAAGGGCTCGCGCTTCCTGCGCAGCGACAGCGCGCAGCAGGTCGGCATCAACCGAGGCTTGGCGCTGGCCTGTGCCGGCAACGACGGCCGCCACCATGTGGTGGCGCTGCTGTCGGCACTGAACACGCCGATCGTGCGCCGCTTCGAGGTCTGGCAGCGCGAGGGCGAAGGCCTGGCGCGCATGTCCGGCTTCTGTGAAAGCGAAGGCGAGCTCGGCCCCGAGCCCACGTTGGTCGAACGTGGCCAGGGCACCCTGGGCAGCGCCCTGCTCAACGGCGTGCCGGCCGTCTGCGACGACGTGGCCAGCGAGCCCGGCGGCCTGGGCGCGAAGCTGCGGCGCGCCGCGGTGCAAACGCTGGTGGCGATTCCGGTGCTGCGCGACGGCCGCTGCATCGCGGTGATGGCCTGGTACTTCTGATTGCACCTGGCGGAGGAAGCCTGAATGAAGAAGATGAAGCTGGTGGTGGTGGGCAACGGCATGGCCGGCATGCGCGCAGTGGAAGAGCTGCTGAAGATCGCGCCTGAGCTTTACGACATCACCGTCTTCGGTGCCGAGCCGCACCCCAACTACAACCGCATCCTGCTGTCGCCGGTGCTGGCCGGCGAGCAGACGCTGGACGAGATCGTACTCAACCCGCTGGGCTGGTACGCCGAGCACGGCATCACGCTGCACGTCGGCAAGACCGTGGTGGGCGTGAACCGGCGCGAGCGCTTCGTCATCGCCGACGACGGCACCCGCGCCGAATACGACCGGCTGCTGCTGGCCACCGGCTCGACGCCGTTCATGCCGCCGCTGCCGGGGCGCGAGCTGCAGGGCGTGATCGCCTACCGCGACATCCAGGACACGAATGCCATGATCGACGCCGCCGCGCGCTACCGCCATGCGGTGGTCATCGGCGGTGGCCTGCTCGGGCTGGAGGCGGCCAACGGCCTGATGCGACGCGGCATGGACGTGCAGGTGGTGCACCTGATGCCCTGGCTGATGGAGCGCCAGCTCGACCGTGTGGCCGGCGGGTTGCTGCAGCAGTCGCTGGAAGCGCGCGGCCTGAAGTTCCTGATCGGCGCCGACACCCAGGGCTTCGTCGGCGATGCCGCAGGCCGGGTGTGCGCAGTGCAGTTCAAGGACGGCCGCGAGGTGCCGGCCGACCTGGTGGTGATGGCCATCGGCATCCGCCCCAACACCGCGCTGGCCGAGAACATCGGCCTGCACTGCCAGCGCGGCATCGTCGTCAGCGACACGCTGCAGACCATGACCGACCCACGCATCTACGCCGTCGGCGAATGCGCCGCCCACCGCGGCATCGCCTACGGGCTGGTGGCGCCGTTGTTCGAGCAGGGCAAGGTCTGCGCCACCCACCTGGCGCAGTTCGGCATCGGCCGCTACACCGGCAGCCAGACCAGCACCAAGCTCAAGGTCACCGGCATCGACCTGTTCTCGGCCGGAAATTTTGCAGGGGGTGACGACTGCGAAGAAATCGTCATGAGCGATCCCTACGGCGGCGTCTACAAGAAGCTGGTGATCCAGGGCGACAAGCTGGTCGGCGCCTGCCTGTACGGCGACACGGTCGACGGCAGCTGGTACTTCAAGCTGCTGCGCGAAGGCCGTGCCATCGGCGACATCCGCGACAAGTTGATGTTCGGCGAATCGAACATCGGCGATGCCGGCCACCAGGGCAACACCCGTGCCGCCGCCATGGCCGACAGCGACGAGGTCTGCGGCTGCAACGGCGTGAGCAAGGGCACCATCTGCAAGGCCATCAAGGACAAGGGCCTGTTCACGCTGGACGAGGTGCGCAAGCACACCAAGGCCAGCGCCAGCTGCGGCTCCTGCACCGGCCTGGTGGAGCAGTTGCTGATGTTCAGCGCCGGCGGCGACTACTCCAAGCCGCCCACCAAGAAGGCGATGTGCGGCTGCACCGACGCCAGCCACCAGGATGCGCGCGATGCCATCCGCGCCGAGCACCTGCTGAGCATCGACAGCGTCTATGCGCACCTGGGCTGGCGCACGCCCAACGGCTGCGCCAGCTGCCGCCCGGCGATCAACTACTACCTGCTCAGCACCTGGCCGAAGGAGGCCAAGGACGACCCGCAGAGCCGCTTCATCAACGAGCGCAGCCACGCCAACATCCAGAAGGACGGCAGCTACAGCGTGATCCCGCGCATGTGGGGCGGCGAGACCACGGCCGACGAACTGCGGCGCATCGCCAACGCCGTGGACAAGTACAAGATTCCCACCGTCAAGGTCACCGGCGGCCAGCGCATCGACCTGCTCGGCGTGAAGAAGGAAGACCTGCCGGCGGTGTGGCAGGACATCGGCATGCCCAGCGGCCATGCCTATGCCAAGGCGCTGCGCACGGTGAAAACCTGCGTCGGCAGCGAATGGTGCCGCTTCGGCACGCAGGACAGTACGCAGATGGGCAAGGACCTGGAGCGGGCGCTGTGGCGCATGTACGCGCCGCACAAGGTCAAGCTGGCGGTGTCGGGCTGCCCGCGCAACTGCGCCGAGGCCGGCATCAAGGACGTGGGTGTGATCGGCGTCGATTCCGGCTGGGAGATCCATGTCGGCGGCAACGGCGGCATCAAGACCGAAGTGGCGGTGTTCCTGGTCAAGGTGAAGACGCCCGCCGAGGTGCTGGAATACAGCGGCGCCTTCCTGCAGCTGTACCGCGAGGAAGGCTGGTACCTGGAGCGAACGGTGCACTACATCGCCCGGGTCGGCCTGGACCATGTCAAGAAGCGCATCCTCGACGACGCCGCAGGTCGGCGCGCGCTGTGGCAGCAGCTGCAGTTCAGCCTGGACGGTGAGCCCGACCCGTGGTTCGAGTTCGACAAGGCGCAGGTGGACCTGCGCCAGTTCAATCCCCTGCAAGCGGCCGCGGCCGTGGACGCGTGAGGCCCGCATGAGCGACTGGATTCCCATCTGTGCCCTGACCGACATCCCCCGCCTGGGCTCGCGCCGCGTGCAACGCGAGCGCGGCGTCGCGGTGGCGGTGTTCCGCACCGCCGACGACCAGGTCTACGCGCTGCTCGACCGCTGCCCGCACAAGGGCGGCCCGCTGAGCCAGGGCATCGTCTTCGGCCGGCAGGTGGCCTGTCCGCTGCACAACTGGAGCATCGGCCTGGCCGACGGCCACGCGGCGGCGCCCGACGAGGGTTGCACGCCCAGCTTCGCCTGTCGCGTGCAGGACGGGCAGGTGCACCTGGACGCCGCTGAACTGGCAACCAAGGCGCTGGACCTGGCGGCGCCCGTGGCCGGCCCTTGCGCCAAGGCCATCGCGTGACCGTGACTGAAACGCGCTCCACCTGCCCCTACTGCGGCGTCGGCTGCGGGGTGATCATCGAACATGACGCCACGCAGATCACCGGCGTGCGCGGCGACCCGGAGCATCCGGCCAACTTCGGGCGCCTCTGTACCAAGGGCAGCACGCTGGCGCTGACTGCGGCACCGCACCTGCGGGCACAGCGCGCGCTGCAGCCGCTGCGCCGCGCGGCGCGCGGCCAGCCGCTGCAGCCGGTTGCCTGGGGCGATGCACTTGACGAGGTGGCTTCGCGCTTCGCGGCCACGGTGGCGCAACACGGGCCGGATGCAGTGGGCCTGTACCTCAGCGGCCAGTTGCTCACCGAGGACTACTACGTCTACAACAAGCTGGCCAAGGGCCTGCTCGGCACCAACAACGTCGACACCAATTCGCGGCTGTGCATGAGCAGCGCGGTCGCCGGCTACAAACAAAGCCTGGGCGCCGACGCGCCGCCGGCCTGCTATGACGACATTGGGCTGGCGCGCACGATCTTCATCACCGGCTCGAACATGGCCTGGGCGCATCCGGTGCTGTTCCGCCGTGTCGAGGACGCGCGCCGCGCCAATCCGGGCCTGAAGCTGATCGTCGCCGACCCGCGCCGCACCGAGACGGCTGCGCTGGCCGACCTGCACCTGCCGCTGCTGCCCGGCAGCGACGTGGTGCTTCACCACGCCTTGCTGCATGTGCTGCTGTGGGAGGGTCTGGTCGACATGGAATTCGTGCGCCAGCACACCACCGGCTTCGAGGCGCTGCGCGACCGGGTGCGCGAATTCACGCCGGCGCATGCGGCCCAGGTCTGCGGACTGAAGGCCGACGACATCGTGCAGGCGGCGCGCTGGTTTGGCGCGAGCACGCCGACGCTGTCGCTGTACTGCCAGGGCCTGAACCAGAGCCGCAGCGGCACCGACAAGAACAGCACGCTGATCAACCTGCACCTGGCGACGGGGCAGATCGGCCAGCCCGGTGCCGGGCCGTTCTCGCTGACCGGGCAGCCCAATGCGATGGGCGGGCGCGAGGTCGGCGGCCTGGCCAACCTGCTGGGCGCGCACCGCGATCTGGCCGACCCGCTGCACCGTGCCGAGCAGGCCGCGCTGTGGGGCGTGGACTCCATCCCGTCCAAGCCCGGCAAGAGCGCGGTGGACATGTTCCAGGCCGCGGCCGACGGGCAGATCAAGGCGCTGTGGATCGTCTGCACCAACCCGGCACAGTCGATGCCCGACCAGGCCACCGTGCGCCGCGCGCTGCAGCGCGCCGAATTCGTGGTGCTGCAGGAGGCCTACCGCCACACCGCCACGGCGGAGTTCGCCGACCTGCTGCTGCCGGCCAGCAGCTGGGGCGAGAAGAGCGGCACCGTGACCAACAGCGAACGACGCATCAGCCGCGTCCGTGCGGCCGTGCCTGCGCCGGGCGAGGCGCGCGACGACTGGCGCATCGGCGTCGACGTGGCCCGGCGCCTGGAGGCGACGTTGCCGGCGCGCCGCCTCGACGGCCAGACGCTCTTTCCCTACGACACGGCCGAAAGCATCTGGAACGAACACCGCGACAGCACGCGCGGCCGCGACCTGGACATCACCGGACTGAGCTACGCCGCGCTGAAGCAGCCGCAGCAATGGCCCTGGCCCGCAGGCGCGACCAGCGCCACGCCGCGCCTGTATGCCGATGGCCGCTTTGCCACGCCCGACGGCCGCGCGCGCTTCGTCGCGCCGGCCTGGCAGGCCACCGCCGAGCTGCGCGACGCGCGCTTCCCGGTATCGCTGACCACCGGTCGGCTGCGCGACCAGTGGCACGCGATGAGCCGCACCGGCACGCTCGGCCGGCTTTTCGCACACAGCGCCGAACCCGAGCTGGAACTGCATCCGCAGGAATTGGCGCGGCGCCGCTGGACCGACGGCGACCTGGTGCGGATCAGCTCGCGCCGCGGCGCCGTGGTGCTGCCGGTGCGCGCGAGCACGGCGGTGATGCCTGCGCAGGCCTTCATCGCCATGCACTGGGGCCCGGAAACCATGGCCGGGCACGGCGTCAATGCGTTGACCACCGGCGCCTACTGCCCACAGTCGCAGCAGCCCGAACTGAAGCATGCCGCGGTCAGGCTGGAGCGCGCCGAGCTGCCCTGGCAGCTGGTGGCCGCGGCCTGGCTGCCGCAGGACGAGGCGCTAGCGCTGCGCGAGCGCCTGCGCGGTCTGTTCGGTCGTTTCGACTATGCCGTGTGCGTGCCCTTCGGTCGCGAGCCGCAGCCGCGCCTGGGCCTGCTGTTCCGCGCTGCCGCGGCCCGACCCGAGCCCGCGGCGCTGGCCGAGCTGGAAGACGCACTCGACCTGGAAGACGGGGTCGTGCTGCGCTATGCCGATGCCGGTGCGCAGCAGCGCCGTGCCATGCGCCTGCAGGCCGACGGCAGCCTGCAGGCCTTCGTGCTGGCCGGCGACGTGGCGGCACAAGGCTGGGTGCTGCATCTGCTGCAGCAGGGCCAGCCCGCCGCCGCCTATGGCCGCGCGCTGCTGGCTGCGCGGCGCCAGCCGCCGCTGCCGCTGGCGCCGCGCAGCCGGCAGGTCTGCGCCTGCCACGACGTCGCCGAAGAGGCCATCGTGGCCCGGCTCCGCTGCAGCGCTGGCGATGCCGGCCAGCGCCTGCAGCAGTTGCAGGCGCAACTGCGTTGCGGCACCGAATGCGGCTCCTGCGTGCCGGCACTGAAGCTGCTGGTGCAGCAGCATGGCTTGCAGGTCGTGGCCCCATGAAGACCGCGCACGCCGTCACGCTGGTCGGCGCCGGCCCTGGTGACCCCGAACTGCTCACGCTCAGGGCGGTCAAGGCGCTGCGCCGGGCCACGGTGGCGCTGGTCGACGACCTGGTGCACCCGGGCGTGCTGCGTTACCTGCGCAAGTCGGCGCGCATCGTCCACGTCGGCAAGCGCGGCGGTTGCGTCAGCACGCCGCAGGCCTTCATCCACAAGCTGATGGTGGCCGAGGCCAAGCGCGGCGAACGCGTGGTGCGCCTGAAGGGCGGCGACCCCTTTGTCTTCGGCCGTGGCGGCGAGGAGTGCGATGCACTGCGCCAGGCCGGCATCGAGGTCGAGGTGGTTAGCGGCCTGACCGCCGGCATCGCCGGGCCGGCCGCCATCGGCTTGCCGGTGACCGACCGGCGCTACAGCCGCGGCGTGGCGCTGGTCACCGGCCATGCCGGCAGCCCCGACGGCGACCCGGACTGGGCCGCGCTGGCCCGTTGCGGGTTGACGCTGGTCGTCTACATGGGCGTGTCGCGCGGCGAGGCGATCGCGCGCTCGCTGCTGCAGGCCGGCATGGCCGCGCACACTCCGGTGGCGGTGATCTGCCGCGCGCACCTGCCGCAGCAGCGCCAGGCGGTGTGCACGCTGGCCACGGTGCCCACCACCCTGGCCGACAAGGACCTGGTCAGCCCGGCAGTGCTGGTGGTCGGCGACGTGGTGCGGGCGGCGCCGCAGTGGCAGCAACTGATTGACGACGACGCGGCGTGCGCCGCGCATCAGCCCGATCGAACCTTGATGCGGATCGGCGTCGCCTGCCAGCCCTGGTCTTGCAGCGCCGCTTCAAGCTCGGGCAACAGCTGACGCAGCTTCGCGGCGACCGCGCCGCTTTGCGCCAGCAAGGACCAACCGGCGTCGTCAAGCGGACCGGGGCGCACTGCGCCGCGCAGGGCGTCGGGTAGGCGCTCTCGGATGGCGGCAAAGCGGGCTTGCGACTCCTGCAGCCGTTGCAGCAGTCGTGCCAATGCCTGGCTCTGGTCGAGCGCGGCGCCCAGGGCCCAGGTGCCCGGGCTTTGCGGGCTGAGAATCTTGCGGCCGGACATGTAGCAGAGTTTAGCGAGGCAGGGCCTTGTCACCCATGGCCGGCCCGTTTCCTGGCAGGTGGCGCCCAGATGCCAACGCTGGCACGGTCCGAGGCTCGGCGCCAGAGCCGCACCGCCTGATGCGCTCGGCACGGGTGCTAAACTCGCCGGCCCTTGCGGGTGTGACAGGCCTTGCAAAGCGGGAGACGGGTCCCAACTGCCTCCCAGCCGCGTCCGAATGGCGTTTCGGGCGCGAGCCCGGTAAGGCCGGGTGCCGGGCACCCCAGTCCACCCCATTTGTGATGCCGCATGTTGCCAAAGATCCTGACCCAGATTTTCGGTAGTCGCAATGACCGCCTGCTGAAGACCTACCGGCGCACGGCGCAGCAGATCAACGAACTGGAGCCGAAGTTCGAGGCCCTGGACGAGGCCGCACTGCGCGGCAAGACGGCCGAGTTCCGGCAGCGGTTGGCGCAGGGCGAGGCGCTCGAGAAGCTGCTGCCCGAGGCCTTTGCGGTGGTGCGCGAGGCCGGCAAGCGCGTGCTGAAGATGCGCCACTTCGACGTGCAACTGATCGGCGGCATCGCGCTGCACGAAGGCAAGATCGCCGAGATGCGCACCGGCGAGGGCAAGACCCTGGCCGCCACGTTGCCGGTGTACCTGAACGCCCTCGAAGGCAAGGGCGTGCACGTGGTCACGGTCAACGACTACCTGGCGCGCCGCGATGCCGAGTGGATGGGCCGCATCTACACCTACCTGGGACTGACGGTCGGCGTCAACGTGCCCGGCATGCAGCGCGAGGAGAAGCAGGCCGCCTACGCCGCCGACGTCACCTACGGCACGAACAATGAATTCGGCTTCGACTACCTGCGCGACAACATGGTCTACGAGGTCGCCGACCGCGTAGCCCGCGGTCTGCATTACGCCATCGTCGACGAGGTCGACTCGATCCTGATCGACGAGGCGCGCACGCCGCTGATCATCAGCGGCCAGGCCGAGGACCACACCGAGCTGTACGTGCGCATCAACGCGGTGGTGCCCAAGTTGAAGAAGCAGATCGGCGAGGCCGACCCGCGCACCGGCGAAGGCGTCATCGAAGCCGGCGACTTCACCGTCGACGAGAAGAGTCACCAGGTCTTCCTCACCGAGGACGGTCACGAGAACGCCGAACGCATCCTGTCCGAGGCGGGCCTGCTGGCCGAAGGCGCGAGCCTGTACGACCCGGCCAACATTTCGCTGATGCACCATGTGTATGCCGCGTTGCGCGCCAGGCACCTCTACCACCGCGACCAGCACTACGTGGTGCAGAACGGCGAGGTGATCATCGTCGACGAATTCACCGGCCGACTGATGAGCGGCCGGCGCTGGAGCGACGGGCTGCACCAGGCGGTCGAGGCGAAGGAAGGCGTGCAGATCCAGAACGAGAACCAGACGCTGGCCTCGGTCACCTTCCAGAATTACTTCCGCATGTACGGCAAGCTGTGTGGCATGACCGGCACGGCCGACACCGAGGCCTTCGAGTTCCAGGAGATCTACGGTCTGGAGACGGTGGTGATCCCGCCGAACAAGCCGACGATCCGCAAGGACGAGAACGACCTGATCTACAAGACGGCGAAGGAGAAGTACGACGCCGTCATTGCCGACATCCGCGACTGCCACCAGCGTGGCCAGCCGGTGCTGGTGGGCACCACCTCGATCGAGAACTCGGAGCTGATCTCCGGGCTGCTGGTCAAGGCGGGTCTGCCGCACCAGGTGCTCAACGCCAAACAGCATGCCAAGGAGGCCGAGATCGTGGCCCAGGCCGGCCGGCCGGGCGTGATCACCATCGCCACCAACATGGCCGGCCGCGGCACCGACATCGTGCTCGGCGGCAACGTCGAGAAGCAGGTGCAGATGGTCGAGGCCGACGAGAGCCTGCCCGAGGACGAGAAGGCGCGCCGCATCCAGCAGCTGAAGGACGAATGGCAGGGTCTGCACGACCAGGTCAAGGCCCACGGCGGGCTGCGCATCATCGCCACCGAGCGGCACGAGAGCCGGCGCATCGACAACCAACTGCGCGGCCGCTCCGGCCGCCAGGGCGACCCGGGCGCGAGCCGTTTCTACCTGAGCCTGGACGACTCGCTGATGCGCATCTTCGCCGGCGACCGGGTGCGCGCGATCATGGACCGGCTGAAGATGCCCGAGGGCGAGGCCATCGAGGCCGGCATCGTCAGCCGCAGCATCGAAGGCGCGCAGCGCAAGGTCGAGGCGCGCAACTTCGACATCCGCAAGCAGCTGCTCGAGTACGACGACGTCAGCAACGACCAGCGCAAGGTCATCTACCAGCAGCGCAACGAGATCCTCGAAGCCGGCTCGCTGGACGAGCAGATCGCCAA
>JAGTRL010000327.1 GCA_018261815.1 Pseudomonadota bacterium
CCGATTTCTGCGTCGAGCGCCTGGGCGATCGCGCTCACCGCCTGGCGGTCGATGCGGGCCGTGTGGTTCAGAAACTGGCCCAGCAGCAGCCGGTTGGCCAGCACGTTGATGCGGCGGGGGATACCGCCGGTCAATGCGTGGATCTCTTCGAAGGCGGCATCGTCGAACGAGGGCACGCCCTTCCAGCCCACTTTCAGCAAACGATGCTCGATGTACTGCCGCGTCTGGCTGGCATCCAGGGTGCCGAGGTGGCATGCCTGCTGCACCAGCGCATCCAGTTCCGGCGAGGCCCCCGCGGAGACGTGAGCACGCAACTCCGGCTGGCCGGCCAGAACGATTCGCAGCCTGGCGTGCTCTTCGGCCGCCACGAGCGCCAGTTGCACGAGGCACTGCAGCGCTTCGCGGTCGAGGTTCTGCGCCTCGTCGATCGACAGCGCCGCCGGGCTCCCGTTCAGCTCACGCAAGAAGCGGCGCAAAGCGCCTGATGCTCCACCGGCCTTTACGAGGGAAGCGTCCACACCAAACGCCGCCGCGATGGCGCATTGCAACTCCGCCGCGTCGAGCTGCGTGTTGCTGATCTTCGCCACGGCGATGCCCTCTGAGCGGCACTCGGCAAGCCAAGCGTGCAACACCGTGGTCTTGCCGGCGCCAATTTCGCCACTGAGCACGACAAAGGGCAGATCACGCGAAAACGTCTGGCGCAACATGGCGAGCGCTGCCCGATGCTGGCTGCCGTCGAAGTAGAAGGACGGGTCCGGGCTCAGCTGGAACGGTGGCCCGGTGATGCCGAAGTGCCGCTCATACATCGTGGGATCCCTGATCTGCGGTCGCTGCGCTTTTCTTTGGTTGTATCACCGACATGAACCGCATGAATCTCGGTCGCTGGCCGCGGCCCTGCGACGCGGGCTGCACCTGGGCGACAATCTTTGTTGACCCTACACCGACCGCGCCATGGCTTGGCACGCCAGACTCCAGCTCCACTACACCCACGACGGTTCTGGCACGGGCGCACTCGACCGACATGAGGGCCCGCTGCGCGTGCTGCAGCGGCTTTACCCCGAAGGCCCGGGCATTTGCCACCATGTGCTGGTGCATCCACCCGGCGGCATCGTGGGTGGGGATGTGCTGGAACTCGACGCGCGACTGGATCGCAACTGCCATGCGCTGATCACCACACCGGGTGCGACGCGCTTCTATCGCAGTGCCGGCGACACCTCGTTGCAGCAAGTACAGTGCCGGCTGGCCGAAGGCGCACGGCTGGAATGGCTGCCGATGGAGACCATCGCCTACAGTGCCTGCCAGGCGCACAACCGGCTGCGCTTCGACCTGGCTCCGGGCGCCGAGATGATCGGCTGGGACCTGCTGGCGCTGGGCCTGCCGGCCGCGGGGCTGGCCTTCGAGCGCGGGCAGTTCGCTCAGGAGCTGGAGCTGCCGGGCGCCTGGCTCGAGCGCGGCCGAATCGACGCCACGGATTCACCTTTGCTCGACTCCCCGCTGGGGTGGGCCGGCCGGCGTGTGCTGGCCACGATGTGGTTCGCCGCCGGCGCCGCACTGAGCAGCGAAAGACGCGACGCCCTGCTGGATGCGGCACGCGGGTGCGTGGTTCAGCACGCCGAACTGTCGGCCCATGCCGGTGCCACCGCGCCGCAAGACCGTGTGGTGGTGCTGCGCGTGCTGGCCCATCGCGTGGAGCCGGCGATGCAACTCTTCAAGCAGGTGTGGGCCGCCTGGCGCGGCGCGGCCTGGCAGCTGGACGCCACGCCGCCGCGCCTGTGGCGCACCTGAGGCCGAAGCCCGCCCTACTCGGCGAAGCTGTAGGGCCCGCCCCGCTCAAGCGCACGCTTGTAGGCCGGCCGGGCATGGATGCGCTTCAAATAGGCCATCAGCTTCGGCCGACTGTCGTCCAGCCCGGCGCGCTGTGAGGCGGCTTCGAGCGGGAAGCTCATCTGCACGTCGGCAGCGCTGAACTCGGCGCCGGCAAACCACTTGTGCTTCTTCAGCTCGGCTTCCATGAAGTCGAGCTGGCTCTTCAGGTTGGGGTCGACGAAGCCTTCCATCACCTTGCCGGCAATGGCGCGGGCAATGGGCTTGATGAAGAAAGGCATCGGCGCGCTCTTGACCTTGTCGCACACCAGCTTGAACAGCAGCGGTGGCATGGCCGAGCCTTCGGCAAAGTGCAGCCAGTAGGTGTAGCGCAGCCGCTCGTCGCTGCCGGGTGGCGGCGCGAGCCGGCCGTGGCCGTGGCGCTCGACCAGGTACTCGATGATGGCGCCGGATTCGGCCACCACGCGGCCGTCGTCGGTGATCACCGGCGACTTGCCCAGCGGGTGCACCTGGCGCAGCGCCGCGGGTGCCAGGCTGGTCTTGGGGTCGCGCTGGTAGTGCTGGATCTCGTAGGGCAGGCCCAGCTCTTCCAGCAGCCACAGCACGCGCTGCGAGCGCGAGTTTTCGAGATGGTGGACGGTGATCATCGGTAACAAGCGACGCGTCGTTGACAATTGGTGCAAGCGTCAGATCTCGTGCAGACGCCAAACGGCAAGGGGTCCGAGCCGCCGATTCGCCTGAGGTAGGCGGTATCAGGCATTCAACTCCACCAGCACCTCCGGGTGAGACACAGCAACACGCAACAAGGTCTTGGCCGCGCCAGTTGGCTCACGGCGGCCCTGCTCCCAGTCCTGCAGGGTGCGTGCGGAGACACCCAGCAGCGCGGCGAACTGCTGCTGGGACATGCCGACCCGCGCGCGGGCCTGCGCTGCGTCAGGGATCTTGACCCTGGTAGTGCGGGCTGCCTTGCCGCTGCGCATCTGCCGCACCGACTCCAGCAGATCGCGCTTGAACGCTTCCATGTCAGAGGACATCTTCGACTCCATGTCGCAATTGGGCCAGGAAGGATGTAGGCAGGTTGTCGAACTCGCCCTTCTTGTAGACGATCAGGAGCCAGATGGTCGCTTGATCCGCATTGAAGTAGATCACCCGGGCTCCACCACGCTTGCCTTGACCTGCGGCGGACCACCGCACCTTGCGGCAACCACCGCTGCCTCGAATCAGGTCGCCTGCCTCGGGGTTTGCTGCAATCCAGTTGATGAACTTGTCGCGCTCGGCATCCGACCACACCAAGCCCGCATAGCGCTGGAAGATCGGCGTTTCGGCCACAGTTCGCACGCGAAGATTCTACGGCAAAGCCGTAGTTCATGCGGAGCGAACCGATGCCCCTTGCAGGGCACAAGGGTGCGCGGCTCGCTTGGCCTATCCCTCGCAGCACTCTGGTTTCGACCCACAGCGTCGCCAAGCCGCCGCACAAAAGGTGCTGCCGCGGACCAAGCGCATTGATCTCAGCGTGGAACTTGTCGGACCAACTGGTGGCGACGCCGAAGCTGCCGACTGATGTGCCGTCGTAAACACCCGTCTCATACGGATTCGCGATCAAAGGCATAGGAACGTGCGCCGGCTGACGCGCACAGCCGCCGCCCGCTGCCCACGGCACAGCCGGCGTTCGAGCGTTCAGTGTGGCGGGTACTCCGGGCCCGCGTTCTCCGGCCCACGCTCGCGGGCCGACGGTTTGGGCCTGCGGCGGTTACCTCGTCATCGCCGACCAGGCGGTGACGGAATCAGCGTGCCGCGAATGGGGCCTGCGCCCGCGAACCCGAAGCACGCGCCCTGCCACCACCGCGGTCTTCTTGTCGGCGCACCGCGAGCGCATGTTGTAGTGCGATGGTGGCCACCCGCGGGCGTAGGCCCCATTCGCGGTACGCTGACTGGTGCACAGCCTGGCCGGTGGCGACGAGGCAACGCGGGCGAACAAAAGCCGTCGGCCCGCGAGCGTGGGCCGGAGAACGCGGGTGACGGCAGCGCGCTACCGCAGCCGACTCGGCACGCCGCCCCGTGAAACCCAACGACCTCACGAGCGACAGCAACGCACCGGGTGCCGACGCCGCGCTTCTATGCCGTAGATCGCGAGTCGGTATCAGATCGACATGCGCTGGCGCGCGCCTTCGGCTTCCATGTCCTTGCCGCGGCCGCGTTGCACGATCTCGCCGCGCTCCATCACCAGGTACTGGTCGGCCAGCTCGGCGGCGAAGTCGTAGTACTGCTCCACCAGCACGATGGCCATCGGCTTGCCGCCGCTCATGCCGCGGTCGGCCAGCATGCGGATGACGCGGCCGATGTCCTTGATGATGCTGGGCTGGATGCCTTCGGTGGG
>JAGTRL010000025.1 GCA_018261815.1 Pseudomonadota bacterium
CGCCGACGCATCGGCGCGCCTTATCCACCCAGGAGACGACATGAGCCAGGATCTGATCGAGAGCTTCGAAGCCGGCATCGCCACGCTGACCATGAACCGGCCGGAGGCCCGCAATGCCTTCACCCGCGAGATGATGGACGCGCTGTCCGAGGCGCTGCCGCGCCTGGCGGTGGACCCGGCGGTACGCCTGGTGGTGGTCACCGGCACGGGCAATGCCTTCTGCGCCGGCGGCGACGTCAAGAGCTTCGCGAAGAATGTCGCCGCTGCGCCGGCCGCGCTGTCCTTCGACACCAAGGTCACCGACCTGCGCGCGCGCATGGAGGTCGCACGCTGGCTGCACGAGATGCCCAAGCCGACGCTGGCGGTGATTCCCGGCCCGGCGGCCGGTGCCGGGCTGTCGGTGGCGCTGGCCTGCGACCTGCGCATCGCCGCCGACGACGCCAAGCTGACCACCGCGTTCTCGAAGATCGGCCTGTCCGGCGACTTCGGCGGCAGCTACTTCCTAAACCACCTGGTGGGCGCGGCCAGGGCGCGCGAGATGTACTTCACCGGCCAGGTGATCACCGGCGCGGAAGCGCAGCGCATCGGCCTGGTCAACCGCGCGGTGCCTGCGGCGCAGCTGGCCGACGCCGCGCGCGCCTGGGCGGCCGAACTGGCCGCGCTGCCCACCGTGGCGGTGGGCTACATGAAGCGCAATCTCAACACCGGCCTGCGCGGCTCGCTGTCCGACGTGCTGGATGCCGAGGCGCTGCACATGATCCGCACCTTCGAGACCGAGGATCACAAGGGTGCGGCCGTGGCCTTCGTCGAGAAGCGAGCGCCAAGCTTCAAGGGGCGCTGACGGCTCAGGTCACCGCGTTGGGCGCGCGCTTCTCGAACCAGTGCGTGATGCGCGATCCGTCCCAGTGCAACGCGATGTGCGCGGCCTCTCGTGCCGGCTTCAAGGCGCGCGGCCGGAACACGCCGGCGCACAGGCCGCCGTGGCGGCGCACGCTGTGGTACAGCACGCCCCAGCTGCCGGCCTCGCGCAGCTGGCGGCCGAGCACCCGCCCGACGCTGTAGTCGCAGGGGTCGTAGAGCTGTGGCGCGCTGCGCCGCAGGCTGCGCAGGTCGTGCAGCTTCGCGTCCAGCGGCGCGACGATCAGCCGCAGGTCGATGTCGATCGCTGGCTCCTGCGTGCGGGCCATGAATGCAGCCCGGTGGTGGCTGACTTCCGCGATGGCGGTGTCCAGGTCGTTCGCCGCGTAGTACACGCCATAGCTGCCGTCCGAAAAGCGCGAGCCCTCCGGGTTCAGGTGCGTGAAGGCGGCCATGATCGGCGTGCTGCCGGCGCCGCTGAGGCGCTCGCCGCTCGGCACCAACTGCAGCTCGCCCAGTTCGTTGCGCAGGCGAGGATTGGTCAGCGCCTCGATCGCGAACACCACGTCCAGGTCGGCTGGGTCGGCGATGGCGTCGTACAGGCCGACCGTGGGGTAGCGCGAGGCGATCAGCCGGTAGCTGGGCTTCCAGGCCACGGCCCGCAGCGGGATCTCATCCTCGTCGATCACGCCTTGCCGCCGCGCTGCGCGTCCAGGTATTGGCGCACCACGTACAGGTCGGCCACCTGGCCGCCGAGCATGCGCTGCAGCGCCGACTGGCCGTTGAACAGCGGCGCGCTGTTGGGGCGGCGGACCCACTCGTCGGCGCGCTGGCCCTGCGGCAGCAGCAACTGCAGCGCGGCATAGATGCCGAACAGGTAGGACAGCCGCTCCAGCACATGGCGGTCCAGCGGGCCCACCTTGCCCTGCTTCCACTGGTACAGCGCGCTGCGGCCCACGCCCAGCAGCGTCATCTGCTCGGCCGGCTTGAGCTTCCAGGCCTCGGCCAGGCGCCAGAAGGTGCGCAGCGCCGCCGCGCCCGCCTCGGGTGAAGACAGCGCCGGGTAATTGGGCAAGGGTTCATGGGCCACGGCAACCATGTGGACAGGGTAGTCCATAAATGGACATTTCGCAATGTTTTATACGTCCATGGATGATGATCCATAACCCCTATGCAAAGTCACCCAACGCCCGCGAAACTAGACTGCGCGCTGTCAGCAACCGAAAGGGGTGCTTCATGACCGTGTTGAACGTCAATGGCAGGTCGGTGACCGTCGAAACCGAAGCCGACACCCCGCTGCTGTGGGTGCTGCGCGAGCAGCTCGGGTTGACCGGCACCAAGTACGGCTGCGGGATTGCGCAGTGCGGCTCGTGCACGGTGCATATCGACGGCGCGGCGGTGCGCTCCTGCGCGGTGCCGCTGGCGGCGTTGAATCCGAACCAGAAAATCATCACCATTGAAGGCCTCTCGAATGACGGCTCACACCCGGTGCAGAAGGCCTGGGCCGCACTGGACGTGCCGCAATGCGGCTTCTGCCAGAGCGGCATGATCATGGCCGCTGCGGCGCTGCTGGCGGCCAAGCCGCAGCCTAGCGATGCCGACATCGACGCGGCGATGAGCAACATCTGCCGCTGCGGCACCTACAACCGCGTGCGCGCCGGCATCAAGCAGGCCGCGGCCGCCAAGGCCTGAGCGGGAGGCGACCATGCTGCAAGACACCGTGATCTCCCGCCGCAGCTTCCTCGGCACGGCCGGCGCCGGCCTGGTGGTCGGTTTCCATGTCGCCGGGCCCGGCGAGGCCCGGGCACAGGACGCGGCGCCGCCGGAGATCAATGCCTGGGTGCGCGTGCTGCCGGATGATCGCGTGGTCATCCGCATCGTTCGGTCGGAGATGGGGCAGGGCACGCTCACCGGGCTGGCGCAGCTGGTGGCCGAGGAACTGGACTGCGACTGGTCCAAGGTCAGCACCGAGCAGCCCACCCCTGGGCAAAGCCTGGCGCGCAACCGGGTGTGGGGCAACTTCTCCACCGGCGGCAGCCGGGGCATCCGCGAATCACACGAGTACGTGCGCAAGGGCGGCGCCGCGGCCCGGATGATGCTGGTGCAGGCCGCGGCCGACGAATGGAAGGTGCCGGTGGGTGAATGCCGCGCCGCCAGCAGCGTCATCACCCACGTTCCGACCGGCCGCAGCACCAGCTATGGCAAGGTGGCCGACGCGGCGGGCCGGCTGCCGGTGCCGGCCAACGTGCCGCTGAAGGATCCGAAGGACTGGAAGATCGCCGGCAAGCCGGTGATGCGCCTGGATACCAAGGACAAGCTCACCGGCGCGCAGGTCTACGGCATGGACTTGAAGCTCCCCGGCATGCTCAATGCCGCCGTCAAGGACTGCCCGGTCTTTGGCGGCAAGGTGAAGAGCTTCGATGCCGCCGCCATTGCCCAACGCTCCGGAGTGAAGAAGGTGGTGCAGGTCGGCGACAGCGCGGTGGCGGTGGTGGCCGACACCTGGTGGCATGCCAAGACCGCGCTCGACGCGCTGCCCATCGTCTGGGACGAAGGGGCCAACGCCACGGCCAGCAGTGCCGCCTTCGCGGCGGTGCTGAAGGCCGGGCTGGACGCACCCGAGGCCGTGGTCGGCAACAGCAGCGGCGATGCGCGCGCCGCGCTGGCTGCGGCGCCGCGCACCGTCGAGGCGGTGTATGCCTACCCGCACCAGAACCACGCGACGATGGAGACGATGAACGCCACCGCGCGCTGGACGCCCACGCGCTGCGAGGTCTGGACGCCGACTCAGAACGGCGAGGCGGCGCTCGCCGCCACCTCCGAGGCCGCGGGGTTGCCGGCGACGCAATGTGAGGTTTACAAGATCAACCTCGGCGGCGGCTTTGGCCGGCGCGGCGCGGTGCACGACTGGGTGCGCCAGGCGGTGGCCATCGCCAAGGAGCTGCCGGGCACGCCGGTCAAGCTGATCTGGTCGCGCGAGGAGGACATGCAGCACGGCCGTTACCACCCGGTGACGATGTGCAAGCTCAAGGCTGGGCTGGACGCGCAGGGCAACCTGACGGCGCTGCACATGCGCATCTCGGGCCAGTCGATCCTGGCCGGCGTGTTCCCGCAGAACGTGCGCGACGGCCGCGACCCGGTGGTCTTTCAGGGGCTCAACGCCTCGGGGCCCGAGGCCTCCATCGGCTACAGCGTGCCGAACCTGCTGGTCGACCATGCGATGCGCAACCCGACGGTGCCGCCGGGCTTCTGGCGCGGCGTCAACCTGAACCAGAACGCCATCTACCTGGAATGTTTCATCGACGAGCTGGCGCATGCCAAGGGGCAGGACCCGCTGGCCTTCCGCCTGAAGCTGATGGACAAGCACCCGAAGCACCGCGCGGTGCTCGAAGCCGCAACCCAGGGCGCCGGCTGGGGCACACCGCCGCCGCCCGGCGTGTACCGCGGGCTGGCGCAGACCATGGGCTTCGGCAGCTATGTGGCGGCGGTGGCCGAGGTCTCGGTCAGCCCGGCGGGTGAGCTGAAGATCCACCGCATCGTTGCCGCCACCGACCCGGGTCATGCGGTCAACCCGCAGCAGATCGCGATGCAGGTCGAAGGCTCGTTTGTCTACGGGCTGTCGGCGGCGCTGTTCGGCCAGTGCACGCTCAAGGACGGGCGCATCGAACAATCCAACTTCGACGCCTACCCGGTGATGCTTCTCAAGCAGATGCCCAAGGTGGAAACGATCATCGTGCCCTCGGGCGGCTTCTGGGGCGGCGTCGGCGAGCCGACCATCGCGGTGGCTGCGCCGGCGGTGCTGAACGCGATCTTTGCCGCCACCGGCGTGCGCATCCGCGAGCTGCCGCTGAAGAACCAGAGCCTGAAGAAGGCCTGATGCGGAGATGCCTGCTGCCCTTGCTGCTGTGTGCCGCAGCGCAGGCCGAGCCGGTGGTGGTCGGCGACGGCATCCCGCAGCCGCTGTCGGCCATGCCCGGCGATGCGGCGCGCGGCCGGGCCATCGTCGTCAGCCGGCAGACGGGTTTGTGCCTGCTGTGCCACAGCGCGCCGATTGCCGAGGAGCGCTTCCAGGGCAACCTGGCCACCGACTTGGCCGGTGCCGGTGCGCGCTGGAGCGAGGCGCAGCTGCGGCTGCGGCTGGTCGATGCGCGGCGGTTGAATCCGGAGTCGATCATGCCGGCCTACTACCGCGTCGAAGGCCTGCAGCGCGTGGGCGAAGCCTGGCAGGGCCGCACCGTGCTCTCGGCGCAGCAGATCGAGGACGTGCTGGCCTGGCTGCGCACGCTGCGCGATTGAGAGCGCAATGAAGCGCCGTGCCCTGATTCTGGCCGCCAGCGTCGTGCTGCTGCCGCCGGCACGGGCCACGCCCGAGGCGATGGCCGCGGCGATCCGCAGCTTCACCGAAGGCGCGCCGCTGCGCGAGGGCAAGGTGCAGCTGGACGTGGCGCCGCTGGTGGACAACGGCAACACCGTGCCGGTGACGATCAGCGTGCCCGGCGCGCCGGCCGCCGAGGTGGCGGCGCTGGCGCTGTTCAACGAGCGCAACCCGCAGAGCGACGTGCTGCGCGTGGACTTCGGGCCGCGCGCCGCCACGCGCAGCGTGTCCACGCGCATCCGCCTGGCCACCTCGCAGCAGCTGGTGGCGGTGGCGCGGCTGGGCGACGGCAGCTGCTGGGCGCAGCGCGTTGAGGTGGTGGTGACGCTGGCCGCGTGCATCGAGTAGCGAGCATGGCGCGCACGCTGATCACCGCCCCCAGCGGCGCGCGCCGTGGCGAGACGGTCACGCTGCGCGTGCTGCTGCAGCACCCGATGGAAAGCGGCTACCGTGTCGGTGCCGACGGCCGGTTGCTGCCGCGCGACATCGTGCGCCGCTTCAGCTGCAGCTGGAACGGCGAGCGCGTGGTCGCGGTGGAGCTGTTCCCCGCGATTGCCGCCAACCCGTACCTGGAGTTCAGCGCGCTGGCGCTGGACAGCGGCACGCTGGACTTCGTCTGGGAAGGCGATCACGGCTTCCAGCACCGCGAGCAGCGCACGATCAGCGTCACATGAGGGCGTGGGCGTGGGCGTGTGCGCTGTTGGCGCTGCTGGGCTCGGCCGCGGTGGCCGAACCGCTGCCCGATGGTCGCCGCTCCGGCCTGGAGTTCATGGGCGAAAGCACGCAGGCCATGCAGCGCGACGATGCGCTGAATCCGGGCATGCTGTGGGTGCTGGAAGGCGAGGCGGTCTGGTCGCAGCCGGTCGGCGCCGACGGGCGATCCTGCGCCGGCTGCCACGGCGCGGCGCGGCAGGCTATGCGCGGAGTCGCGGCGCGCTACCCGGCCTTCGACACGGCGCTGCAGCGCCCGATCGATCTGCGCCAGCGCATCGCGAGCTGCCGCCAGAAGCTTCAGCCGCAGGCCATCACGCCCGGCGACGCGCCGCAGGCGCTGGCGCTGGAGGCCTACGTCGCCTTTCAGTCGCGCGGGCTGCCGATCACGCCGCCGGCCGACCCGCGGCTGGAGCCGGCGCGCGATCGCGGCCGCCGGCTCTTCCACCAGCGCCTGGGCCAGCTCGATTTGGCCTGCAGCGATTGCCACGAGGCCCATGCCGGCCGGCGCCTGGGCGGCAGCCCGATCCCGCAGGCGCACCCCACCGGCTATCCGATCTACCGGCTGGAGTGGCAGGGCCTGGGCTCGCTGCAGCGCCGCCTGCGCGCCTGCCTGAGCGGTGTGCGCGCCGAACCCTTTGCCTGGGGCGCGGCAGAGTGGCTTGAGCTGGAACTGTTTCTGGCGTGGCGCGCGCGCGGCATGCCGCTGGAAAGCCCGGCGGTGCGACCTTGAGGCCGCTGCCGCTTCGGTAGACTCGCTGCGGCCGATTCGGCATGGTGGCGAGGACAGGTTCATGGCTTGGGTGACGAGGCTGCTGGGTGGGGCGCTGTGCCTGCTGTGGGGCCTGACAGCCGGACCCCAGGCTTTCGCCCAGGCGCCCGATGCCAGCGCTTCATCGCCGCCGCTGACGTCGCTGGCCGTTCAGCCGGGCGCCGCGCTGCATCAGCCTCCGGGGCGCGTGGTCGTGATGAACCGCGAGATCGTCACGGTGCGCGGCAGCCTGTTCGGCATCCCCGCGGTGGTACGTGCCGCCGAAAGCGAGGAGCGCATTCGCAGGGCGTTGCGACGTGGCGGCGAATTGAAGGTGGAAACCACCAACGTCGCCGAGGGCGTGCTGGTGCGCCTCGACGGTGCGCTGATGTTTGCCGTCGTGCCGGAGGACAGTGAGGAGCGTACGCTTGCCGGTGCGCAGGCCAGCGCCGACGCGGCGGCGCAGATGCTGCAGCGCGTGATCGACGAATCACGCGAGTCACGCAACCTGAAGTCGCTGCTGACTGCCGTGGCAATCACGCTCGGTGCCGGTGCCGTGATGCTCGGGCTGACGTGGCTGCTGCGCAAGGCACGACAGCGTATCCAGGCCTGGCTGACCGGCCAGACGCTGGCGCATGCCGACCGGCTGCGTGTCGGCGGTGTCGAGCTGGTGCGGCGCGAGGGCCTGATTCGCTTCGAGCAGTGGCTTCTGAACACGGTGTTCTGGGGGCTGGCGCTGCTGCTGGTCTACGAGTGGCTGAGCCTGTCGCTGGCGCAATTCCCGTTCACCCGGCCCTGGGGCGAGCAGCTGAACGACTTCCTGTTCGGGCTGCTGAGCCGCTTCGTGCTGGCCATCGTGCATGCCATTCCCGATCTGCTGGCGGCGGCAATGATCTTCTGGCTGGCCTGGGCACTGACGCGCGTGCTGCGCAGCTTCTTCCTCAAGGTCGGCGCCGGCCAGGTGCGTCTGAGCTGGCTCGATGCCGACGTGGCGTCGATCACCTCCAAGCTGTGCATCGGCGCGGTGTGGTTGTTCGCGATCGCGATGGCCTATCCGTACCTGCCCGGTTCGGACACCGAGGCGTTCAGGGGCCTGTCGGTGCTGATCGGCCTGATGCTGTCGCTGGGCGCGTCGAACCTGGTGGGCCAGCTCGCCAGCGGCCTGATCCTGACCTACACCCGCACCTTCCACGTCGGCGAGTACGTGCGGGTCGACAACAACGAAGGCACGGTGACGAACCTGGGCGCGTTCACCACGCGCATCCGCACCGGCATGGGCGAGGAACTGACGATCTCGAACTCGCAGGTGCTGGGCGCGGTGACGCGCAACTACTCGCGCAGCGTCAAGGGCAAGGGCTTCATCGTCGACACCACCGTGACCATCGGCTACGACGCACCGTGGCGGCAGGTGAATGCGCTGCTGGTCGAAGCCGCGCGGCGCACGCCGGGCGTGCTGGCCGACCCGCCGCCGCATGTGTTCCAGGTGGCGCTGTCGGACTTCTACCCCGAGTACCGGCTGGTCTGCCAGGCCGTGCCCAGCGAGCCGCGACCGCGTGCCGAGGTGATGAGCCTGCTGCACGCCAACATCCAGGACCTGTTCAACGAACACGGCGTGCAGATCATGTCGCCGCACTACCTGGGCGACCCGGCGACCGCCAAGCTCGTGCCTCGCGAGCAGTGGTATGCCACGCCGGCCAAGCCGCCTAGTCAGGAATGACGGCGGTGACCTCGATCTCGACCTTGGCGCGGTCCTCGATCAGCGCCGCCACCTGCACGGCCGTCATCGCCACCTCGAAGCTGCCGATGACGGCGCGGTAGATCGCGCCGATCTCGCGCGCTTCGCGCAGGTACTCGCGCTTGTCGGTCACGTACCAGGTCATGCGCACGATGTGCTCGGGCTTGGCGCCGGCCTCGGCCAGCACCGCCACCACGTTGTGCAGGGCCTGGCGCACCTGGCCGGCCAGATCGTCGGTGTGGAACTGGCCTTGTCCGTCCCAGCCGATCATACCGGCGACAAAGACCTGGCGGCCGCGCACGGCCACGCCGTTGGCATATCCCTTGGGGCGCGCCCAGCCGGGCGGTTGCAGTACTTGTGTCATTGCGTGGCCTTGGAAGTGAAGCGTTCGAGGGCGGCGCGCAAGTCGCCGG
Source organism: Pseudomonadota bacterium (assembly GCA_018261815.1). Taxonomy (GTDB): domain Bacteria; phylum Pseudomonadota; class Gammaproteobacteria; order Burkholderiales; family Burkholderiaceae_C; genus Rubrivivax. The sequence goes on from JAGTRL010000025.1 coordinate 8,844, forward strand.
GGATGTCGATGGCGCGATGCGTGTCCAGATTCGTGAACACGAGCACCTGACGCGCGCGCATGCGTGGTTCGTCGCCGCAGCGGCAGCCGTGCTGCAGCGTGAGCGACTTGCCGCCCACTCGCTCCACCGACAGGCCCATCGTCACCTCGTCGCCCATGCGGCTGATGGCGGTGAATTCGCATTGCAGGCTGACGGTGGGCAGCCCGGTGCGGCGCCGGCCGATCAGCTCGGCATAGGGCACGCCCAACGCGTCGTCGACCCAGTCCTCGACCAGGTTGTTGAGCATCACCAGGTATTGAGGGAAGAAGACGATGCCGGCCGGGTCGCAATGCGCGAAGCGGACGCGCAACGGCCGCTCGAAGCCGTGCTGCAGACTCATGTCTGGCGCAACTTGAAGCGCTGCAGCTTGCCGGTCTCGGTGCGTGGCAGCTTGTCGAGAAACTCGATCGCGCGCGGGTACTTGTAGGGCGCGATGGCCTGCTTGACGTAGTCCTGCAGCGCGGCGGCCGTGGCCGGGTTCGGCTGCGCCGTGGGCTTGAGCACGACGAAGGCCTTGACGATCTGGCCGCGCTCGTCGTCGGGTACGCCGACCACGCCGCATTCGGCCACGTCGGGGTGGCGCAGCAGCGCGTCCTCGACCTCCGGGCCGGCGATGTTGTAGCCGGCCGAAATGATCATGTCGTCGGTGCGCGACTGGTAGTGGAAGTAGCCGTCGTCGTCGAGCAGGTAGGCGTCGCCGGTGTAGTTCCAGCCGTCGCGCACATACTGCGACTGGCGCGCATCGGCCAGGTACTTGCAGCCGGTCGGGCCCTTGATGGCCAGCGCTCCGATCTGGCCCGGCGGCAGCGGCCGGCCCTCGGCGTCCATCACGCAGGCCACGTAGCCCGGCACGGCCTTGCCGGTGGCGCCCGGCCGGGCCTGGTGTTCGTCGGCGCTGACGAAGATGTGCAGCAGCTCGGTGGAGCCGATGCCGTCGATGATCTCCAACCCGCTGGCGTCGCGCCACAACTTGCGCGTGGCCGCGGGCAGCGCCTCGCCGGCCGAGACACACTTGCGCAGGCTCTTCGCCGGCCAGGGCTTGCCCTGCAGCGACAGCGCGATGGCGCGGTACGAGGTGGGCGCGGTGAACATCACCGTCGCGCCGAACTGCTGCACCGCGGCCATCAGCTCCGGCGGCGAGACCCGCTCCACCAGCACGGTGGACGCGCTCACGCTCATCGGGAACAGCAGCAGGCCGCCCAGCCCGAAGGTGAATGCCAGCGGCGGGCTGCCGACGAACACGTCGTCTTCGGTCGGCCGCAGCACGTGCGGCGGCCAGCAGGCGCAGGCGGCCATCACGTCGCGGTGGAAGTGCATCGTGCCCTTCGGGCTTCCGGTGGTGCCCGAGGTGAAGGCCATCAGGCAGGTGTCGTCGGCCGCGGTGTCCACATTGGGGAAGGTGGCCGGCTGGCGCGCCATCGCCGCTTCCAGCCCGTCGGCGCCGGGGTCGTTGAAGAAGCGCAGCTGCGTCAGCGTTGGGCAGTCGGCGGCGGCGAGCTTCAGCTCCTCGGCCAGGCGCAGGTCGCACAGCGCGTGGCTGATTTGCGCCTTGTCGATAATCTGCTTCAGCTCCTTGGCGCGCAGCAGCGGCATGCTGCCGACCGCGATGCCGCCGCCCTTGACCACGGCAAACCAACAGGCGGCGAGCATCGGATTGTTGGGCGCGCGCAGCAGCACCCGGTGACCGGGCACCAGCCCCATGTCGTGCACCAGCACGTTGGCGATGCGGTTGGCCTGGGCCTGCAACTCGGCGTAGGTCCAGTGCAGGCCCGGCGCCTGGATGCAAAGCCGCTCGCCGCGGCCTTCGGCCACGTGCCGGTCGAGCAGTTCGGTGGCGCAGTTCAGCTGCGCCGGGAACTGCAGCGTCGGCAGGTCGAACAGGTACTCGGGCTGCGCCTGCGGCGGTGGCAGGTGGTCGCGGGCGAAGGTGTCGACATAGGCGCTGGGCATGGCGGTCAGCCTTTCATGTCCTTCAGGAGTTCGCGCGCGATGATCAGCTGCTGCACCTCGGTGGCGCCTTCGTAGATGCGCAGCGCGCGGATCTCGCGGTACAGCCGCTCCACCGGCTGCTCGCTGACGACGCCTCGGCCGCCAAACATCTGCACCGCCGCGTCGATGACCTGCTGCGCGCCTTCGGTGGCCATCATCTTGGCCATGGCCGCCTCGCGCGTGACGTTGTGGCCCTGGTCGCGCATCCAGGCGGCGCGGTAGGTCAGCAGCGCGGCGCTGTCGATGGTGGTGGCCATCTTGGCCAGGCTGGCCTGTGTCAGCTGGAAGTCGGCCAGCCGCTGCTTGAACATGTGGCGCGTGGTGGCGCGATGCAGCGCCTCGTCGAGCGCACGCCGCGCCATGCCCAAGGCCGCGGCCGCGACAGAGGTTCGGAACACGTCCAGCGTGCGCATCGCGATCTTGAAGCCCTGGCCGGCCTCGCCGATGCGCTGGCTCAAGGGAATGCGGCAGTCGTGGAACTCCAGCCGCGCCAGCGGGTGCGGTGCAATGACGTCGATGCGCTCGGCGATGTCGAGGCCGGGTGTGCCGTCGTCGACGATGAAGGCGGAGATGCCGCGCGCGCCCTCGGCCTCGCCGGTGCGCGCGAAGACCACGTAGAAATCGGCGATGCCGCCGTTGGAGATCCAGGTCTTGCTGCCGTTCAGCACTGCCTCGTCGCCTTCGACCCGCGCTGCGCAGCTCATCGCCGCCACGTCGGAGCCGGCCTCGGGCTCGGACAGCGCAAAGGCGGCTATGGCCGTGCCGCGCGCCACCTTGGTCAGGTAGCGCTCCTTCTGCGCCGGCGTGCCGTGCAGCGAGATCGCACCCGAGCCCAGGCCCTGCATCGCGAAGGCAAAGTCGGCCAGCCCCGAATGCCGCGCCAGTGTCTCGCGCATCAGGCACAGCGCGCGCGTGTCCAGCACCTCGCCCGTCCCGCCGTAGGCGCTGCCGGCCACGGCATGGCGCAAACAGCCGGCCTCGCCGAGCGCGGCCACCAGCTCGCGGCAATGGCCGTCGACGTTGGTGTGCGGCTCCTGCGAGATGTGGGCCTTGGCCCAGGCGTCCAGCTCGCGCTGCATCTCGACATGGCGCGATTCGAAGAACGGCCAGTCCAGGTATCGGGTGTCGCTCATGTCAGTCCCCGGCTCAATTGCCTTCGAACACCGGCTTGCTCTTGGCGGCGAAGGCGCGGTAGGCGCGGCCGAAGTCCTCGGTCAACATGCACAGCGCCTGCGCCTGGGCCTCGGCCTCGATGGCCTGGTCCACGTCCATGGCCCATTCGTGGTGCAGCATGCTCTTGGTGATGCCGTTGGCGAAGGTCGGCCCGGCGCGAAGCTCCTGCGCCAGCGCGCGGGCCTCGTCCACCACCGCTTCGGGCGTGCACAGCCGGTTGTAGAAGCCCCACAACGCCGCCTCGTCGCCGCCCAAGGCGCGGCCGGTGTACAGCAGCTCGGACGCGCGGCCCTGGCCGACGATGCGCGGCAGCATGTTGCACGCGCCCATGTCGCAGCCGGCCAGGCCGACGCGGTTGAACAGGAAGGCCACCTTGCTGCGCGAGGTGCCGTAGCGCAGGTCGCTGGCCATCGCGATGATCGCGCCGGCGCCGGCGCACACGCCGTCGATCGCCGCGACGATCGGCTGCGGGCAATGGCGCATGGCCTTGACCAGATCACCAGTCATGCGCGTGAACATCAGCAGCTCGGGCGCCTTCAGCTGGATCAGCGGGCCGATGATCTCGTGCACGTCGCCGCCGGAGCAGAAGTTGCCGCCGGCGCCATGCACCAGCACCACCTTGACGTCGTCGGCATGCTTCAGGCGCTGGAACAGATCACGCAGCTCGGCATAGGAATCGAAGGTCAGCGGGTTCTTGCGCTCGGGCCGGTTCAGCGTGATGGTGCCGATGCCGTCCTGCACGCTCCACAGGAAATGTTCGGCGCGGTAGTCGGCCTGGGGGCGGCGGTTGCCGGCCAGCAAGGAGGGGTCTGTGCTCATGGGGACGGGGTCTCCTGGGGGGTGTCGTGGCGTGCGGACAGCTGCACGCGCAGCCGGCCGAGCAGGTGGTACAGCTGCTGGCGCTCGGCCTCGCCGATGCCGCCGAACAATTCGACCACCCAGCGTTCGTGCTCGCTGGCGATCTTCTCGAAGACCTTGCGGCCCTTGGCAGTGAGCGCCACGCGGTAGGAGCGCCGGTCGCCGGGCTCAGCATCGCGCTGCACCAGGCCGTCCTTCTCCAGCTCGTCGGTCAGCCCGGTGACGTTGCCGCCAGTGACCATCAGGAAGCGCGACAGCGCGCTCATGCGCAGGCCGTCCGGGTGGCGGTGCAGTTGCGCCAGGTAGTCGAAGCGCGCCAGCGTCATGCCATGGCTGGCGCGCAGCCGCTTGCGGATTTCCGTCTCGATGTCGGTGCTGCAGGCGAGCAGGCGCAGCCACAGCCGCAGCGAATGGTGGTCGTCGCTGGACATGCGCGCTTCCAGCCCGATGCTCTGGTCGCCGAGCAGCGGAGTGATCTCGTGTCTTGCAGCCCGCTTCATCACGCCGGTTCCTTTTCGACCGGCGCAGCCTGAAGAGCCTTCTCGCGTGCGAACAGGGTTTCCATCTGGCCCTTACCCGCCAGATACTGTTTGGGCCAGGGCATCGGCGTGTAGCCGATCTTGGCGGCTTCGGTCAAGGTCCAGGCCGGGTTGGCCAGGTGCGGCCGGGCGACGGCGCACAGGTCGGCGCGGCCAGCGGCGATGATGCTGTTGACATGGTCGGCCTCGCTGATCGCGCCCACCGCGATGGTGGCGATGCCGGCTTCGTTGCGGATGCGGTCGGCAAAGGGCGTCTGGTACATGCGGCCGTAGGTGGGCTTCTGCAGTGCGCTGACCTGGCCGGAGGAGCAGTCGATCATGTCGGCGCCGGCGGACCTGAAGGCGCGGGCGATCTGCACCGCGTCGTCGGGCGTGATGCCGCCATCGACCCAGTCGTGCGCCGAGATGCGCACCGATAGCGGCAGGTGTTGCGGCCAGGCCTCGCGCACCGCAGCGAAGACCTCGAGCGGGTAGCGCAGGCGGTTGGCGAGGCTGCCGCCGTAGTCGTCGCTGCGCCGGTTGGTCAGCGGCGAGATGAAGCTGGACAACAGGTAGCCGTGCGCGCAGTGCAGCTCCAGCCAGTCGAAGCCGGCCTCGGCGGCGTAGCGCGTGCTGCGTACGAAATCGTCGCGTACCCGCTCCATGTCGGTGCGGCTCATCGCGCGCGGCATGGCGCCGTCGTCCAGGTAGGGCACCGCCGAAGCCGCGAGCAGCGGCCAGTTGCCCGCGGGCAGCGGCCGGTCGGCACCGTCGGCGTCCCAGGGCGCGTTGGTCGAGCCCTTCGGCCCGGCATGGCCGATCTGCAGCGCGATCTTCGCGTCCGACTGGCGGTGCAGCGTGTCGACGATGTGTTTCCACGCGTCGCGCTGTGCCTCGTTCCACAGGCCCGGGCAGCCCGGCGTGATGCGCGCATCGGCCGAGGTGCAGGTCATCTCGGCCACCACCATGCCGGCACCGCCGAGCGCACGCGCACCCAGGTGGATCAGGTGGTAGTCGCCGGGCAGGCCGTCGACGCAAGAGTACTGCGCCATCGGCGAGACGACGACGCGGTTCTTCAGCGTGACGCTGCGCACCGTGTAGGGCGTGAACATCGGCGGCGGCGCCGGCACATGCGCCGGCAGTTGCAGCCCGGCGGATTCGGCGAACCAGCGCTCGAAGCCCTCGAGCCAGGCCCTGTCGCGCAGGCGCAGGTTCTCGTGGCTGATGCGCTGGCTGCGCGTCAGCATCGAATACATGAACTGCTCGGGCGGTAGCTGGTCGGCATAGCGCTGGCCCACCGCCTCGAACCATTCCATCGCGTTCCAGGCGGCGTTCTGCAGGCGCAGCACGTCGACGCGGCGCAGCGCCTGGTAGCGCTGCAGCACCTCGGGGATCTGCTCGGGCGTGTCGCCGAGTTCCTTGAACTGCCGCGTCAGCTCGATCGCGTCCTCGATCGCCAGCTTGGTGCCCGAGCCGATGGCGAAGTGCGCGGTGTGCACCGCATCGCCCATCAGCACCACGTGGGCACGGCCGTTGAAGTGCGACCACTGTTCGCAGGTCACGCGCTGGAAGTTCAGCCAGGCCGAGCCGCGCAGGTGGCGCGCGTTGGTCATCAGCTTGTGGCCCTGCAGGTCCTCGGCGAAGAGCTTCTCGCAGAAGGCGATGGATTCGTCCATGCCGGCCTGGTCCAGGCCATGCGCCTTCCACACGCTTTCAGGCGTCTCGACGATGTAGGTGGTGGTGTTGTCGTCGAACTTGTAGATGTGCGCCTGGAACCAGCCGTGCTCGGTCTTCTCGAAGACGAAGGTAAAGGCGTCGTAGAGACGGTGCGTGCCCAGCCAGATGTAGCGGTTGGGGCGGGTCACGATGTCCGGCTTGAAGGTTGCAGCGTACTGGTTGCGGATCTTGGAGTTGATGCCGTCGCTGGCGATGATCAGGTCGGCGTCGGGGAAGTCGGCGTCGGAATTCGCCTCGGTTTCGAACAGCAGCTTCACGCCCAGCTGCTCGCAGCGCGCCTGCAGGATGTTGAGCAGCTTCTTCCGCCCGATGCCGACGAAGCCGTGGCCGCCGCTGCGCAATGTGCGGCCCTTGAACTTGAGCTCGATGTCGTCCCAGTGGTTGAAGGCCTGCTGGATCTCGGCCGCGGTGGGCGGGTCCCACTGGCGCATGTTCTCCATGGTGGCGTCGGAGAACACCACGCCCCAGCCGAAGGTGTCGTAGGGCTTGTTGCGTTCGACCACGGTGATGTCGTGGCGCGGATCCAGCTGCTTCATCAGCAGCCCGAAGTACAGCCCGGCAGGCCCGCCCCCGATGCAGACGATCTTCATGCGTCGTTGCCTTCGGCACCATTGAACATGACTCTAGTTTGGAGGTCAATGCTTTAGATGTCAAGCAATTTGAAGGGGCGCGACCAAGGACATGCCGACGCTGCCATAGTGTGCGCATGCAGATGCTGAACTGGATCGACGACGATGATCCGCTGCCGCCCACACGGCTGGCGCTCGGACCGGACAGCGATGCGCCGGGCCTGCTCGCGGCAGGAGGCGGCCTGACGCCGCAGCGGCTGGAAGAGGCCTACCGTCACGGCGTCTTCCCCTGGTTCAGCCCTGGCCAGCCGGTGTTGTGGTGGAGCCCCGACCCGCGCATGGTGCTGCCGGTGGCGCAGTTCAAGGTGTCGAAGAGCCTGGGCAAGACCTTGCGCCGCTTCGTGCGCAGCCCGCACTGCGAACTGCGCATCGACAGCGCCTTCGAGCAGGTCATCGAGGCCTGCGCGCGCACGCCGCGCGACGGCCAGTCCGGCACCTGGATCGTGCCGGCGATGGTGGCGGCCTACACCGAATGGCACCGGCGCGGCCGTGTGCACAGCGTCGAGACCTGGGTCGACGGTCGGCTCGTCGGCGGCCTGTACTGCGTGGCCATCGGCCGCATGGTGTTCGGCGAATCGATGTTCGCCTGGGCCACTGACGCTTCGAAAGTGGCGCTGGCGGCGCTGGTGTGCCTCTGCCGCCATCACGGCGTGCGTCTGATCGACTGCCAGCAGAACACCGGCCATCTGGCGTCGCTGGGCGCGCACGAGGTGTCGCGCAATACCTTCGAGCAGCACCTGTCCCGCGTGTCGGGGGAGCCGGACATCGTTGATTGGACCTATGATTCCCGCATGTGGCTGCAGCTTCAGGCGCTGCAAGACACCCCCTGTAGAGACGGCGCGTGACGCACCCCAAGGAACTCCCGCTTTCCTCGTTGCAGTTCTATGCGACGGCACCCTATCCGTGCAGCTACCTGCCGCAGCGGCAGGCGCGCTCGCAGGTGGCCACGCCCAGCCACCTGATCAACGCCGACGTCTATTCGGGCCTGGTGGCCAACGGCTTCCGGCGCAGCGGCATGTTCACCTACCGGCCCTACTGCGACGGCTGCCGCGCCTGCGTGCCGCTGCGCGTTCCGGTGGCCACCTTCAAGCCCTCGCGCAGCCAGCGCCGCGCCTGGAAGGCACACGGCACCCTGAAGGCGCGCGTGCTGCGCCTGTGCTTCGTGCCCGAGCACTACCAGCTGTACCTGCGCTACCAGGCCGGGCGTCACAGCGGCGGCGGCATGGACCACGACAGTGTCGACCAGTACACCCAGTTCCTGCTGCAAAGCCGTGTCAATTCACGCCTGGTCGAGTTCCGCGAGCCGGCCGCCGATGGCAACCCGGGCGCGCTGAAGATGGTGTCGATCCTGGACGTGCTGAACGACGGCATCTCGGCCGTCTACACCTTCTACGAGCCGGACGCGGCGGCCAGCTATGGCACCTACAGCGTGCTGTGGCAGATCGAGCAGACCAAGTCGCTGAAGCTGCGCCATGTGTACCTGGGCTACTGGATCGAGCGCAGCCCGAAGATGGCCTACAAGTCGCAGTTCCAGCCGCACCAGCTGCTGCTGGACGGGCAGTGGGTGGCGCCACCGCCCGCCGTGGCAGGTGCTCAGGTCTGAGTCGGCTGAGCGTTGCGGCGGCGGGCTGAGCGCGGCTCAGCCGGAACGAAGGCGGCGCATGAAGCCGCGCGTCGGCGCCAGCCAGCCCACGTCCGGCGCGGCCGGTGGCGCGCAGACCGCGTCGGCGATGGCGATGCCGTCTTGCTCGAGCACATAGACCAGTCCGGCTGCGGCGCGGTCGAGCACGTGCAGCGTGCAGTCGGCGCCAAGTTGCAGGCGGGCCTGCGCGGCGGTGCCGGGCCGGGTGGACAACGTCTGCGGCAATGCAGGCCCCCCCAGCGCTTGCAACGCCGCGCTCTGCGCCGCATCGGCTGCGTCGGCATCGATCAGCACCGTCTGGCTGCGCGCACTGTCGCTGACCAGGAAGGCATGCCCGGTCGCGCCGGCAACGCGCCACAGCCGCGGCGACAGCTGCGTGACCTCGCCCGGAGCCAGCTCGCAGCGCACATCGCCGCGCCCATCGGGGTCGAGGTGGGCCACCTCCTGGTAGGCCGGGTCGCTCTCGATGACGAAGCGCGGCCCCTCGGGGCCCAGCGCCGGCCGCGGAAAGTGCAGCGCCACGCCGCGCAGCGCCAGCGCGTGTTCAAAGGCCGCGCGGGCGCTGTCGAAGCCGCGCATCTCCTGCAGCGTGCGTTGCGTGACGTTCAGAAGTTTGAGCGCACGCTGCGGGTCCAGCGCCTCGTCGGGCGTCAGCCACATCAGCTCCAGTGCCTCGCCCAGGTCGGGCATTGCTTCCTGTGTGGGTGGCGCCAGGCGCACGAAGAAGCGCGTGTCGAAGCGCTTGGGCCGCACCACCGGCGTCAGCCAGTGGCTGAAGTAGGCCATCTCGCGCAGGTCCAGCCGCCAGTCGAAGGCCTCGCACAACGCCGCCATCGTGGCCTGGCCGTGGTGCAGCCGGTGGCGCCAGTCGCGCAGCGCCTCGGCATGCGGTCCCAGGTCGGCGGGGCTGCCGTCGGGCCGGCAGACGAAGAGCAGGCCCACCTCCTCGAAACACTCGCGCAGCGCCGCGACGAAGTAGTTCAGTCCGCCTTCGCTCAGGCCGAGCCGCGCGCTGGCCTGTGCATCGTCCTGGCCCAGGCACCAGGGCCAGGCAGCGCTGTCGGCGGCATCGAGCACGCCGCCGGGGAACACGCAGGCACCGCTGCGGAAGTCGTTGTCGCCGCGCTCCGGGCGGCGCATCAGCAGCACCTCGACGCCCCGTGCGCCGTCGCGCAGCACCAGCACCGATGCCGCGGGTCGGATGTTGCCGGCGCGCGGTGCGCTCACGCCTGCAGTGCTGCGCCGGCCGCATGCAGCGCGGCAATCTCGTCGGCGCTGAAGCCGGCCTCGCCCAATACCTCGTCGGTATGCGCCCCGACCGCCGGCGCTGGCTTCACCGGGCCGGCGGGGCTGCGGTCGAAGCGCGGCGCCGGGCCGGGCTGCAGCACGCCGGCCACATCGATGAAGGCCTGACGCGCCTGCGCGTGCGGATGCCGAGGCGCTTCCTCGATGCTGAGCACTGGCGCGAAGCAGGCGTCGCTGCCTTCGAGCACGGTGCACCATTCGTCACGTGACTTGCCCCGCAGGATGCGCGTCATCTCGGCGCGCATCTCGGGCCACAGTTTGCGGTCGTACTGACCCTTGATGAAGCGCGCGTCCAGGCCAATGCGCTCGGCCATCTCGACAAAGAACTTCGGCTCCAGCGCGCCGATGGACACGTGCTTGGCGTCGGCCGTCTCGTAGGTGTCGTAGAACGGCGCGCCGCCGTCGAGCAGGTTGTCGCCGCGCTTGGCGCTCCAGCGGCCGCTGGCCGTCATGCCGTAGAAGATCGAGGCCAGCGAGGCGGCGCCGTCGACCATCGCCGCATCCACCACCTGGCCGCGTCCGGACTGGGTGCGTTCGTGCAGCGCGGCCAGCAGGCCCATCGCCAGGTACAGCGCACCGCCGCCGTAGTCGCCCACCAGGTTCAGCGGCGGCACCGGCTTGCCGCCCGCCGGGCCGATGGCATGCAGTGCGCCGGTCAGCGCGATGTAGTTCAGGTCATGACCCGCGGCCTGCGCCATCGGTCCGCTCTGGCCGAAGCCGGTCATGCGGCCGTAGACCAGGCCGGGGTTGATCGCGTGGCAGTCGGCCGGTCCCAGGCCCAGCCGCTCGGCCACGCCGGGGCGGAAGCCTTCGATCAGGATGTCGGCGCCCGCCACCAGGCGCTTGACCGCATCGCGTCCGGCGGGCGCTTTCAGGTCCAGCGCTACCGAGCGGCGGTTGCGGCCGTTGATGTCGTAGCGCTTGTCCATCGGCACGCCCAGGCCGCTGGCCTCGGTGCGGTCGACGCGCACCACATCGGCGCCCATGTCGGCCAGCAGCATCGCGCAGAATGGTCCGGGGCCGATGCCGGCCAGTTCGATGATCCGCAGTCCCTTCAACGGTCCCATGAATGTCCGATCCTCGTGCTGCGCCGCAGCCTCGCGGCAAGGGCTTGAGTTTGCCTGATGTGCGCGGCCGCAGGCTGTCGCCCAGGCGGCGTGCGCCGGCGTCGGCCATACTCGGCAGTGCGTCGCCACTGCCTGATCCGATGAGCTCCACCCCAGCCAACCCCCTGCTCGGCACCTGGCACCTGTGTCGCTGGGAGATCGCCTATGGCGACGGCCGCGCGGCCACGCTGCCCTACGGACCCGACGCAATGGGGCTGATCCTGTACACCGCTGACGGCTGGATGAACGCCTGCATCGCGCGCGGCGAACGGCCACGGCTCAGCGGCGACAGCATGCGCAAACTGCCCACGGCCGAAGCCCTGTCCGCCTTCGAAAGTTACTTCAGCTATGCCGGCCGCTACACGCTACGCACCCATGAGGGCCGGCCGCAGGTGGTACACCAGGTGACGATGTCGCTGAACCCGAATTTCGTCGGAACCGAGCAAGTGCGCGACATGCATTTCGACGCCGCGGGCCGGCTGACGCTGTCGGCCTCGGACACCGTGCCGGGCAGTGACCTGGCTCGGCACCACCGGCTGACTTGGGAGCGGCGCTGACCGAACATCGATGAAACCCACCCTTGTCCTGCTGCATGGCCTGCTGAACGACGAACGCGTCTGGGCGCCGGTGGCCTCGCGGCTGCGTGGACGCGCCGACATCCGCATCCCCAACCTGCGCCGACAGGACAACATGGTGCAGATGTCCATCGACGCCTGGGCCGAGGTGTCCGGCGTGCCGGCCGACACGCCACTGGTGCTGGCCGGCTTTTCGATGGGCGGCTATGTGGCCCTGCAGATGCTGGCCGATGCGCCCCGGCGCGTGGCCGCGCTGGCGCTGGTCGACACCTCGTGCCGGCCCGAGCCTGCAGAAAACATCCCGGTACGCGAAGCCCTGATTGCCGGGCTGCAGCGCGATTTCGGTGCGGAGTCGCTGACCCTGCTGCGCCGCGGCGTGCATGCCGACCGGCTGTCCGACGTGATGCTGATGCTGGGCTGCCAGCACATCATGCGCGACGTGGGTGCCGACGCGGCTGTGCGGCAGATCCAGGCCATCATCGGCCGCGCCGACCATCGTGCGATGCTGGCGCAGCTGGACGTGCCGACGCTGGTGCTGTGCGGCCGGGTCGACCAGGTCACGCCGCTGGCGCTGTCGCGCGAGGCCGCGGCGCTGATTCCCGGCGCGCGGCTGCACATCGTCGAGGATGCCGGCCACTGGACTCCGCTGGAGCAACCCGCGGTGGTGGCCGACCAGCTGGAGCGGCTGCTCGACCGCGTCTGACCTGTCCTTGAAACTGCATCGCACCGCGCCAAGCCGCGCCGCATGAGCGAACAAGGCATCCCGCGCCGCGCGCTGGCCCTGCTGGTGGTGCTGACGCTGGTGTGGGGCACCAACTGGCCGCTGTTCGCCTTTGCGGTGCGCGAGATCTCGGTGTGGACCTTCCGCGCCATCGCCGTCACGCTCGCTGGCGTGGCGCTGCTGGCGGTGGCCCGTGCGCGCGGGCAGTCGCTGACGATCCCGCGAGAGTACTGGCCGACCATCGTGGTCGCCACGTTCTTCTACCTGGTGTACTGGAACATCGCCAGCACCTATTCGGCGATCCTGATTCCGTCGGGACAAGCCTCGGTGCTGGGCTTCACCATGCCGCTGTGGTCGGCGCTGATCTCCTGGGCCGTGCTCGGCGAAAGGCTCAGCGGGCGGATGCTGCTCGGCCTGCTGTTCGGCGGCGCGGCGGTGCTGCTGCTGATGGTGCCCAGCCTGCGCGCCTATGCCAGCGCGCCGCTGGGCTTTGCACTGGGGCTGTCCGCCGGGCTGGGCTGGGCCATCGGCACGCTGATCCTGAAGCGACGCAAGGTGATCGTGCCGGCCACGGTGCTGACCGGCTGGCAACTGCTCATCACCGCCGTGCCGACGACGATCGGCGCGCTGTGGCTGGGTGACGGCCAGTGGTTCATGCCATCGTGGCAGACCATCGTGGTGGTGGCCTACATCGCGTTGATTCCGATGAGCGTGGGCAACGTCGCCTGGTTCTCCATCGTCGGCATGCTGCCGGTCAACGTGGCCGGGCTGTCGTCGATCATGGTGCCGATGGTGGCCATGGTCTCTGGCGCGCTCGTGCACGGCGAGCCGCTCGGCCTGACGCAATGGGCGGCGATGCTTTGCTGCGGCGTGTCACTTTCGCTGGTGCTGCTGAAGCCCGCGGCTTCCAAATAGCCCGGGCTTGGGCGCGTTGCGGAACATCGGGCCTCGCCGCGTTCAAGCCGGCTGCGAAAGAAAGGCGTCGATCTCGGCAATGAACTGCGGCCAGGCCGGCTCGTCCGGCATCGGCACATGGTTCTGCGATTCGAGGGCGACGAAACGCGCGTTGGGTATCAATGCGGCCAGTCGACGCCCTTCTTCGAAGGGGACGGCGTTGTCGTGCGTGCTGTGCAGCACCAGCGTCGGCGCGGTTACCTTCGGCAGCAGGTCCAGGATGTCAAAGTCGGCGCTGACATTGCGCAGCTTCACCGCCGCTTCTGCCGACATGGCCATGCGTTGCAGCTGCGCCAGAGCCCGGATCTCTTCCGCCGATGCGCCGGGAAAGAACAGCGTGCTGAAGCTGCGCAGGAACGACGAGTGCTCGTCGCCCCAGCCATGGCGCATCAGCGTCACGTAGGCCTGTGCCGTTTCCTGGTCCCTGAGCGAGCCACGCTTGTTGGAGCCGCGCGCAAATGCGCCGTTCAGCACCAGCTTCGTGACCCGCTCGGGGTAGTGCACGGCATGCGCGATGGCGATGGCCGCACCCTGCGAGATGCCCAGAAGTGCGTAGCTTCGCAGCTCCAGCGCATCGACAACGGCTTGCAGATCGCTTTCGAGCAGCTTGAGCAACAGGCCGGGCACGTAGCGGTCTGACAACCCGTTGGCGCGGCCGTCATAGCGGATGAGCTGCACGCGATCGGCCAGGAACCGGTAAAGCGCGCCGCGGAACTGCACATGCCAGTCGTACTCGAGGTGGTTGAACCAGGTGGGCGTCCGGATGAGCGGCAGGCCCTGGCCAACGGCGGCCATCGCGATGCGCACGCCGTCCCGGGTGCGGCAGTAGTCGATGACCTGGGCGGGATGCATCGGCACCGTCGCGGCCGCGCCGTGTCGTGCCGGCGCGGCGCAGAACAGGTAGCCGCGGCGCGGCACGGTCTTGACGATGTGTTGATCATGGTCCGACAAGGCCTGGCGCACGTCGCGGACGCACTGGACCAGCGCGTCGTCGGTGACGATTTGCTTTGCCCAGACGGCATCGAGCAGCTCCTGCTTTCCGACCACCCGGCCCGGGTTGCGGGCCAGATGGCACAGCAGGTCGAAGGCCTTCGGGCGCAACGGCAGCACTTCGTCGCCGCGCTGCGGCGTGCATTTCTGCAAATCGATGGCATAGGCATCGAAGCGCAAGACGTGGGACTGACTTTCCGGCGTGTTCAAGGCATGGCCCTCAGCAGTCGCGTGTTGCCCAAGTTTCGGTGAAGTTTCGGCGTTTCATCGTTACATGCGCCTGCGAACCCGTCAAACTCGCGGTGCCTCTCGGCAATCCAGTTGCAGATGGCCCAGCACTCGGTGGGCCGCACAAGGAGTCCCGCACATGAGCAAGAATCCGTCGCTTGAAGGCCTACAGGCGGCACTCGGCGATCTGGCGGCCGAAGCCCGGAACCGTGCCACGGAGTTCGAGGACCTGCGCAAACTCGCGCCCGACTTCGTCGACAAACTCGCTCGCGCCGGCGCGTTCAAGGTCCTGGTACCCGGCGACGCCGGAGGTCTGGGCGCGTCGCTGCCGGAATGGCTGGAGATCATGATGGCGCTGGCGCAGGCCGACGCCTCGACCGGTTGGGTCTGCGCGCACGCCAATATCTGCGCCGGCATCATCCATGCTTCGGCCGAACCCCGGTTCAACGATGAGTTCTTCGCCAACCCGCATGCCATGGCTGCGTGGAGCAACCTGCCGCGCGTGGAGGTCCAGGAACTGGACGACGGCCTGCGCATCAGCGGCAGCTGGGGCTTCGAGTCCGGATGCACTGCGGCGACCTTCGTCGGCGGCATGGTGCAGCTGCCGCCGCTTGCCGAAGGTGCACCGCCGCGCATGCTCGCGGCGCTGGCGCCGGCGCGCGAAGCGACCATCGACGAGACCTGGGACCCGATCGGTCTTGCCGGCACCGGCAGCCATGACGTCCACTTCGACGACGTGTTCGTACCCTGGCATCGCACCTTCCCTTGGCCGGCCGGCATTGCGGTGTCGCGCTATCCGACGGCGGCCTTCGTTCCCGGTGGCTGGTTCATCGCCATGGCGGGCGCGGCAACGCACCTGGGCCTTGCCCGCCGTGCGCTGGACGAAGCGCGCAACGAACTGCGTGGCAAGGTCGACCGCTACACGAAGAAGTCACCGCTGGAGCACGCCGCCATACAACGCAGCCTGGAGGCGGCCGAGGGGCTCTGGTACGCCTGCCGCGCGGGCATGCGCGAAGCCCTGGCGGCGATCTGGGACTGCGCATGGCGCGGCGAGCCGCCGACAGCGCAGTTGCGCATCGACGCGCGCGTCGCCGCGGCCACGGCGGTGCACCAAGGCGCGGACATCGTACGCGCGACGTACGATGCCTGCGGCGCGAGCGCAGTACGCCGCGCCGGCGTGATGCAGCGCCTGCTGCGCGAGGCGAGCTGCCTGCCACACCACATTTCCGTCAACCAGAGCTCTTACGAACTGACCGGCCGGGTTCGCTGCGGCATCGACGAGTTGAGTTTCCGCCTCTAGCCCCAATACTGTTCACATAGATTAGCTTTCGGTATCATGCACTTCCCATCAGGAGGTGCTGGATGGCGCGAACCAAAGCAGTGTTGGGCGCGGGC
>JAGTRL010000026.1 GCA_018261815.1 Pseudomonadota bacterium
CAACGGAGTGAATAAGAATTTGGCTGAACGGAGTTGGCCACCGCCGCTGGCGGACAGCGTGTGCCTCAACTGCGCGCATTGAACGACGGCTATGCGCCGCAACCGGTCAACGGACTTCCATGCGATGGATTGCGAACGGGCATCAATTAGCCGCGCGGCGGCGCAGCGCTTCGGCCACCAGCGGCAACCGGTCGTTGCCGAAGTACATGTCGTCGCCGTTGACGTAGATCGTCGGCGAGCCGAAGCCGCCGCGGCGGATCAGTTCGTCGGTGTTGGCCTTCAATTGCGCCTTGATGTCGTCCTTGGCGATGGCCGCGAAGAAGGCCTCGGGCGCGACGCCGCAGCGACCGCAGAGGTCCGCCAGCACGGCGTCCTGCGAGATGTCCTCGTCGCGACCCCAGTAGGCTTCGAACACCGCCGTGGCAAAGGGCACCAACTTTCCCTGCGGTTCCAGCCACAGGCAGCCACGCATGGCCTTGACGCTGTTCACCGGAAACACCTTCGGTGGCATGACGATCGTCAGGTCGCTGAGCCGGGCCCAATCCTGCAGGTCCTTGAGCATGTAGTCGCGCTTGGCCGGCACCGGCTTCTCGCGGGAGGCGTAGACGCTGGGGTTGACGGCATTGAACACGCCGCCCACGAGGATGGGCCGCCAGCGGATCGGCACCTTCAGTTCGGCCGCCAGCGGCTGGATGTTGTGGAAGCCCAGGTAGGTCCAGGGGCTGCTGCAGTCGAAGAAGAACTCGATCATCGCGGGCTTTCGTTCAGGGGGTCTTGTGGACGGCGTCGCGCAGCGTCTGCGCGGTCTGGCCGAAGAGCGCCTTGCGCGCTTCGTCGTCCAGGCCGCCCGCGCGCAGCTCCTTGCCGGCGTCGATGCCGCGGCGCACCGCAGGGCGCTGGCGCATCGCATCGTGCCAGGCCTTGACGTGGACGAAGTCGTCCAGCGGCACCTGCTGCGCCTTCCAGATGCGCACCCAGGGGAAGATGGCCATGTCGGCGATCGAATAGTCGGCACCGGCGACAAAGGCCTCCGTGCGCTGCAGCTGCCCGTCGAGCACGCCGTACAGGCGGTTGACCTCTTTGGCGTAGCGCTCGATGGCATAGGGGATCTTGTCCGGCGCGTAGAGCAGGAAGTGGCCGTTCTGCCCGGCCATCGGCCCCAGGCCGCCCATCTGCCACATCAGCCACTGCAGCGTGGCGACGCGGCTGCGCAGATCCTGGCCGAGGAAGCGGCCGGTCTTTTCGGCCAGGTAGATGAGGATGGCGCCGCTTTCGAACACCGACACCGGCGTACCGCCGCCGGGCGGGTCATGGTCGACGATGGCCGGCATGCGGTTGTTCGGGCTGAGGGTCAGGAACTCGGGGCTGAACTGCTCGCCGCGGCCGATGTTCACTGGCTTGATCGTGTACGGCAGGCCGCACTCCTCGAGCATGATGGAAACTTTCCAGCCGTTGGGCGTGGGCCAGTAGTGCAGGTCGATCATCGGCTGTCCTTCGTCGAGCAGCGGGTCGCGCGGTTGCGCTGCAATCCAGGACGGGAGTGTCCATGAAAGTCCCTGCCCTCGCCTTGTCGGGCCGAGCCTTTGCCGTGTGGCTGCTGATCGCCGTGCTCGAGACGGTGCACGGCATCGCGCGCGCGCTGTGGCTGGTGCCGGCGCTGGGCGAGCCCGCGGCGCAACGCCTGGGTTTCGCGGTCGGCAGCGCGTTGGTGCTGGCCGTGGCCTGGGCCACCAGCCCCTGGCTGGACGCCAGGACACGGCGCGCGCAACTGCTGGCCGGTGCGCTGTGGCTGCTGCTGATCCTGGGCCTGGAACTGGGGGTCGGCCGCGCCCGCGGCTTCGGCTGGGAGCGCATCGCCGCCGAGTTCGACCCGCGCCAGGGCGGGCTGATGCTGTTCGGCCTGCTGCTGATGGGGCTTGCGCCGATGCTCGGCGCGCGCTGGCGGCGGGGCTGAGATGCGGCAGGCGGGCTTCAGCCGAAGCGGCCGTGCAGGTACCAGCCCTCGCCCGGCTGCTCGACCCGCGGCAGGCGCTGGCGATAGACCCACACCAGCGCGCCGTCATGCGCCTGGGCGATGAAGTAGTCGCGCGCGGCGTGCGCGCCGTCCCACCAACCGGCTTCGATGCGCTCCGGCCCGGCCAGCAGCTGCAGCGGCCGGCCTTCGAACAGCGGGCGCGACTGCTGCTCGGGCAAGGCCAGCGGCTGCGGCAGCAACCACACCGGGCGCGTCAACGGCGGGGCTTGCGCCGGTGTGCTGGGCAGCCTGGCCCGCGCCTGCGGCAGCGCCGGCTGCCAGGCGGTGCCGTGCTCGGGGCGGTGGTCGGCGCACAGCACCGGCTGCTGCACCTGGTCCGGCCCCAGGCGCGCCTGCAGCCGCTCGATCAGCCGCAGCAGGCCTTGCTGGGCACTGGCGGCGGTGGGAAAGAGCTCGCCGTTGGGTGCGGCGCTGCGCTGCAGCTGGTCGCAGCGCAGGCGCAGCGCCAGTGTGGGTGCGGGCAGCGCCAGCCGCGCCAGCCGCTCGCGCAGCAGCAGCTGCAGGTGCTGCACATCGTTGCAGGCTTCGGCCAGGGCCAGCGGCAGCTCGGTGTGCTCGGGCGTGTCGGTGTCGCCGCGGTGGCGCCGCTCATGGCGCATGGCCAGCGTGAAGCCACTGATGCGTGCATGCTGCGCCTGCGCCCAGGCCACCAGCTGCGCCAGCAGCAACATCGCGCCGTGCAGCAGCTGCTCGCTGCTGTCGGCACGCTCGAACAGCTCGACCCGGGCCTCGAAGCGCGGTTCGGGCCGCAGTGCTTCGCGCGGGTCGGGCATATCGCCGCGGGCGCGGTCCAGCTCGTTCAGCAGCGCCTCGCCGAAACGCCGCGCCAGCCCGCTGCGCGGTAGCCGGCGCAGGTCACCCAGCGTGTGCAGGCCCATGCCCTGCAACGCGTCACGGTGCTCGCGGCCCGGGCCGAGCAGCCACACCGGCGCGTCGTCGAGCCGTTGGCGCAGCGCGCTCAGCTCATCGACATGCGCACCGAGCTCGAAACCGCCGCGCCAGCGCGCCAGCAACGCCGCCCCCAGCGCGGTGGGCGCGCTGGCCAGGCGGCAGTTGTGGCCCAGCGGCGCCAGGGCCGCGCGCAGCTGCTGCTGCAGCGACGGCAGGCCACCGAAGTAGCGCAGGCTGCCGCGCACTTCGAGCAGCACGCAGGGCAGTGCGGCTTCGGTGTCGAGCGCGACCATCGGCGTGAAGGCCAGCGCGGCATGGGCCATCGCGCGCAGCGCCTGCGCCTCGCGCGCCGCGTCGGCCTGGCCGAAGCGCAGCTGCGGCGCCAGCGCCAGTGCGGTGGCACGCTTGAAGCCGGGCTTGACGCCCAGCTGCAGCGCCACGCGGTTGACTGCCGCGATGCGCTGCCCCTGCAGCAGCGCCAGCGGCAGGGCATGGCGCAAGCTGCCCAGCGTGGCGGCGAAGGATTCCAGCGACAACGTCGGCAGGTGCAGGGCAATCCACAGCATGGCAATGCCGACACCTTCACTGCGGCCCGCATCACTCGGCCAGCGACAGCATGGTCGCGCTGCCGGCCGCCGGCCCCAGGCGCGCGCGCGTGGTGGCTGCGGCGGCCAACCGCGCGGCCTCGGCGCGCGCGCGTGGCAGCGGCGCCAGCACCGGCGGCAGGGCCAGCCGCAGCGGCTGCATCAGCGCCGGGCCGCGGCGCTTGAGCACGCGCAGCGCCAGCTCGTCGATGCCGGCGCTGTGCAGCGCCAGGCGCAGCGGCGCCGGGCTGGGCTGGGCCCGGGCCTCGATGTCGCGCAGCAGGAACACCGGGCCGCCGTGCGACTGCGCCGCCAGTTGCAGCCGACGCAGCGCATCGGCGCGAAGCCGCAGCGGCAGCCAGGCCAGCACCGCGCCGACCTGGCCGCTCTTCAGTGCCTGCTCCAGCGCCCACAGCAGGTCGGCGCTGGGAAGCAGGTGGCGCGCGCCATGGGCACCGTCGCGGCCGTGCACGACGATCAAACGCTGCGCATCCACCCCCAGCTGGGCCAGCGCCCAGCCGCACAGCGGCGCCGGCGGGTCGAAGAGCATGACGCTGCGCGGCGCCGGCGGCTCGGCCGCGGCGATGCCGGCCAGCGCCGGCGCCAGCAGCCGCATCTCGCCCACGCCGGGGTGCGGCAGCAGCAGTTCGGTCAGCGCCTGGCGCGGCCAGCCGCCACCCGGCAAATGGGCATCGAGCAACTCGAAACCGCTGCGCACGGCGGCCTCGCGCGAGCGGCCCAGCTGGTGGGCACGCCACAGCGCGGGATGCAGGGTTTCAGGGGCCGCCAGCAAGGCAGCTGCGGGCAGCAGGTCCATTTGATAACTGTACGTTTATACAGTTATTTCGGCAAGCACCGGCCTGCGGCCGGCTCGGTCTTATAGTTGCCGAAAGCAAGCATCCATTTGACAGATGACCCTCCTGCCGGACACCGCCGAGCGCATCGCCGCCCTGCGCCAGTTCAACCGCTTCTACACGCGGCGCATCGGCGTGCTGCGCGAAGGCCTGCTCGATACCCGCTTCTCGCTGGCCGAATCGCGCCTGCTGTGGGAGCTGGCGCACACCGGCCAGACCACCGCCACCGAGCTGGCGGCCACGCTCGATCTCGACGCCGGCTACCTGAGCCGGCTGCTGCGCGGCTTCAAGGAACGCGGCCTGGTCAAGGCCAGTCGCAGCGCCAGCGACGCGCGGCAAACGCAGCTGTCGATCACCGCCGCCGGCCGCCGCGCCTTCGCGCCGCTGGACCGCCGCTCGATGGCCGAGGTCGCCGCACTGCTCGGCCCGCTGAGCGACGCGCAACAGCGCGAGCTGCTGGCGGCGATGGCGCGCATCGAAGCGCTGCTGGGCGCACGCGCCCGAACCCAGCCCTTCGTGCTGCGCGCGCACCGCCCCGGCGACATCGGCTGGGTGGTGTCGCGCCACGGCGCCCTGTACGCGCAGGAATACGGCTGGGACATGCGCTTCGAGGCACTGGTGGCGCAGATCGCGGCCAGCTTCGTCGAACGCTTCGATCCGTCGCGGGAAGCCTGCTGGATCGCCGAGCGCGACGGCAGCAACCTCGGCAGCGTGTTCCTGGTGCAAGCCCGCGACGAGGCCACGCAGGCGGTCGAGCCCGGCACCGCGCAGCTGCGCATGCTGCTGGTGGAACCGTCGGCGCGCGGGCTGGGCCTGGGCGTGGCGCTGGTCAACGAATGCGAGCGCTTCGCGCGCCAGCGGGGTTACCGCCGCATCCGACTGTGGACCCACAGCGTGCTGCTGGCGGCGCGCGGCATCTACCAGCGCGCCGGCTACCGGCTGCTGGCCAGCGAGCCGCACCACAGCTTCGGCCACGACCTGGTGGGCGAGACCTGGGAGCTGGCCCTGGAATGACTACCGGGCGTAGACCAGGTCGCGCAAGCCGATGGAGATGGTCGGGAAGTAGGTGATGAGCATCAGGCAGGCGAAGATCACCAGCACGAAGGGGATCAGCCGCGTGACCACCTGTTCCAGCGGTATTCGCGCCACGGTGCAGGCGGCGAACAGGTTCACGCCGAAGGGCGGCGTGATCATGCCCAGCGCCAGGTTGACCACCATGATCACGCCGAAGTGCACCGGGTCGATGCCGAAGTGCTGGGCCACCGGCGCCAGGATCGGCGCCAGCACGATGATCGAGGCCGAGGTTTCGATGAACATGCCGATCAGGAACAGCGCCAGGTTCACGCCCAGCAGGAAGATGGCCGGCGACTGCAGCCATTCGACCAGCGCCGCGCCGATCAGGCTGGGCACGCCGGCGCGCGTGATCAGGTAGCTGAACAGGCCTGCATTGGCGATGATGAACATGATCACCGCCGACGAGACCACGCTCTTGCGCAGCACACGCGGCAGGTCGGAGATCTTGGTCTCGCGGTACACCACCACGCCGACGATCAGCGCATAGAACACCGCCACCACCGAGGCCTCGGTGGGCGTGAACACTCCGCCGTAGATGCCGCCAAGGATGATCACCGGCATCAGCAGCGCCAGCGCCGCCTTGCGCGTGGCCACGAAGAAGGGCAGCCGGCCTTCGTGGTCGCCCTTGCCGTAGCCCTTCCAGCGCGCGTAGACGATGACGAAGACCATCAGCGCCATGCCGATCAGCAGGCCCGGGCCGACGCCGGCGATGAACAGCTCGCCGATCGAGACCTCGGCCGACACGCCGTACAGGATCATCGGGATCGACGGTGGGATCACCACCCCCAGCTCGGCCGAGGTGGCCTGCAGCGAGGCCGCATAGCTGGTGGGGTAGCCGTGCTTGATCAGTGCCGGGATCAGGATCGCGCCGATGGCGAAGGTGGTGGCCACGCTGGAGCCGGACACCGCTGCGAAGATCATGCAGGTGAGCACGCAGGTGGCGGCCAGCCCGCCCTGGATGCCGCCGACGATGGACTTGGCAAATTCCACCAGCCGCGCCGAGATGCCGCCCGATTCCATCAGGTTGCCGGCCAGGATGAAGAACGGAATCGCGGCCAGCGGAAACTTGTTCAGCGCGCCGAACATCTCCTTGACCACGGCCAGGAAGTTCAGGTCGGCCTGCCAGGCGCCGATCAGGCTGGCGATGCCGATGGCCACGGCCACCGAGATCGACAGCGCGAACGCGACGATCATCGTGAACAGCATCGTGGTCGGCATCGGCAGTCCCTATTGCGCCGTTTCCAGCTCTTGGCGGCGCGGGTCGAGCAGGCAGCCGATCACGGCCAGGGCTGAGAACACCGCACCCACCGGAATCGACATGTAGGCCCAGGTCATCGAGAAGGACTCCAGCCCGCTGATGGTCTGGAAGCGGCCGCGCCAGGCGTATTCGATGCCGAACCACAGCATCACGGCCAGGATCACCAGCGCGCACAGGGCCGCCAGCGCATCGAGCACGCGCTTGCCGGTGGGGCCGGCCAGCCGGTGCGCGAGGTCCACGCAGACCATCGCGCCCTGGCGGAAGGCCACCGGCGAACCCAGGAACACCATCCAGATCAGCGTGAACCGGATCAGCACCTCCGACCATTCGGCCGGCTGCTCGAAGACGAAGCGCGACAGGATCTGGTACAGCCCCAGGCAGGCCGCAGCCACCAGCATGGCGCAGGCCAGCCACAGCGACAGCGCGGTGCTGCGGCGCTCCAGCGCCAGGAACAGCTCGCGCATCGGCGGGCTTGGTCTACCGAGGCGGCGCGCTTACTTGGCGTTCTTGATCTTGTTGATGTTGTCCTGGCCGAACTTCTTGCCGAACTCGACGAAGGTGGGCTCCAGCGCGGTCTGGAACTTGCCCTTGTCGACCACCTCGACCACGGTCATGCCCTGCGACTTGAGTTCGGCGACGACACGCCTTTCGTCCTCGTCGATGCGCGCGCGGTTGGCCTTGACGGCCTCCTTGGCGGACTCGGCAAAGGCCTGCTTGTCAGCGGCCGACAGCTTGTCCCACTTGGCCTTGTTCATCAGCAGCAGCGCCGGCGAATACACGTGCCCGGTCAGCGTGATGAACTTCTGTACCTGCGCGAACTTGGCGGCCGAGATCACCGACAGCGGGTTCTCCTGGCCGTCGACCGTGCCCTGCTGCAGCGCGGTGAACACTTCGGTGAAGGCCATCGGCGTGGGGATGATGCCGAAGGCCTTGTAGGCCTGCATGTGCACCGGGTTCTCCATGGTGCGCATCTTCAGGCCCTTCAGGTCGTCGGGCGCGTTCACCGAACGCTTGTTGTTCGTCATGTGGCGAAAGCCGTTCTCGCCCCAGGCCAGCGCGACGATGCCCTTGGACTGGAACTTGCCCAGCATGTCCTGCCCGATCGGGCCATCCAGCGTGCTGCGCGCCTGCGCGTAGTCCTTGAACAGGAAGGGGATGTCGAGGATGGCGACCTCGGGCACGAAGTTCGGCACCGGGCCGGTGGAGGTCATCGTCAGGTCGAGCGTGCCCAGCTGCACCGCCTCGATCGATTCGCGCTCGGCACCCAGCGCGCCGGAGTAGAAGTTCTGGATCTTGTAGCGGCCGCCGGTGCGTTTCTCGACTTCCTTGGCGAAGGTGTCGATGGCCACGCCATAGTGCGAGTTCTGGCCGATGGAGATGTTCATCTTCATCGTCTCCTGCGCCAGCGCAGGCGCTGCGGTCCACAGCGCGGCAGCGGCCAGGCAGGCCATGGGAAGGGCAAGGCGGGGCAGTCGCATGGGTGGTCTCCTGAAGGTGTCGTATGCCGGCTGGAAGTCGTTCGACAGCCGGTCGTCAGGGACTCTAGGCACTGCGCGCCGGGGTGGAAATACGTGTTAGCCCGGCCGCGGGCCCCCGCGCCCGCCTACGCGTCGCGCACGTCGCCGATCGGGTTGCTGCCGAAGTCAGCACGCTCCAGCCAGGCCAGCACCTTAGCGGCGGCGGCCTCGGCACTGTCCAGCCGGCCTTCGTTCTTCAGGCTGGCAAAGCGAGCGCGCTCGCCGAAGGCCTGCGCGTCGGCGCTGCGCAGCTGCAGCTGCATGTCGGTGTCGATCACGCCGGGCGCCAGCGAGACGATCTTCGCGCCGTTCGGCCGCGCCGCCTCTTCCAGAGCGATCGCGCGGCTCAGGTGGTCGAGCCCGGCCTTGGCCGCGCAGTACACCGCGCCGCCCGCAATGGCAGAGCGCGCCAGGCCGGTGGAGATGTTCAGCACCTTGCGCGGCACCGTCAGGTCGGCGCTGGCATCGAGGAAGGCTGCGGTGAGCAGCATCGGCGCTTCCAGGCCGACGCGCAGCGCCTGGCTCAGCTCGGCCGCGTCGACATCGCCCAGCGGTGCCAACGTCGCCAGCCCGGCGGCATTGTTGATCAGCGTGAGCGACGCGAACTGATTGCGCGGCAGCGCCGCCACCCAGACGCGCAGCCGCGCCGCGGCTTCGGCCGGTTGCGACAGGTCGACCGCCCATTGTTCGACGTCCCGGCCGTCGAGCTCGGCATTCGGCTGCCGCGACAGCGCCAGCAGCCGCTGGCCGCAGGCTCGCAGTTGGCGGGCCATGGCCAGGCCCAGGCCGCGCGAGGCGCCAGTGAGAATGCAGATGGATGCTGCCATTCAGCCAGAATACGGCAGGCGGCCAGGCCGCGTACCAGCGCGGCGCGGATCAGGCGAACTCCTGGCGCACCGAGGGCGACATCAACCGCCGGATGATCCACACCAGCAGCAGGCACGCGCCAACCGTCACCAACACGGCCATCACGCGCGCTGCGGTGACAAAACCGCCGAACACATCGGCCACCAGCGGCGGCAGCGACGAACTCTTCAGCGTGTTGCTGACCAGCGATTGCAGCATTTCCTGCTGCAGCCAAAGGCCGGCGACGTTGGCCGCGATGGCCAGCACCAGCAGCGCGATGAAGATGCGCCGCGCCCATTCCAGCCGTACCAGCAGGCCGATGGCGCAGGCCAGCGTGGCCAGCGACACCACGAACCCGGCACCTACCACCCAGGGCAGGTAGCCCATCAGCAACCCGGTCAGCAGCGGCAGCGGCTGCACGTTGCCCACCACCGTCAGGCCCGGCAGGAAGGACGCCATCGCGGCGTTTTGCAGCAGCGCCGACACACTGGTCATTGCCGCCAGCACGATGAAGACCCAGGCCGTCACCGTGACGAACAGCGATCTGGAACCGACGTTGAAGGTCTGCGGCATGGCCCGGTCTCCGTGCAGTGGCGCTTCGCTGCGTTGCTCCGCCCGAAATCATCATCGCAGCAGCGCGTGACACCAATTTTTCAGCTTGTGCAAGGTCCAGTCATCCCCCGATTGGGTGGCTCTCCCGAGAACATGGGCCCGGCTGTGCGTTCCGCACGACTTCGCGCTCACACGCCGACATTCAAACAACACCGCGGCGACATCACCGCCTGCCGGCCGCGCGCTTCAGCCGATGCGCACCGCGTAGATGGGCGGCAGATGCTGCGACACCGCCTGCCAGCTGTCTCCGGCGTCGGCGCTGCCCCACAGGTTGCCGGTGGTGCTGCCCATCAACAGCGTGCAGCCGTCCGCCGCCAGCGCAAGGCCGTGACGGTAGACCAAGTCGTAACAGTGCGCCTGCGGCAGGCCGCGGCGCAGGGTATCGAAGCTGCGGCCACCGTCGCGCGTGCGGTTGACCACCAACGTCGCCTCCACCGGCACGCGGCATTCGTCGGCCTTGGCCGGCACGAACCAGGCGGTGCCGGGCTCCTGCGGATGCGCGGCGAGTGCAAACCCGAAGCTGGAGACCGGCGCACCGTGCACCTCCTGCCAACTGCGGGCGTTGTCGGTGGAGCGCCAGATGCCGTTGTGATGCTGGCACCACAGCACGTCCGGCACCTTCGCGCAGCGCGCGATGAGGTGCGGGTCCTGCGTGTTTGGGCTGTCCGCCTGTTCCGGCGGCAGGTAGGCGGCACGCATGCCGTCGGCCTGCAGAGCCCAGCCGGCACCGCAGTCGCGGCTGAGCCAGACGCCGCCGCAGCTGATGCCCACCAGCAGTTCGGCCTGCCGCTGCGGGTGCGGGCAGATCGAATGGATGCCCGGCACGTCGTAGCCGCCGCCAAACCATTCGGCCCGCTCCGGCCGGTTCCACAGCCCATCGACCAGCTGCCACGACTGCCCGAAATCGGCCGAGCGGAACAGCCCGCCGGGTAGCGTGCCGGCCCAGACGATGCCGTGCGCTGCCTCCAGTGACCACAGCTGTAGCAGCTTCCAGGCCGGCCCCACCGCGCCTTCAGGCTGGATGGGATAGGCGGGAGTGGCCACCTCATGCCAGCTGGTGCCGGCGTCCTCCGACGCATGCAGCTTGACGCCGAAATGCCCGAGGTTCAGCGCCACCAGCATGCGTTTGCCGTCCTGTGGCGGCAGCACCATGCTCACCGGCTCGCCGAGGAAGCTGATGCGCTCGATGCGCCAGGACTCGGTCGTACGGCGCAGCTCGAACAGGCCCTTGCGGGTGGCGATCCAGGCGCGTTGCATGTCCATGCGTCATCCTCCAGACAGGGCCTGCAGTACATGCACCCGGCTGTGCGCCGACAGCGGGTCGGCCAGCATCACACGGTCGCTGCTGCGCCGGCCGTCGACAAAGATGACGACGTTGGCCCTCAGGTGGCCCTGGTCGTCCAGCACATAGCCGCGCAGCCGCGGGTTCAGCGCAAAGGCCGTTTCGAGCGCGTCGCGCAAGGTCGTCGCGTGGGTGTCCACGTCGGGGACGGCGAGGAAGCGCCGCAACTGCGGTGTGAACGCGACGGTGGCCACGGCTCCATGATGCCGCAGGCCGCCGTCGTGCTCAAGCTTCAGCGCGGCGCGAGGTCGCCAGCCAGGCTGGCCAGTGTCTCGGGCGGAATGTTCACGTGGGCCGGGTAGTTGCGGTGGTCGCAGCCCAGGCGCACCGCGGCGCCGGCGCGCACCGCCTCGCGTGCGGCCGGCGTGAACTCGAAGCGCGCGAAGTGCACCGCCGAGGTCTTCTCGGCGTTTTCGCGGTCGAGGTCCTCGTCGGCGATGGCATACACGCGAGCGTGGCCTTCGACCTCGACGAAGAGCCGATCTTCGACACCGATCAGCCGCGCCAGCTCGCGCTTGCGCTCGTGCGGGTCGGGATACTCGATCAGCACCGTGGCCTTCCAGTTGCTGCCGTCGGGCACCAGCGGCGCGTAGGCCTCGATCTCGCTGCGGATGCCCTCTTCCTCGAAGATCTTCTCGATGCGCAGCATCTCCTGGATCTGGTAACGCACGGTCTGCTCGTCCTCGAACTGCAGGTTGATGTGCTCGCCGAGGCGCACGCTGCGCAGCCGCCGGTGGGAAATGATCTGCGTCTTGTTCGCCTTGCGGTACTTGGAGTAGGCCTCCAGCGTCATCAAGCTGTCGGGGGTGATGGCCATCGTGCTCACTCCAGTCCGTAGGCCAGGCGCACCAGGCTCAGCGGATGTGACACCGTCTTGGCCGGCGTGCCCGCCTGTTGCATGCCCTGCGCGATGTGGTGGCCGGCCATCGGGCAGTCGCTGCCGATGTGGTCGGGCTCGTCCTTGGCCATGGCCTTGAACACCGGGCGGCCGATCTTCATCGCCACCGGGTGCGTGGGCGTCTTCACGCCGTAGGTGCCGGCATGGCCGGAGCAACGTTCCACCGTGTTGAGCTTGACCTCGACGTGGGTGCCGATGAGCTTGAGCATCTCCTCGGTCTTCTTGCCGATGTTCTGCACCCGGCCGTGGCAGGGGATGTGGTAGCTGACCTTGCCCAGCGCGGTCTTGAAGTCCAGCTTGAGCAACCCGTCCTTGTGGCGCGCCACCAAATACTCGAAGGGGTCGAACATCGCCTCCTTGACCGCTGCCGTGTCGGCGCAGTCGGGGAACATCAGCGGCAGCTCCTGCTTGAACATCAGCGTGCAACTTGGCACCGCGCTCAGGATCGCATAGCCGTCCTTCGCATAGCGCGCCAGCACCGGGATGTTGGCGGCCTTGTGCTCGGCCACCGCGTTCAGGTCGCCCAGTTCCAGCTTGGGCATGCCGCAGCACTTTTCCTTGTCGACGATGACGTAGGGGATGTCGTTGTGCGCCAGCACTTTCAGCAGGTCGTGGCCGATGCCGGGCTCGTTGTAGTTGACGAAGCAGGTGGCGAAGATCGCAACCTTGCCCGGCGTGCGCTGGCCGTTCGTCACCACCGTCGACGGCGTCTTCATCGCACTCCAGCGAAAGCGCTTCGGCGCCAGCTCGGGCATCCAGGCGTCTGGATGCACACCCAACATCGAATCCATCTGCTTGCGTGCGAACTTCGTCCGGTTCACCGCATTCACCGCCTGCACGACCACGGGAATGCCGGCGAACTGGCCGTGCACGTCGGTGCTGGCCAGGAACTTTTCGCTGCCCTTGACGCCGCCCTTACTGAACTTGATGGCCTTGGCGCGCAGCATCAGGTGCGGGAAGTCCAGGTTCCACGCATGCGGCGGCGTGTACGGGCACTTGGTCATGTAGCACAGGTCGCACAGATAGCACTGGTCGACCACCTTCCAGTAGTCGTCCTTCTTCACCCCGTGCACCTCGCCGTCGTCGGTGGCATCGACCAGGTCGAACAGGTTGGGAAAGCTCTGGCACAGGCTGACGCAGCGACGGCAGCCGTGGCAGATGTCGAACACCCGCTCCATCTCCTTGAAGGCCGAGGCCTCGTCGTAGTAGTCGGCGCCCTTCCAGTCGATTGGATGGCGGGTCGGGGCTTCGAGGTTGCCTTCGCGCATGGTGCGGTGCGGGTGGGAGTTCAGGAACGAACAAGGGGCACGAAGCCCCTTGTCCGGAACAGCGTCAAGCGGGCCTTTCAGTCCACCAGCGCGTCCAGGGCCTTCTGGTAGCGATTGGCGTGAGAGCGCTCGGCCTTGGCCAGCGTCTCGAACCAGTCGGCGACCTCGTCGAAGCCCTCGTCGCGCGCCGTTTTAGCCATGCCCGGGTACATGTCGGTGTACTCGTGGGTCTCGCCAGCCACGGCGGCGGCCAGGTTCTGGCGGCTGCTGCCGATTGGCAGCCCTGTGGCCGGGTCACCTACGGCCTCGAGAAACTCCAAGTGGCCGTGCGCATGACCAGTCTCGCCTTCGGCGGTGGAACGGAACAGGGCCGCCACGTCGTTCTGGCCTTCAATGTCGGCCTTGTTCGCGAAATAGAGGTAGCGGCGGTTGGCCTGCGATTCGCCGGCAAAAGCGTCCTTCAGGTTCTGCTCGGTCTTCGATCCTTTCAATCCCATCTCAGTCTCCTGGTTGGTGAATGCTCGATCCATCGCCGCGCGATGGAATTTCAAAGGCTACCAAATCGGCAACGGTGCCGCCAATACTAAGCTTCAATGCCGGCCATAGCAGCGGTCGATGGTGAGCAGGCTCAATGTAGCCCCAACAGCCGCAAGGCCAGCTCGTGCAGCCGGCCGGCCGGGTCGACCAGGCTCTCCAGCACGCTGAAGTGGTTGCGGCCGGGCACCGTCTCGCACACCGGCACGGCAGTCGGGCCCCAGACGTCGCGGATCAGCTGGTTCTGGCGCAGGAACTCGTCGCTCTCGGCCGCGCCCACGGTGGCGTAGAGCTTGCCCTTGGGCCGCGGGAAGAAAGCTGGACTCAGCCGCCGCACCGACGCCGGCGTGAGCTGCAAGTCGGCCTGCAGGAAAGGCGTGTGGCGGATCGGCTCCAGGTCGAACAGGCCGGAAATCGACAGTGCGCCGCCGACCAACTGCACCGGCAGTTCGTCGGACACCTGTTTCCAGCGGCAGCTGAGCAGCATGGCCGCCAGGTGCCCGCCGGCCGAGTGCCCGGCGACGACGATGCGCCGCGGGTCACCGCCATGCTGCGCCGCGTGCTGCCACACCCATTGCACGGAACGCAGCAGCTGCCATGTGATGTGCTCGATGGTGACCTTCGGGCACAGCGAGTAATTGGGCACCACCACCATCGCCCCAGACTGGGTGAAGACCGGCGCAACGAAGGAGAAGTCGCTCTTGTCCAGCGAGCGCCAGTAGCCGCCGTGCACGAACACCAGCACCGGCGCGCCCGGGCGCGGCGCCGGAAAGAGGTCCAGGCTCTCCTGCGGTCCGCTGCCGTAGCGCAGGTCGAGCCGGCAGTCGCTCTTCGACCGGGTCAGTGCCGAGGCCTCGGCCCAATGCGCCAAGTGCCGCGCATGGTCCGGAACCAACTCGCGATTGTTGTATTGCGCATTCAGCCAGTCGGAGTCGTCGAGGGGCATGGGGCATCTTCCTAGGGTTGGCGCGGTCGATGGCAGCACCGATCCGCCGGCGGGCCGATGCTAGAATTTACGCTGGATTGGGGGCGTAGCTCAGCTGGGAGAGCGTCGCGTTCGCAATGCGAAGGTCAGGAGTTCGATCCTCCTCGTCTCCACCATCCGTATCGTAAGTCCTTGTTTTACAAGGACTTTTGTTCTTCAGGGGTGTCGGTGTCCCAATCTAGGGCACCAATTGACCTACGGCACCAACCTGCGGCGCAGCCGGCACGGCACCCTTTACTTCCGCTACGTCATACCCTCGGATGCACGCGCGATCTTCGGCAAGTCCGAGGTCTCGATCAGCCTGGGTACCGCGAGCCGGCGCAGTGCGGAGCTGCTGGCGCTTGAGCTACGCTTGATCGCGAAGCGCTTGATCGAAACGGCACGGGAAGCGATGGACGAAAACAACGAGCGGAAGCCCGACCTGCGTGCACTGCACGCACTGATCCGGCAGCGGAAGTTCGATGTATTGCTCGGCGAGCTGCACGAAGCCGACCAAGTCATTGCTGAGAAGAGCGCTGCGCTAGCCCGCAAGTCGGCCCGGATCGACGCGCTCACTGAGAAGCTGCTGTTGGCGGCTCACATCCCGGCGCCCTCGCCCACAGCAAGCATGGGCGCGACGCTGGCGGAGGCGATCGGCGCATTCCAAGCTGAAGGCAAGGCTACCGGCCGGTGGACAGCGAAAACCGCCGAAATGTGGGACAGCCGGTTGCGCCGGCTGGTGGAGTGGTTCGGGGGCGTGCCGGTGTCCACTTTGACGCGCGAGGGCATGACGGAGTTCTTCATGGCGTTGAAGCGTCTACCCAAGAACGCGGCCAAGCTGCGAGCACTCGACGGGTTGACCATGCGCCAGCTCGTTGATGCCGAAGGGTTCGATCGCATCTCGTCGAGCACGGTCACCTTTGACGTTGCTGCCTTGAAATCCGTCCGAAATACGAAAGACCCACGCATCGTCTTGATGGGTGTCGTCATAGGGATACTCGTTAGAAGTCCAGTAGATTTTGTTGGCTGAGACGAGATCGCGGAAAGGGCCCGTGTTCGTAAGGCCCCAGCCATTTTGCGGATCTACCCCGTCAGCATCGTAGTACGGCGTGTTGCCAAGAGTCAGGTAGAACATGTGCGCCAATTCACTGAAGACAGTGTCGCCAGTCTTGGTTTGAACTTGGTAGCCGCAGTCGGTGCCACCGACATAACTAAAGTTGCAGCCTGGCGTGCCCGTGTCCACGATGAAAGGAAGGCGCCAGTCGCTGAAGGCGCCAACCGTGAGAGCGTCGAACTGCATCGACGGCCAAGTCGTCGAGCTTGAGCGCAGCATCTTGGCCAAGGTCAAGCTGCGCGAGGACTTCAAGGGGCTCAAGACCGTCAGCGGCATTGGGCAGATCCTGGCGCTGACCATCGCGCTGGAGACCGGCGACATCGCCCGCTTCGCTGGCCCGGGCCACTTCGCCTCCTATGCCCGCATGGTGGACAGCCGGCGCGAATCCAACGGCAAGAAGAAGGGCGTAGGAAATGCCAAGTGTGGCAACAAGCACTTGGCGTGGGCCTTCATCGAGGCGGCGCACTTCGCCGTGCGCTTCGACGCAACGATCAAGCGTTGGTAGCGGTCGGCCTCCGACCGCGCAAAGTCGCCGGAGATGGAGTTGCCGGTCGATACCCCCCGCTCCAGAGCAATCACCGCTTCTTGGTCTTGACCTGCGCGTCGCATTTGCGCCAGTAATGAAACTCGTCTTCGTGCACCTCGATGTCAAGTTCCATCACGCGCTGTTGCACCCCGAAAACACGAACGCCCCGCATGCGGGGCGTCTTCTTGATCCATCAAACTTCAACCGAACCGCGCCCGCGGGGGCGCGGCAGGCATCGAGGAGGCTGGAGTCAGCTCACTTTGCCCTGACTGCAGTCTTCGTCGCCTTGGCGCTCATGTCGGCGACAGCGGAAAAGTTCTTCCCCGCCGCGTCGACTGCCTGCTTGGCTTGCTCTTGCGCCGTTTGGAACGCAGCCTGACCCGTGGTCATCGCCCTCTTGAAGGCGGCAACGGCGTCTTCGCTGCCCGCCGGTGCGTTTTTCATCGCTGCTTCGATGTTGGCCATGGCCTGCGCTTGCACGTCGGCGAACTTGGCTTCGGCAGCCTTGCTCAGGGCAGCACCGGTTTCGGTCACGATGCCAGCGACAGCACGGCCATAGGCGGCTGCCTTTTCGGCCATCGGCTGGGCCGCGGCAGTCAGGTCCTGCGGGGCCTTGGCGGCAAAACCGGCTTGCAGTTGCTCGGCGGCATCTGCCAGCGCGGTCTTGGCGGTCGACATGTTCAGCTCGACCAGCTTCTCGAAGCCGGTAAAGGCTGTCGTGGCCATGTCGTTCAGGTCAGCCATTGCGGTGTTGGCGGCGGCCAGGAATTGTTCAGCGGGTTGGGTCATGACGAGCTCCGGTGGGTTGGTCTGCAATCCGTTGAACAAGAAATGTTGCGGTGCAGCATAGGCGCCATCTTACGGCCGATTCCCTGCAATGCAAGCGAGTTTGCTGCGCTGCAGCATTTCTAGAGCAACAACCCAAAATCAGTCGCATCGTCCCGCACTCGGGCCACCCAGACAAAACGGGTTGGGCCTGGCCAAGTGTCGGGGCGGTCTACAGTTCATCGCCTGGACGCCTGCAGCCATGCAAATGGAAGGGACGGCAGCATGTTCATAGGGCACTTTGCCGCGGCACTCATTGCCAAGAAGGCGACGCCCTCCACCTCGCTGGGGGTGCTGTTCGCAGCCGCCCAGTGGCTCGACCTGCTCTGGCCGGCGCTGCTTCTTGCAGGCATCGAGCACGCTGAAGTGGCGGCTTCGCCGGACGCGGTGATACCCCTTCGCTTCACCCACTATCCCTACTCGCACAGCTTGCTGGCGGTGCTCGGCTGGGCCGCATTGGCGGGTGGGCTGTACTTCTGGTGGACGCGCTCCATGCGCGCGTCGCTGGTGGTGGTGGCGCTCGTCGCGAGCCATTGGCTGCTGGACCTGGTCGCGCACGTGCCGGACCTGCCGCTGGCCTTGCACGGGGGGCCGTACATGGGGCTCGGCCTGTGGCAATGGCCACTCGCCGCGCTGGCATTCGAGCTGGCCTTGTTCGCCGTCGCAGTGGTGCTCTACCTTCGCGCCACGGCAAACACCGGCCGCAGGCGAGGTTGGGCGCTCTATGGCCTCTTCGGATTCCTGGTCGTCGTCCAACTCGCCAATGTCTTCGGGCCAACGCCGCCCAGCATGACGCCCGTTGCCTGGAGCGGCATGGCAACCTGGCTGCTGGTCGCCTGGGGCGGGTGGGCAGACCGCATGCAGACTGGGCGCGGGCGGGGACAGAGCGGTGACGCCGAGAGGCTACGGCGCATGACGGGCCGTTGACAGGCCGTGCTGCGACCGGAATGCCGAGTTGCAGCGCTGCGTGGCTCGACTTGGCCGGGGGGAGGGTCGACCAACCAGGCGGCAGTGAGGCGAAACCGGTCCGCAAACCCGCAACTTCCCCGGCCAATCGATGAACTCCCGCGTGGAGCCAGTTGCATGGTTCCTGCCCTCGTCACGCTCGGACGGCTCCCGATGGATGGCGCCGACGGGCAAGCGATGGCCATCAGATGGCCGCCGATGGGTGGGGCTTGACATTCCTATCGTGTCAAGGTTGAAGCTGCATGCGTCGCACAACCAACTCTGGAGACGACCATGCACGCAGCCTCTCACGCCCAGCACGGCAACCACCATGCAGAGCATGCCCAGCACGCCCACCACCCAGGGCGCCCACTTCAGGCAGGTGCAGACCCGACCGGGCTCACGCGGATGGCCTTCTTCGCCACGCTGCACTGTCTGATGGGCTGTGCTGTCGGCGAGGTTTTGGGCCTCGTCATCGGTACGGCGCTCGGGTGGGGCAACCTGCCCACCATCGTGCTGGCCGTGTCGTTGGCCTTTGTCTTCGGTTACGCATTCACCATCGTGCCGCTACACCGGCGCGGCCTGCCCTGGAAGGACGCGGCAAAGCTCGCACTGGCCGCCGACACGGTCTCGATTGCCATCATGGAACTCGTCGACAACAGCGTGATGTGGTTCGTACCCGGAGCCATGGATGCCCCCGTGGCCTCAGCGTTCTTCTGGAGCGCGATGGCGTTCTCGCTCCTCGTGGCGCTGTTCGTGGCCTGGCCGGTCAATCGCTGGTTGCTCGCGCGCGGCAAGGGTCACGCGCTGGTTCACCGGCAGCACCTGCATCAAGTGTCGGGCGCCTGACCAACCCGTGTGCGGGACTGCCGCCGCCAGGATGTCCAGCCGCAACAGATGAGCCAGGCAGTACGCATCACCGATGCGGTGCTCGCTGCCGGGTCTCTCGCTGGTGCGCCTCTTGGCACGCAGCAACGGCGGCGGCCCTGAACGGCGGCAGTGCAGCGGTTGCGATCAGTCCCGGCAGGCTGCCGAACTCACGCCGACGGCCAGCGCCAGCCCCCCTCGGCGGGCGGTGCCCCCTCAGCAAGTCACGAGGTCGGTGTGCGCAAAACCCTTCGTGTAGTCGAGCACGGAGATGATTTCCGGTACGACGCGAAAGAGCGCGACATCCTCTGGCGTGGGCATCTGCATCGCCGCCATCTGGGGCGGCGCGTCGGGGTACTTCAGCGGCAGCATTCCGATCACCTTCTCCGCCTCGGCCCGATCGACCACGCGGTGCGCTCGCGCCGCCATCGACAATCCAGTGATCGACATGATGTCCGGCGTATCGTGGTCGATGGTGATCGACACCCGATTGTCGAGCGCGAGGTTCTTCGCCTTCTGGCTCTCCAGACCGCACAGGAACCAGAGCGTGAGTCCCTCCTGCACGTAGCCCACCGTCGTCGCCTGTGGCCAGCCGTCCGGCCGCAAGGTCGCAATCCTCATGATCCTGTGACCCTCAAGCAGCGCGACGATCTTCTGCTTCATCAGGCTGTCCATCACGGTCTCCACAGCCGCCCATCGGCTGACTCCGCAAAGCGTGCCACCGCATGCCACCCGGCAACTTGATTGGCGTCAGCGCGGCCACGAGACGGGCTGCGCCTGTGGCAAGTTGGTGCCTGTTGGCGACCTCGTCCAGCACCGTGCTGTCCCGCTCGTGTCCGAGGCCGGTGTCGACATGTCGGTTCCATATGGCTTCGGCCTCGTTGCTGCAACCCGGTAGCCATCGAACCCGTTCATGCCGGCGCAGGTCAAGTGCTGCATGGCAGTGGCATGCGCTGACTCCATCGTGGAGCGTCACGAGCACCAGGTCCGGATGCGGCGCCGCCGCCTGATCGGTGAACACCGACACCGGCGGCCGCGCTGTTCGACGCAGCCGCCAGAAAGCCCGTCATGCCGTCGCCGGGGCTTGCCGACGCCTTCCGCGCAGGATGATCGGCACAGCGACGATCCCGCTGAACAGCAGGAACCAGTCCTGAGGAACGTGCAGCAGAACCGCAGCACTGCCTCCGACGATCGACCAGATGAACGGGATGACGAGCAACCACCACCAGACTGGCGAACTCGCCAGCAGCAACAGTCCGAAGGTGAAGATGGTGACTGGGCATGGCGTGATGCCGAACATCGGCATGCCGGGGTACTCGCTACCGGTGGCGAGGCCAACCAGAGGGTAGATCACCACGGCGTAGGCCACGAACACCCAGCCCACCCAGGAGGACAGGTCGTTCGTCGGCGCGAACCTGATCCGATCCCGGACGACGGTCATGAACAACAGCAACAGGCCCTGTGCGACGAAGATCGCACCGAACAGCCACGCTGCCTTGTTGATGTCGGCGAAGAACATCCAGTGGTAGCCGATGCCCGTCCACAGCCACATCGCCGCCAACCCACCGCCGATCAAGCGTCCAGACGTCGGCGCGGGCCTCACCAGCGCCGCAATCAT
Organism: Pseudomonadota bacterium; assembly: GCA_018261815.1. Taxonomy (GTDB): domain Bacteria; phylum Pseudomonadota; class Gammaproteobacteria; order Burkholderiales; family Burkholderiaceae_C; genus Rubrivivax. The sequence goes on from JAGTRL010000026.1 coordinate 20,573, forward strand.
CGCGGCGGCCAGCAGGTACGCCAGCACCTGCGTCGGCCAGACCGCCACGTTGTAGCGGGCGAAGACATCCAGGAACTGATCGTGGGTGAACGGCAGCATGGGTCGGGCTCCGGCAGGCGCTCATCGCCTCGTAGCGAAGCGATGCTGCGCCCGCTCCCTGGCTCGTGCGGTTTCCACCTCTCGGCTCTTGGGTTCGGCGGAGGTGACCAGCGATTGAATCAGTTGCCTGGCCGACTCGGCGACCTGCTCTACTGCGCGTTCGAACGCATCCTCGTTGGCCTTGGACGGGACATTGAAGCCGCTGAGCTTGCGGACGAACTGCAGAGAGGCGTCCCGGATCTCGACCTCCGTCGCCGGGGGCTCGAAGTTGAACAACGTCTTGATGTTGCGACACACGGCCTGGGCTCCCGCGTTGGAACTGGAGCATGGTACGGCTTCGGGCTGCGGGCGAGCGCTATTTGGCGGGGAGGAACGTAGGGCCGGGTAGGCGCCCTTGCGCCGTCACGTTCAAGTTGATCAGGCGACGACGGCAGGACACCTGGCCCGGGCTGGCGAGAGTGCGCCGCGTACCGCTGGACAGCGCCTGGAGGCATGGCGTCGGCGACCTGCTTGAGCGAGGGGTCAGGCGATGCCGTGCGCGCCGTGCGTGGGCCTGCAGCGGGCATACCGTGTGCTACACGAAGGCCGGGTTGAAGACGACTTCCCAGATGTGACCGTCCGGGTCCTGGAAGTATCCAGCGTAGCCGCCCCAGAACGTTGCCTGAGCTGGTTTGACGATCTTTGCGCCCGCCTTGGTCGCCTGGTTCATGACTTCATCAACTTCCGCAACTGAAGCAACGTTGTGACCCAGAGTGAACTCGATCTCGCCTCGTGGTCCATCTGGTAAACCTGTGTCAGCAGCGAGGCTTGTCCGTGGCCAGAGTGCGAGGCGAAGGCCGTGATCCAGCTCGAAGAAGGCGACCGCACCGTGCTCGAACTCGCGTCCGACGATCCCCTCTGTCTTGAAGCCCAGGCCGTCCCGGTAGAACGCGGCAGCCTTCTCGAGATCAGACACCGAGAGGGTCAGGACCGAGATGCGCGGCTTCATGGTGGGCGCTGATCAGCCGCTCCGCTATGAGCCTGCCGGGAGCACGATGGGTTGAATCGAATCCGGCAATTGCAGGCCCGGGCGCTCGTCGTCCCAGGCCATCGAGCTGACCTTCCAGCCTTGCGGCGTATGAATGAACTGCGTGGAGATCATTCCTCTTGCGCTGAACCGTGACCCCTTCAGCGTCCCGGACTTGGTGTAGGCGCTGAAGCGGTGGGCTACGTTCCCGAATATCTCGGTGGTCTCGGACAGCTCGGACTCGTGGAAGTCCGTCAGTTCGCCGACGCGCACGCTCTCATGGCGTGGTGCGATGAACTGGGAGACGGTTGAAACCTCCGGCGTGGGGCCGAGGTTCTTGATGAGCAGCCCTTGCTCGATGAAGAGCGTGTGAAGGTGCTGGTGATCGGGCACGTTGCCAGCGGTGAACGAGACCGACCGGAAGAACGCCAGGGTCAGGCGATCGATCTCGCTCTTGACGGCAGCGCGGCTCTGCAGTTCGCTCATCGTTCACCTCCTGCGGCCGTTCATTCTGCGCCTCGGCTGTCGAGGAGGGTGATCATCACGTCGTACGAAGGGAGACAACCGAGGGGGCATCGAACGCCGTGGCACCGATGCGTGTGTCCCCGGATCGGCACATGCTGTTTCGGGCCGCCTCGGCCGAGTGGCCAGACGTCATGCTTGTTCCGCGTTCGCCTCTGCCTGAATGAGACCGAACTTCAAGCCTCCCGGCTCCGCACAGGTGGCGTACCAGCCGATGCCGGGGATCCGAGTGCGGGGCTCGACGATGCTCCCTCCTGCAGAGGTGGCGCGGGCAAGCGTCGCCTCAAGGTCGGCGACTGGGATCGTGACCAGCGTCATGGGCCTGCCTTCACTCAGCGGCGCATCGCTGATGGCGCCCATGCCACCGTCGATTCCGGGCATTTCTTCCTGGCCGGCTTTGATGCGGAAGTATTCGTAGGGCATATCGAACTTCTCGAAGTGCCAGCCCAGGACATTCTCGAAGAACGTGCGCGCGAGCCCGACATCGTGGACGGTGAGGTCGAAGTAGGTCGGCTTCATGGGTGGTCACCAAAAGTGGGAGCAGATGGAGGGGCTTGGCGGGTCGCTTCTGTGACGCCGAACACGATCTCGTCAGGCCACTGCCGCTGAAGTCCGTCGGTTCACATCGACGGCAACTCATCCCGTGCGAATGACCGTGATGTGCTCCGTGCCGCTCTCCGGCAGCCACACCTCGCCCTTGCGGCCCAGTATCTGGCGGACTCCGGCGCCCGAGCGTGGAAGGCCGTAACAATGCCAGCGCTCGCCCGCTGGGTCGAAGCTGAACACGGCGTTGCTGCTCCACTCCGCGACCCAGACCATGTCGCGCTCGTCGACGTAGACCGCGTAGCAGCGTGGGCTCTCGCTGTGCGGCTTCCATGCCCGCCAGCTGCCGTTGGCCGGATCGTGCATGGAAAGCTGGCCCGAGTTCCACTCGCTGACCCAGATGCGCCCGGCACTGTCGCTCCAGACGCGACGTGCGCCTTGGTTGATTGTCGGCGGTTGCACGACAACAGAGTCGCCGGTCCGGCGGTCGATGCGGGCGATGAAGGAACCGGCCAGCGAGCACCACCAGACATCGCCTCGCGGCGTGCTGCAGATGCCGTAGGGCCCACGTCCTCCGGGCGCGTCGTGGACGGTGACCGTCCCGGTCTTGACGGCCGCCTTGCCGATCACGCCGCTCTGTCCGGTGAACCACAGATCGCCATCGCCGTCGAAGGCGCAGGTGTTCAGGTTCGCATACGGAGTGCCCTCTGGCAACGCGAACCGGCGCACTTCCCGGTGTGGCCAACTCACCCGCACGATGGCGTTCAAGCCGCTGTCGGTGATCCAGGCCGCGCCATCCGGTCCTTGGATCACGCCGTGCGGCGACGAGCCACTACCCAGCGCGATCAACTCCGTGTGTCCGTTGCTCGGGTCGAACCAGCCCAGGTGCCCGCTGCGCTGCGCGGTGAACCACACGCCCCCATCGGGCGACGGCGCAAGGTCGTGGATGCCGGTGGTCCGCGGCGTCTTCAGCGGCCAGGACTGCATGCGACCCGGAGGCTTGCCACCCTGCGCGAAGGGGCGGGACGGCCAGGCGAAAGAGCCGGCGCCCAGTACACCGGCCAGCACGCTGCGTCGAGACAGGTGGGACATCGGGGTGCGCCCTCCGAAACGATGCGGATCGCAATTCTGCAGTCGAAGTGGCCGCCACCTCAACCCGGCGGCTGCGACTCGGTTCAGAAGGGCGTCGCAGACAACCCGCGGTGGAGAACTGGCGATGTCATTGGGCCGTTGCCCCCGTCAGCTTGTGGCGACCACCGGCAGCCATGAAACGCGGGTATCGGACCAGCCAATTTGGAGGTCAGCCTTCTGGCAGCTTCATTGCGCGCCCGACTGACGCAGGCCGACCCACAGCCGCCATCCACAGGTTCAGTCGAACGGCTCGGAACCGGTCATTCGATTGCACAGGCACGCCCACGCCGGCGTCCTCGATAGCGACGTCACCGGTGGTGGCACAGCCGCCGCCAAGTGCTTCGGCTGGTCGGCCAGATCCGCCAACTGATGGTGCAGGGACTGGATAAGGTTGACCAGCTCTTGACGCTGAAGTAGGCCACGCGAGTTTTATGCGTTCGATGGAAGCTTTCCGATTGCAGAATGTGAGTGGACCTGAGCATACCGACCCCTCTCAGACCAGGTACTTCTTCACCGCCTTCTCGTCCCAGGCCATGCCCAGGCCAGGCCGCAGCGAGGGCATGGCGAAGCCCTTCTCGATGCGCAGGGGCTCCATCAGCACGGCATCTGCCCAATCGACGTACTCCAGCCAATGGCCGGTGGGTGTGACCGGCAGCAGCTGCGCGCTGGCCTCGGCAAACAGATGGCTCGACATCTCGATGCCTGCGCCTTGCGCGAGTGCCGCGGCGCGCATCCAACCCGTCACTCCACCAATCCGCTCCAGGTCGGGCATGACGTAGTCGCAGGCGCCGGCGGCCAGCGCCTGCGCCATGTGCTCGGGACCCATGA
>JAGTRL010000027.1 GCA_018261815.1 Pseudomonadota bacterium
GAGCGAGAAGATGCTTGTCGGAGTTTGATGCGGCCTGACTGGAATTGCGGAGCCGGCGACCGTCAAGGTCAAGACTGGTCTGGGCGGCCGCTCTCGGGCATCTTGATTGAGGATTTGTAGGTCAGCTGAGGGTCGAGTGCAGGTCCACGAGCATGTAAACGCGCCGCCGTGAACCTGCCGGTCGCGGCGGATCAATACATGCTCCCTACAGCCGGCATCACCGTGTGCCGGAGCGATGCGGTATATGCGATGGTCGATCGCCATGCGGTTCGAGAATGTGACTGACAACTGCAGCCCTCACCTGACTTCGCGGGCTGGTTCACAACTGCCATGCCACTCGCAGGAGAGAGGGCTGGTTGGCGACAATTACGTTGGCGGGCGCACACGACGCCGTCATTGCCCTCTCAAGGGTCGATGGTGGCGAGCGGCGAACCGGGTTGCTCTGAACCTACCATTCAGCAGCGACAGCTGATGGCCACCGGTCATCCACGCAGATCGAGTTGGCGCCGCGAAGCCGACGTTCAGTGCGGACATCCTGGAATCGCTTGCCCAGGATCGCGACATTCGCCTGACGCTTCAGGTCGTAGTCCAGTTCGGGCTCGAGAATGATGTTCGCGCCGCCGGCGTAGCAGGCAAAGCACTGTGCACCCATCGCGGCTGCCTGGACCAGAATGCGTCCGAGTCGCGCCGAACGAATCATGCCCAGACCGGCATACGCCGCATTTTCCGCTGTCGTACTTGCGAACTTGCTTGCAGGCTGCGCCTTGCCGGGCCGCGTTGCCGAGCCGTCCGGCTTGGGCCCGACCGAGGCGCGCGAGGTGATCGTACGGCTATTGCCTTCGAGCACGGCTGACCGTGCTGGCTGGGCGGCCGACATCTACGCTGCGCTGGCGACGCTAGAGCTTCCGGCGACGCCGCAGAACATCTGCGCGGTGCTTGCGGTCACCGATCAGGAATCGGGCTTCCGCGCCGACCCGGCCGTGCCCGGTCTCGCAGCGATCGCCTGGAAGGAGATCGACCGCCGTGCCGACGGTGTCGGTGTTCCGAAGATCGCCGTGCGCGCCGCACTGGCGCTGCCATCACCAGGCGGCCGCAGCTATGCCGATCGCATCGATGCGGTGAAGACCGAACAGCAACTCAGCGAGATCTTCGAGGATTTCATTGGCATGGTGCCGCTGGGCAAGACCTTCTTCGCGAGCCACAATCCGGTGCGCACCGGCGGTCCGATGCAGGTCAGCATCGCGTTCGCCGAAGCGTACGCACAGGCACGACCTTATCCGTATCCAGTGCGCGACTCGGTGCGACGCGAGGTATTCACACGCCGCGGTGGCCTTTACTTCGGCACGGCTCACCTGCTCGCGTACGACGCACCCTATGACAAGCTGTTGTACCGCTTCGCCGATTTCAACGCCGGACAGTACGCAAGCCGAAACGCTGCATTCCAGAATGCGTTGAGTGTCGCGTCGGGGCTGCCCGTGGCGCTGGACGGCGATCTTCTGCCGCGCGCAAGCAACGCCCCGACCGGCGAAACGCAGCGTGCGGCGGACACGCTCGCGGGTCGGCTGAGGCTGAGTGAAGCGGCAATCCGACGTGACCTGGAGCGGGGCGCCGACATCGGCTTCGAGAAGACGGCGCTTCATGAGCGCGTCTTCGCATACGCCCAGCAATTGGACAGGCGCACGCTGCCTCGCGCTGTCGTGCCCCGTATCGATCTGCAAAGCCCGAAGTTCACGCGCAAACTGACGACCGAATGGTTCGCGAAGCGCGTCGACGAACGCCATCATCGCTGCCTAGCGCGCATCGCGTCGCCGCCAGACCATTGATCGGCCTTGCCGCGACAGCGAAGAGCCCTGCACGCGGAAGTCGTCCGAGTCGGCAGCGTTGTTGGCTATGTCGGGCGTACGCTGTTGCTCGACCATTGCATCGCGCCAGGTGACCCGCCTTTGTCAGACGGGTGAGGATCGTGTGCAATTCCTCCGCGGTCGGCCTCGGCAGCGGATGATCAGTTGGTCGACGCGACGGTGGCCCTGAAGGCGGCGAGTTCCTGCGCGTAGAGCATGCGATCCCGCTCGAGCTGCGCGACGTCGGCCTTCAATCGCCCCATGCGTTCGGCGTACTGCCTGGCGTCGAGCACGGCCTGCACACGCTGATCCAGGGTGCTGGTCTCCTTGATGGCGCGCAAGCCGCTGCGGGCCGCGGCGTCCTCCAGCCGGGCGATCGCGGCTCGCTTGAAGTTCAACTGGGCGTCCGCATCGCGGACACGCTGCCCGTGGACGTAGAGCTCGTGGCCGGCCTGATACTGCGTGAGGAAGCGGGCCGCGAGGTCCGCGGGGCAGACGTCGTAGTATGGTGCGCCGGTGACTCCGGCCCGATAGCCGCTATGGGGCTGGCAGAACTCACGCAGCCCCTCGGCGCGGCCGAGCCGGTAGGCCTCGAGGTCCGGGGTGATGCTGTACTTGGCGCAGGCGCGCCGGTGCACGCCGACCTGCGCACCCGAGCGGCCAGCGACGCCGTCCTCGTAGCCGATCGTGCGCCAGTCGACGGCATGGCATTCGTTCTGACCCATCGTCGCCGTGCTGCTGCAGGCCGCGAGCATCACGACGCAGAACGCGAGAAGCAGGCAATTCAGTCTCATGGGCACTCCAGTGGCCGGGCCAGGACCGACCCGAGCGTACGGGGATTGCGCCCGTCACGACGTGCACGGTGTCACGGTCGATCGGAATCGAGTGGCGTTCCCGGGCATGCCGCCTTCAACCGCACGATCCCCTGAGCAAGGAGTTCACGTTGGCCCCTGGGCCGAAGACTCCAAAGGTGTTGTGACGGCTGACACCTGGGCAACGCACGAAGCCGCCGATTGGCGGAGGAGGAGCCGTTTCGGTGGATGCCAAACCAACGCGACGCGTCGCTGCCCATCAGCGCTGCTTTACACAGCTTCACCCAGGCGCAAGGTATCAGGGTCATCGGCTCGATGGGTCCAACCGTTGTGTTCACACGGTCGATGAAGGCCGGGCGCCGAAGGAGAGGTTGGTCCGTGAGCAAGGGAAAACTGTTGGTTACCAGCGGCGCGGACGGCGACCGGCCGAGATTCTCGGCCGCCGTGCGCGGCCTCTTGCTTGTGCTGCCCCTGCTGCTGGGTCAGGTGCCCGCTGCGCAGGCCGAGGTGTCGGTGGCCATCGGCATCGAAATGCCTGGCGTCAGCATCGGCATCAACCTGCCGACCTTTCCCGACCTGCAGCGCGTGCCAGGCTACCCCGTCTACTACGCGCCGTATGCCCCGGGCAACTACTTCTACTACGACGGCCTCTACTGGGTGTTCCAAGGTGACGACTGGTACGCCAGCAGCTGGTACAACGGACCCTGGCAACGCGTGATGCCCCTTTATGTGCCAGCGTACGTGCTGCGCGTGCCGGTGTACTACTACCGCCAGCCGCCGCCCTACTTCAGGCATTGGCGGTCCGACGCACCGCCCCGCTGGGACCAGCACTGGGGTCGTGAGTGGCAACAACGCCGGCCCGGCTGGGACCACTGGGACCGCCTCGCCGCGCCACCGCCGGCGCCGTTGCCCACTTACCAACGCCGCTATCCGCAGAGCCGCTACCCGCAAGAGTCGGCTCGACAGCAGGCGATCCGCGCCGAGAACTTCAACTACCGGCCGCGCGAGCCGGTGTCGCGCCAAGCCGACCAGCGGCCCGATCGTTCGCCGCAGCACCAGCAAGGCAGGCCGCCGCAACCGACGCAGACACGGCCTGCGCCAGCGCAGGCGTCCACAGCGTTACCACCGCCGCCGTCAGGTCACCGCCCGGACGCACAGCAGCCCCCAAGGCAGCAGGACAGGCCGCCAGCCGCTCCGCCTTCGCACGCACCGCGCCAACAGGCAGCGCCGCAGGACCGCGGCCACCCCCAGGGTCGTGCTGAACCGTCCAACCCAAGACAGTCCAGGAAGGGCGACGACCCGTGGTCCGACCGTTCGCCGCAGCACCAGAAAGTCAGGCCGGTGCAGCAGACGGAGACACGGCCTGCGTCGACGCAGGCGCCAAGGGCTCAACCCTCTCCACAGCCACGTTCTCAGCCGAATGCGCAGCACCCCCCGCGGCAGCAGGACCGACCGCAAGCCGCACACCCATCGCATGCACCACGCCCAAACGCTGCAGCGCAAGACCCGGACCAGCCCCACGGCCGCGCCCAAACGTCGCACCGGAGACCGGACAAATTGGGATGACGGAAAGGATCATCAAGGTTGTGACACGAAGGGCGACCGGAGTGATGACTGGGCCGGCCCACGCGCATCGATCGGCGTGTCTACGGCGTTGAGCTCGGTCTCGCGCCAACCCGTCGGCGACCCAGAGAGCTGTCGGCCGCATCTTTGGATTCGACAACACAAAGCAGACTGTCGCCCGACCTGACTGCGGGTGACCTTGCCCGCGCGTCGACCCGTGACCGCGCTTGCCCGCGCCCAGTTCCCCCATGGGCAGAGCGGCCATGCGTAGGCCTGACCCTGTCGTTCAAGGCAGGTCGCTGCCTCAGTCGCGATCGTGCTTGTGCTCGTGCTCGTGCTCGTCAATGCGGGCGCCATACGGCGCCAGCGTGGTCAGGCGAGGATCGTCGACCGCGCCGCCGACTGTGAAGTGATAGAGCGACTGGAACGCAAAGTCCTCGATCCCGAACACCCGATGCACCGGATCGTCGAAGAAGCAGCCGATGCCCGTGGCCCGCACGCCAGCGACTTCGGCTTCCAGATACAAGACCTGCCCGATCAGCCCCGCTTCCCAGAACAGCCGTCGATAGAACCAGGCCCCGTGCGCGAACAGCGCCTCCTGGTACGCAGCGATCATGGCGAGCGAGAAGGCGCCGTCGCCGGCGATGTCTTGTTGGCAGCTGAGCTGCGTTGCGAGTCGCCTGGCGTCGCCGGCCTCGAGCATGCGCAGCGGCAAGTCGGGCGGACAATCCGACGGCGTCGACCAGTCGAAGCGCCGGCGCATTGCGCGCTTCAGACGGCCCATCTTGGTGGGGTCGCGAACAAGCAGGTACAGCCCGGGCACGATGTCATCGACCCGATGAACGAACAGTCCGAGGTGGATGGTCGGATCCCAGGCCACCGTGTCCCAGGGCATCGGACGCTGCGTTGCCGGTAGTTCGGCGCGCGGCATCACGCGCGCAAGGATCCGGTAGAAGCGCTCGGCCGCCATCGAAGTTCGGCCATCGCACGCCAGCAGGCTTCGCCGCTGCAGAATGATCTTTCCGGCCCGAGGGCCATCTACGCTTGCGACGCCGTTGCGCTCGACCCCGGGCGTTGCAAGCGTGTCGAAGCTTTGCGCTTCGCCGACCGATTTGCGCGTGGCGGCGGCGACTTCGTCGATGACCTCCCAGCGCACCGGATCGTCACGGCTGAGTCGGTTCGCGGCACCATGCCAACATGCGTGAGTCAGTGGGTGCGCAAGGGCCGAATCGAGGCGCGCCGGTCCCCCATGGCGCGTGCGGGTTTGTCCGTCCCCAGTGACGTCGGTTGGCCAGACTGCCAGCACGGCCACCGGGTGCTCGCGCTCGGCACCGACGAAGTCCTCGGCCCGGTTCAAGCCGAGCAGGTTTTCAACCGCCTCGTCGGCCAGGCCATCCAGCAGCGCCGCTGTCCAGCCCAGGGTCGCAGCCGCGATGCGCAGCGCGCCGATTGCGTGTCCTGCGTCATGCTGGCAATAGCGGAACGCACGCTCACCGTATTTCCATGCCTCGCGCCAGTGGATCGACGACAGCCCGACCAGAAATGCCTGCGCCGGGAACTCACGCATCCACGCTGCGTACATCAGGATGCTGTGGTCGGCGCGTCGCTCGAGCACGTGCTCGCGCGGTGCGTAGTGGTACAGGCCTGCGGTATCGCCAAGCCCAGGAAGCGCGCCGATCAGCACGTAGCTCTCGGTCGGATGCAAGTTGCCGCTCGACGGATTGCAGCGTAGCGCCCAGCGCGTGGCTCCGACCTGCTTCCAGGCGGAGATGGCCAGCCCGTACTGCAGCAGCCGCGACAGCGAGCGGACCGTGACGGGCATGCTCGGCACCAACCTGCGGCGGTACAGGTCTTCGTAGTGGGGTGACGCCGGTTCGTCATCAGGGCCGAGCACCGGCAGGCGGACCAGCGGCGCGCCTTCGTAGCGGCGGAACGGATTCGGCTGGTTCGCCCAATCGAGCTCGCCGGGCCCGGGCGCATAGCGGTCGAAGTGATGCTTGGTCCGCTCGTGATAGCGCAGCACCGCTTCAATCTTCTCGCTGTCGTGCATGGCAGCGGCAGCCGCGCCGACGCCGCCTGGCGTCAGCTCCGCTGTCCCGTGATGTAGTGCTCGAGTTGCTCGATGATGAACTGCTGCTCGGAGATGGTGGCCTTGACCAGGTCTCCGATCGAGATCAGGCCAATCAACTGGCCGCCGTCCATCACCGGCAGGTGGCGCATCCGGTTCTGTGTCATCAGCGCCATGCACTCGTCGCTGGTCTGGTGGGGACGCACATACATCACCGGGCTCGACATGATGTCGCCCAACAGCGTGTCCTTGGGCGAGCGGGCCATGAGCACGAGCTTACGCGCATAGTCGCGCTCCGAGACGAGGCCGACGATCTTGCCGTGTTCCACCACCACCAGCGCACCGATGTTCTTCTCGGCCATCAAGCGAACAGCCTCGTGGGCCGAGGCGCTTGGCTCCATGGTGTAGACGGCCTGGTCGGGTTTGGAGCCGAGAATCTGCGCGACAGTGTTCATGATTCACTCCTCGAGGGATCGCGGTGTGGAGCGAAGCAGGTGGCATCGCTCACCAGCGCAGTTTGTTCCGTCCCTCGGTCGAGGTAAAGAAGAACATCGAGCTCAAGCGGAGGATGCCCCACCACTGGTGCAGACATCGGTCGACGGACCAGATGAGGGCCGGAACATCAACGGCGTGCCGTAGTGCGGCTCGATACCCACCTGGTCGGTGTTCTCGACAATGGCCTCGGCCAGATGCACCGAGATGGAGCGCAGCGCAACTGTGCCGTCCGTGCCCCCTCGCGATGACTCAGCGCAGTGGCCCAGCAGCCGGTGCTCTATTGAAGTGGTCTTGAACGTGGTGTTGACGCAGTCGACGTTCAGGTCCCTAATGGTTCTGCGCTGACAAAATGGAGATTGAAGTCAAGGCCGTCGTGGGCGTCCGCGCCGCGTTGACCGCACTGCCGGCTTCGACCGTATGGAGGTGTTGTGCCCGCTCGGCCGACCTCAGGAGATCTGACTGGTGACCCGCTGGCGCCACGCCGACGACGACGACCGCCTCAGGCACCTTGGGCACGGCTACCGGGAGTCGCACCGCGGCATCCCGAAAGGCTTGAAACTGGTCGTGAGATCTGCATCCGCGAATTTGAAGTCGTCTGTGAGGGAGGTGGCGATGACCGAAACGCTCGTCCTGTCCGCGGGCCACCAGCTGCGCGATCAGGCCGGTGCACTGGCAGACGCAGTGGTGGCGTGCGAGTTCGCCCGCCACCCAATGCTGCGCACGCGCTACGGCGCCGCGGGCCGCACCAAGTCGCGCCAGGACGCCGTCTACCATCTCTTGCACCTGGCCGACGCGCTCGATGCCAACAGCCCGGCACTCTTCAACGACTACATCGGCTGGGCCAAGGTGCTGCTGCAGCATTTCGGCGTCAGCAGCGAGGATCTCGATCGCCACCTCGAGTGCATGGCCGACGTGGCGCGCAAGCAGATGCCTCCACCGGTGGCCGCCAGCGCGGTCGCGATGATTGACGGTGCGCGTACCGCGCTGCCGGCGATGCCGAGCACGACGGCCAGCGTCCTCGACCCCGGGCAGCGGTTGTCGCCACTCGCACGCGAGTATGTGCGCACGATGCTGGGCGGCTACCGGCAGGCGGCACGCCAGTTGGTGTTCGACGCTGCCGACCGCGGTGAGCCCGTCCGCCAGCTGTACCTGCAGGTCTTCCAGCCCGCACTGCGAGAGATCGGCCGCCTGTGGCAGACAAGGAAGATCAGCGTCGCGCAGGAGCATTTCTGCAGCGCCGCCACCCAGATCGTGATGTCGCAGCTGCTTCTGCGGGTGCCCGCCGCCCAGCGCTGCGGGCGCGGCGTCGTTGTCGCCTGCGTCAGCGGCGATCTGCATGAGCTCGGTGCCCGCATGGTCGGAGACTTCTTCGAGATGGCGGGCTGGGATGCGTATTTCTGCGGCGCGAACACGCCGCACGCCGCCGTCGTGCAATCGGTGGTCGAACGTGCGGCAGACGTACTGGCCGTTTCGGCGACGATGGGCTATCACCTGCATGCAGTGCAGGACCTGATCGAGTTGGTCCGCGCCGATCCGCGCTGCGCCAGGCTGCGCGTCATGGTCGGCGGCCACCCTTTCACCGTCGACCCGACGTTGTGGCGAACGCTCGGCGCTGACGGCACCGCGGCCGACGCCGATGCGGCGGTCGCGCTCGCCGGGCAGTGGCTGGCGGGGCCCGCGTCCGCACCGTGACCGCCAAGCGGCGGACCGCGGCAACGCGCCGCTGTGCACTACGGACAGGATGGGCTGCGCGTTCTGCAAGCACGCGTCGCTCACCTTGAGAACGCTCCGTGGAGTCTCGAACTGCGGGGGGCGCGACATTGGCCTGTCGCAACGCCTACCGTGCCGCGCGTACCCTCCTCATGGGGTGGACGGGGCGTTGCGTCCTGCGTGCGTGGCGAGGCACGGCGATTGAGTAAGCCTACTGGACGCAGTACACCGCCGCAGTTCACGGCCCGGTGCAACTGGCGCTACGACGCTTTACGCCAACTAGGCGACGACGGCCAGGTCGGACGCTGCACAGCTGCCCGCTGAATTCGTCAGCCAATCGCCGAGACCATGGCCACCAAGGTCGGTGACGACGACGCCCAGTCTGTCGGGCTGAATTGTGGTCAGGCAGTACGTGACGCCAATGCTCACGTCGACCCCTCGCCGAGGTTCGGCTTCAAAAGCTTGCGACATCAGTGCACCGGTTCAGAGGACCGGCCAAGCCGCTGAGCACTTCAACCCAGGCTCAGAGCTTCGACGCGGCCTTGCCCGCGGCCAGCAGCACCGGGTCCCAGACAGGCGAGAACGGCGGTGCGTAGGACAGATCCATGCCCCCCAGCTCCGCCACTCTCATGTCATTCCAAAGCGCGGTGGCGAATACATCGATGCGTTTGCCCGCGCCCTCACCGCCAACGATCTGGGCGCCGAGCAATCGACCGGTGCCGCGCTCGGCGACGAGCTTGATCTGCATCGGCTGCGCGCCCGGGTAGTAGTGCGCCCTGTTCAACGCCTCGGTGGTCACTGCGAAGGCATCGAGACCTGCCGCTGCGGCCTCGCGCTCGGTCAGACCGGTTCTCGCGATCTCGAGCGCCTTGAACCGCGTGATGGCCGTGCCCAGCACGCCACCGAAGGCGGCGTCGCCGCCGGCGATGTTGGTGCCGGCGATGCGGCCTTGCTTGTTGGCGTGCGTGCCCAGCGCCACCACGACCGGGCGCCCGGTGATGCGATGGCGCGATTCCACGCAGTCACCGGCGGCCCAGACATGCGGCGAACCCGTGCGCAGGTGGTCGTCGACGACGATGCCGCCGGCTGCACCGATGTCGATGCCCGCGGCACGCGCCAGTTCCACATTGGGACGCACCCCCAGCCCGATCAGCACCAGGTCGGCCGGCACCGGCCCCGACGCGGTATCCACGGCGGTGACGCGGCCGTCGCTGGTGGTGAAGCCCGTCACCGCGGTGCCCAGCCGCAGGTCGATGCCGGCGTCGCGCATCGCCTGCGCGATGCCGGCCGCCATGTCGGCGTCCAGCACGGCGCCCATCGGTGCGTCGAGCTGTTCGATCACCGTCACCGCCAAGCCGCGTTCAAGCAGGCCTTCGGCGACTTCGAGTCCGATATAGCCGGCGCCGACCACCGCCGCGCGACGCGCGCCGGCGGCGAGCAGGCGTTCCACCTGCGCCGCGTCGTCCAGGGTGCGAAGCTGCAGCACGCCTTGCGCATCGATGCCCGGCCAGGGCGGGGCGATGCCCGACGCGCCGGTGCCGATCAGCAATTCGTCATAGCCCAGGACAGATTCGCCCGCGGTGTCGAGATTGCGCGCGGTCACCGTACTTGCGAGGGTATCGATGGCGATGACCTCGTGACGTGTGCGCACGTCGATGCCGTTGGCTCGGTGCTCTTCGGGCGTGCGCGCGACCAGGCTGTCCGGCGCTGCCACGAAACCACCCACCAGGTAGGGCAGGCCGCAGGCGGCATACGAGGTTCGCGACGAACGCTCGAAGGCCACGATCTCGAGTTGATCGGGCGAACTCATGCGCCGGGCCTGCGCCGCCGCGGACATGCCTGCGGCGTCGCCGCCGATGATCACCAGTCGTCTTGTCATCTCCACCCCTTCGCTCGTCGCCGATCCGGCACCCATGCATTCTGCGCGCCCGGCGCGAGCGGCCCCAGCGCTACCATCCGGTTGCAACGCGGCCGGGAGACCCACTGATGCGATGGCTTCTCAAGCGCAGGCTGGGCCTGCAGTCAACCTTGGTGTGGCTGGCGGCACTGACCCTCCTGGGCCTGCCCGACGCCGCGCCGGCCCAGCCACAACCCGCCGTGCGCGTGGCCTCGAAGATCGACACCGAGGGCCTGTTGCTCGGCGAACTGATCATCCGCACGCTGCAGGCACATGGCATCAAGACCGAAAACCGCCTGCAGCTGGGCAGCACGCAGATCGTGCGTGCCGCGCTCGTCGCCGGCGAGATCGATCTCTATCCCGAATACACCGGCAACGGCGCGTTCTTCTTCGCCGACGAGAAGAACCCGGCCTGGAAGAACCACGCGGCCGGGCATGCGCGCGCCAAGGCCCTGGACTTGGAGCGCAACAAGCTGGTGTGGCTGCAGCCCGCGCCGGCCAACAACACCTGGGCCATCGCCGTGCGCCAGGACCTGGCGCGCAGCCAGAAGCTGAGCACGTTGGCCGACCTGGGACGCTATGTCGCCGGCGGGGGCAAGCTCAAGCTCGCGGCGTCGGCCGAGTTCGTCGAGCGGCCCGATGCCCTGCCGGCATTCCAGGCGGCCTACGGCTTCAAGCTGCGCCAGGACCAGCTGCTGATGCTGGCCGGCGGTGACACCGCGGTCACCGTGCGCGCGGCGGCCGAGCAGACCTCCGGCGTCAATGCCGCGATGGCCTACGGCACCGACGGCCCGGTGGCCACGCTCGGGCTGGTGATCCTGGAGGACCCGAAGGGCGTGCAGCCGGTGTATGCCCCGGCACCGGTGATCCGCGCCGACGTGCTCGCGCGCCAGCCCAGGATCGCAACGCTGCTGGCACCGCTGTTCGCATCGCTCGACGGCCCGACGCTGCAGCGGTTGAACGCGCAGATCGCGCTCGAAGGCCAGGACGCGCGCAAGGTGGCCGAGGCACACCTGAAGGCCAAGGGCCTGATCCCGTGACGCCGGCGATGGCGTCGCACGCGGCCCTGCCCCATCGACGCTTCGTGCGGCAGCCGGTGCTGGCGCTGCTGGTCACCGCCCTGATCGCGGTCCTGCTGGGTCTGCCCTTCCTCAGCGTGGCACCGAACCGTCTGGTGACGGGCCAAGGCGTGCCGCTCGCTGCGGTTCTGGAAGGCGCCTGGTGGGGGTTGCTGGCACCTGTGGTTCTGCTGGCCGCGGCGGCCTGGGTGCCACCCCAGCGTGCGCTGCATGTCACCACCACCGTGGCCGCTGTGGCGCTGCTGGTGGGCCTCGTAGCGCTGGCGGGTGCCGCGGCGGGGCAGAGTTCGGCACAGGGGCCGGCCCTGGCGCGGGTCTCGCTCGGCGGTGGGTTCTGGCTGGCGCTGCTGCTGGCCTGGGCGGTGGTCGCGGATGCGTTGCCGCGCGTCGGATGGGGCCGATGGTGGCAGATGGCCACCCATGCCTTGCTGCTGGGGGCGCTGGCGCTGCTGCTGGCGGGTGGTGCGCTCGACGCGCTGTCGCTGCTGAAGGAGTACGCGCAACGACAAGACGTGTTCCAGGCCGCGCTGTGGCGCCACCTGCAGATCGTCGGCACCACGCTGGTCCCGGCGCTGCTGATCGGTGTGCCGCTCGGCCTGGCCGCGGCGCGCCGTCCGCGCCTGGCGCAGCCCTTGTTCGCCGTGCTCAACCTGATCCAGACGGTGCCGTCGATCGCGCTGTTCGGCCTGCTCATCGCGCCGCTGGCCCGGCTTGGGCAGGCGTGGCCGGGCTGGGGCCTGCAAGGGATCGGCCTGCTGCCGGCGGTGATCGCGCTGACGCTGTATGCGCTGCTGCCGATCGTGCATGGCGTGGTCTCCGGCCTGCAGCAGGTGCCGGCTACGGTGATCGAGGCCGCCACCGGCATGGGCATGAGCCCGCGCCAGCGTTTCCGGCAGGTGGAGTTGCCGCTGGCGCTGCCGGTGCTGCTGTCGGCGCTGCGGCTGACCACGGTGCAGCTGGTGGGCCTGGCTGTGGTGGCCGCGCTGATCGGCGCCGGCGGCCTCGGCGCGATCATCTTCCAGGGCCTGCTCAGCAGCGCGCTCGACCTGGTGTTGCTCGGCGTGCTGCCGGTGGTGGCGCTGGCCTTGGCTGCGGATGCCGCGTTCAGGCTGCTGACGCCGGCGGGCCGACCGCCGTGATCGACTTGCGCGAGGTGTGCAAGTCCTTCGGTGCCACGCGCGCCGTGGACGGCGTGTCGCTGCGCATCGAGCCGGGCCGCATCACCGCGCTGATCGGCGCATCGGGTTCGGGCAAGTCGACGCTGCTGCGGCTGATCAACCGGCTGGTCGAATGTGACAGCGGCCAGATCCTGCTGGACGGCCAGGACATCCGCGCCGGCCCGCCCGAGGCGCTGCGCCGGCGCATCGGCTATGTCATCCAGTCGATCGGGCTGTTCCCGCACTGGACGGTGGCACGCAACATCGCCACCGTGCCAGTGTTGCTGGGCTGGCCTGCCGCGCAGGTGGCCGCGCGGGTGGACGAACTGCTGACGCTGCTGGGGCTGGACCCCGCGAGCTACCGCGACCGCTATCCGCACCAACTGTCGGGCGGCCAGCAGCAGCGCGTGGGTGTGGCCCGGGCGCTGGCGGCGCGGCCGACGCTGCTGCTGATGGACGAACCCTTCGGCGCGCTCGACCCGCTTACGCGCCAGACGCTGCAGCAGGAGCTGGCGCGCATCCAGCAGGCGCTGGGCAGCACCATCGTGCTGGTCACGCACGACATCGACGAGGCGCTTCGCCTGGGCCAGCGCCTGGTGCTGCTGGACCACGGCCGCATCGTTCAGGCCGGCACACCGGCCGATCTGTTGGCGCGGCCGGTGAGCGCGCAGGTCGGCGATTTCCTTGGCCGCGCCACGCTGGGCGCACGCCTGCTGGGCCAGCGCAACGTGGCCGAGATCCTGCGCCGTGGCGAAGCGGCCGACGGTGAGGCGCTGCGGCCAGACCAGACGCTGCAGGAGGCCCTGGCGGCCTTCCTGACGCGACGTGTCGAGCGCCTGCCCGTCGTCGACGCGCAGGCCGCTCCGCTGGGCGCGATCCGCTTCATCGACCTGTTGCGCGACCCCCCATGACGACGACCGCGCCGCTGCGCGCCATGGCCGGGCGGGCGACGGCTTGGGCGCGCGACCCGCTGCCCTGGGCCATCGCCGGCCTGCTGCTGCTGGCCGCGGGCCTGCCGCGGCTGGAGCCGGCTTTTGCCGCGCTCTTCCCGTCGCTGGACCGGCCGATGTACCGGCAGGACACGTTCCTCGCGCTGCTGGGCGCGCATGTGGCGCTGGTGGCGGCGTCCAGCGCGGTGGCGCTGGCGCTGGGCTTCGCGGCGGGTCTGTTCGTCACGCATCCGGCCGGCGCCGAGTTCCGCGCCTTGGTCGAAACGGCGGTGGCAATCGGCCAGACCGTGCCGCCGGTGGCGGTGCTGGCGGTGGCCGCGCCGCTGATCGGCTTTGGCGAGTGGCCGGCGCTGATCGCGCTGGCGCTGTACGGCTTGCTGCCCATCCTGCGCGGCACGATCGCAGGCATCGAGTCGGTGCCACCGGCCGTGCTCGATGCGGCCACGGGCCTCGGACTGAGCCGCTGGCAGCGGCGCTGGCAGGTCGAACTGCCGCTGGCGCTGCCGGTGCTGCTGGCGGGCGTGCGCACCTCGGTGATGATCAACATCGGCACTGCGGCGATCGCCTCCACCGTGGGCGCACGCACGCTGGGCTCGCCGATCATCATCGGTCTTTCCGGCTTCAACACCGCTTATGTGCTGCAGGGGGCGCTGGTGTTGGCCGCGCTGGCGGTCGTGGTCGACCTGGGGTTCGAGCGGCTCTCGCGCCGGCTGCAGCGCTGGCGGACGACGCCCTGACCCGGCTCAGCTCTTCTTGGTGGCGCGTGCGTGGGCATCCAGGCCGCCGCGTGCTTTCCATTCGTTGAAGCCGCCATACATCAGCCGGACATTCTCGAATCCGTCCATGCGCAGCGCCATCGCCACCTGCGCAGCAAAGGAACTGGTGTTGCAGTAGACGAGGAGGGTCTTGTCCTTGGGCAACTTGGCGCGTTGGGCGAAGACCTGGCGCCACTCGATGTTCAGCGCGCCCGGGATGTGCTCCTTGGCGAACTGCCCGGCGTCGCGCACGTCGAGCACGAGGAACTTCTTGTAGTCCTCGGCCGGAATCTGCTCGGGCAGGAGGGTGCCGGCGTTGGCGTCGACGAAGTCGAAGTAGCCCTCCAGCGCGTTGACGGTGGCCTTGTCGGCCTGGGCCTGCGCCACGAAGGGGGTGCTGGCGGAGACGGCCAGAGCGAAGCACAGCGCAAGTCGACGTGGGGTCACGAGGGTCTCCAGGGGGTTGAATGTCGTTGGTTTCGGTGGCCTATTCGACCCAGCCGTCGACGGTGTCGGCGCCGGACAGCCAGCGCAGCACCTCGGCGGCCATCGGGTGATCAACCGCCGCGTAGCGCTGTTGCAGGCGCTGACGGTCGTCGCCCAGTTGGTCGATGCCCCGGTCCTGCAATGCATGCAGGTCGTCTTCGAGCATGGCCGCAAGCTCGGCGCCGGCCAGCGCGAGCGCCGCATCTTTGAAGGCACGCATGTAGCAGTAGGCCGAAGCTTCGCGATAGCTGGCGACCAGCGTGGCGGCGGGGATCAGGCTCAGGTGCGCTTGCAGGGCCGGATTGATGGCATGGCCCGCCAATTCGGAAGCGATGGTGCTCGGCCGCCCGGTGAACCCGCGCAGGTGAAGGTGGCGCGACATGCGCGGCCCGTCATTGACCGGGTAGTTGTCCCACAGCGTTGGCTTGCGACGCAGCGCCTCGGCCACATGGCTCAGGTGGCCGGGGCCGTACTCACGCGAGCAGATCTCCTCGCCCGTCCAGTACACGCCGACACGGGCATCGAGCCGGCGCCCCAGGTCGTGCAGGTAGCCATCGGGCCTGTGGCCGAAGACGATGTCGAGCATGCGGTCGTCGGAGTAGTAGGTCGGGCACATCAGCACCCGGCTGGCGTGCGTGTGGGCCAACGCTGCGTGCACGATTTCAGCCTCGCGGGCCGCGAGATCCGGCACATCGCCCCGCGTGTCGTCGAACAGGATCGCCAGGTCATCGATACCGAGTTCGTCGAACGATCGGACCTTTGCCACGAAGTCGGCCCTGGCAGGCCCGCTGAAGTCTCGGTACAACTCGTAGGGACTCAAGCCCAGGCCGAAGCGCAGGCCAAGCCCTCGGCAATGCGCTGACAACTCGGCCAGTTCGGCCCAGCCAGCGTTTGGGTGGGGCTCACGCCACCGGCGCCGCAGAAAGGAGTCGGCCTTGGGCGCAAAGTGGAAGAACGAGTACCCCAGCTCGCGCAGCCGGGACAGCACCTGCTTGCGGTCCTCGTGAGACCAGGGCCTGCCGAAATAGCCTTCGATCACACCCAGCTCGGGGATCATGCCTGCGACGCCCGCGTTTCAGAACACCAGGACCTTGTCGGCCTCGGCCGTCCAGTCGGCCAGCTGGGCGAGCGTGCTGCGCCGGGCGCCGTCGATCAGCTCTTCGTCGCGCAATCCGCGCGCATCCATGCAGGTGCCGCACAGGCCGACCTCGCCCTTGCGCGCCACCTTGCCCAGCATGATCTGCACGTTGTAGTAGCCCTCGGGCACCTTCTGCCCATTCTTCGCGCAGCCCACGGCATCGGCCATCAGGAACAGGCGCACCGACTGGCCGTCCTTGGCGGCCAGCGCCCCGGCAAGCCGCAGGCCGTTGTACGCGCGCTCGTTGCCGTAAGGCGCATCGTTCAGGATGAAGAGCGTCTTGGACATGGCATCTCCTTTCGGAATTCAGATCCTGGCCAGCGGCAGGCCCGCGGCCAGCCATTCGCTGACGCCGTCGAAGGTCTTGCGGGCACGGAATCCACGCTGCGTCAGCAGCTTGACCGCCTCGTCTGACATCAGACAGAAGGGCCCGCGGCAGTAGGCCACGATCTGCATGTCGCGCGGTAGCTCGGCCAGCCGGTGTTCGAGCTCGGCCAGCGGCATGGATCGCGCGTACGGCAGATGCGCCGTGTCGAACTCTTCGGGCGGACGCACGTCGAGCACCACGACCTCGCCGCGCTTGGCCTGGGCCATCAGTACCTTGCGGCCCACCTGCGCCAGCCGCTCGGGCTCCGCCATGATCTGCTGCAAAGCCAGCCGCAACTCGACCAGGTGCTCTTCGGCCACTTGGCGCAATGTGACCCCCAACTGCGCCACGTCCCGGCCACTCAGCCGGTAGACCATACGCTTGCCTTCGCGCCGGCTCTGCACCAGCCGTGCTTCCTTCAGCGCCTTCAGGTGCGCGCTGGCGAGCTTGACGTCGATGCCAACCTCGGCGGCCACGGTCTCGACCGCCTTCTCGCCCTGGGCCAGCATTTCCAGCATCTCCAGCCGCTTCGGGTTGGCCAGTGCCTTGCCCACGCGGGCGACCTGTTCGTAGAGTAGGTCCTTGAGCGATCGGTTGTTCATAGGGTACATTCCAACGTTCGTTAGTATAAAAGAAAGATGGCCGACCCATCCCTTTGGCGTCGGTCCTCTTTGAGATCGTCATGGATATCGAACAATTCGTCCTTGCCCACGAACCGGCCATCCGGCTGGGGTTCTTCGAGGTTGTCTTCGCGATCGTGGCACTGTGGGAATTGGCTGCGCCGCGCCGCGCGCCGACAGTATCCAAGGCCCTGCGCTGGGGCAGCAACCTCGGCCTGATGGCACTCAACACGCTCATGCTGCGGCTCGTGTTTCCGCTGGCGGCGGTCGGCGTGGCCGCGTTCGGTGCCGCCCATGGTTGGGGTCTGCTCAACCACTTCGAGGTACCGTTCTGGCTGGCCGTGCCGGTGGCAGTGATCGCGATGGACTTCGTCATCTGGCTTCAGCACGTGATGGTGCATGCGGTGCCGGCGCTGTGGCGGCTGCACCAGGTGCATCACGCCGACCTGGACTATGACCTGACCACCGGCGCACGCTTCCACCCGATCGAGATTGCGCTGTCGATGTTGATCAAGTTCGCCACCATCACGGTGCTCGGCCCGCCAGTGCTGGCCGTGGTGATCTTCGAGGTACTGCTCAACGCCACGGCGATGTTCAACCACGGCAACATCCGCCTGCCTCGAGGACTGGACCGGGTGCTGAGAGGGTTCGTCGTCACGCCCGACATGCACCGCGTGCACCACTCGGTGGAGGACGACGAGACCAACTCCAACTTCGGCTTCAATCTGCCTTGGTGGGACCGGCTGTTCGGCACCTACCGTGCCCAGCCGCGCGCCGGGCACGACGCCATCGTCACCGGCATCCATGGCCACCGCGACCCCGACGAGGTCGCGCGCTTGCCCGGCATGCTGATGCTGCCCTTCCGCGGCGAGGTCGACAGCTACGCGATCAATCGCCGGCGCTGGACCGACGGTGGTGTGGCCTGAGTCAGCGAGCCGTTCCGGTGCGTTGCCGCTGCTAAGGCAACAACATCGATCCTCAATCGCATTCGGCGTCATAGTCGACCATACTCCGCTCGACCCGCACGCCGCAAGAGTGAGCCCAATGACCGACAAGCGCAAGCGCATCGCCATCGTCGGCGGCAATTTCGCCGGCCTGACGGCCGCGATCAAGTTGTCGCGACGCTATGCGGTAACAGTCATCGACCCGACCCGACACTTCGAGTGGGTGCCCAACATCCACGAGATCGTCTCGAGCGTGAAGACGCCCCAGGGGCTGCGCCTGGACCGCGCCGCCATCGTCAAGCAGGCGGGACACCGCTTCCTGCGCGATCGAGTGACTGCACTGCATTCGGCGCAGCGCCGGCTGGCCACGGCCGGCGGCCGCGAACTGGAATTCGATGCCTGCATCGTGGCGGTGGGCGCGACGTGGAACACACATCAGGTCCCGGGCGTCACCCGTTACGCCATGCCCTTCCGCAACGTCACCGACGCCCAGGCGATCGAGCACAGACTGCATACGCTCGTGCAGCAGGGCAAGCCGCTGCGCATCGTGATCGCCGGCGGCGGCATCGCGGGTATTGAGGCGTTGGGCGAGATACTGCGTCGCCACCGTGACGATGCCAGCCTGTCCATCGAGGTGGTCGAAGCCGGTGCCCGGCTGCTACCGGGCCTGGCGGCGGCGCTGGATGCCGATCTGCGCCGCCTTTGCGAGCCGTTTGCAGTGAAGTTCCATACCGCCTCCACGATTGCCGCCGTGACGGCCAAGGGCGTTCGCCTGGCCGATGGCACGCGCCTGCGCTCCGAGCTCACACTGTGGACGGCCGGGCTGGCACCGCCGGCGCTGCTGCGCGAGTCGGGGCTGGCTCGGCCGCCTCAGCTGTGGGCAGACGTGCACCAGGCGCTGCAGAGCCGCCATGCCGACAACGTCTTCGTCATCGGTGACGCGGCACAGCTGCCGCAAAAGGTCGGCAAGCAGGCCTACAACGCCATCGACATGGGTGCGCTCGCCGCTGCCAATGTCGCGCGATTCCTCGGCGGGCGAGCGCTCAAGCCGTTCAGGCCGGTGCCGAAGCCGGTGCTGATCGCGTTTGGCGACCTGCAGACCTATCTGGTCGCGGGCCGCACCGTGCTGGCCAGCAAGGTATTGGCGGGCGCGAAGGAGGGGGTCTATCAGGTGTTCATGTCGCGGATGGCGCCACGCGGCCTGTTGACCTCATTGCCGGCCACGGCCGGCCGGCTGTGGCAAAGCTGGCGTCAGCTGGCCCTGCCGCAACTGTTGTCCTTGGCTGACTTCAGGAAGCAGCCCGACCGCAGGGCCGTCAGGCTGCTGTAGACGGGCCGCCGTGCGCGAGAGCAATCTATCAACTTAGAGGGTATCACCATAATTGTCGATGACGACTTCCAAGAAGAAGCCGTCATCGGGCCGCAAAGGTCAGGTCCACAGCTCACAGCTGCCGACCGGCCGCGCCATAGGAGCACCGGCACCCGGGCCGCGGCTGAGCTTCAGGCCGCCCGATTCGACGCCACAAAACTGTAGTTCAAAGGCGCGATCTCGGTGGACTGGCGCGCAAACCAAGGCGCCGCCAAACGGCCAGCTGCTGCGTGAACTTCCAGCGGCGAAACCACCAGGTGCGTGGCGCCGTCGGATGCGGTCGAGGCCGCGCGCCAGGCGCCGTGGGTGGTCAAGCCGCTTGCGCAAGAACTCGGGCACGCGGTGGATGCGCATCCGTTTGTGGCGCTGGCGGCACGCTATGCGCAAGCGCCCTGAAGTCACCCGCAGTGCCCTGAAATCAGTTGATTCGTTGGCGGCCACGGCGCCCCGCCAATGCTGGATCCGTAGAGACAACCCAGAGGGCCCTTGCGCACCACCATTGCATGGCGGCTTAAGGCGAGGTCCAATGCGAGCGCATGATTCCGAAGCAAACCCTGCCCAGTCACTGGAGCAATCGGCTTGCGGCCTTGCGCGCCCAGATTGCCGTGCTCGACGACAAGGTGGCGGTGCTGGACGAGGCAGCGCTGCTGCGCTCGTGGGTCCGCTGCGCGGACGCCGGAGTCGATCGCCTGCGTGCCGTGCACCTGCCGAAGGCCGAACGCGGCGCCCTTCTCAGGCCACGCGAGCAGGCCGTGGTCGCACGGGCCGTCGAGTTGCTGGGCACGAGCATCGATGCGGTCGGGGCAGTAGCCATCGCCACGGACATCGCCGGCACCGTGGTGCACTCGGCCGGCCGCGCCGAGGGCCTGCCGGCGCGCTGGAGGGGCTTGCTCGAAGCCGGCACGTCGATGGCCGAGCCTGTGCTCGGAACTACCGCACCAACGCTGGCCGCCATCGAGCACCGACCGCAGACCGTGATCCGTGATGCTCACTTCTGGCACCCGATGGAAGCCTTCTACTGCACCGCCGTACCGCTGCCCGATCCGCGCGGCGGCTGGCTCGGGGCATTGGACATCTCCGGCTACGAAGCCCTGCCCGACATCGACGCGCTGGGGCTGCTGCGGCTGGCGGCCGCGCGCATCGAGGACGAGCTGCTTCGCAAACTGGCCGAGGCCGGCGTGATGGAGCTGATGCCTCCAGTGGCGGCGGGTTCGGTGGGGCGAGCCGGGTTGCTCGCCGTCGATGCCGACGGGCAGGTGACCGGACTCAACAGCGTCGCGAGACGGTGGTTGCGGGCCGATCTTGCCAGGTGCCTGCCGGTGCCGCTGACGCTGCTGCTGGGCAGCGATGTCGGGCACGTGCAGCGTTCGCCACGCCGGCACACCGTGAGGCCCGTCGAGCTGCGGATGCCCACGGGATGGCTGGCGCTGATGCACTACGGGCCGCCCGGGGCCGCGGGTGCACAGGGTGCTGTCACGCCGGTCATCGAGCCCGAACCCGAGTCCGGCAAGTCCGCGGCGGCCGGCAGCCCCGCGACGCTGGCGAGCACGCGGCTTCAGGCCGTCCGCGAGGCGCTTGCTGCCTGCAATGGCAACGTCAGCGAGACGGCACGTCGGCTCGGTGTGTCGCGCAATTCGATCTACCGCTGGCTGGCACCAACGGCGGCGCTGCGTCGGCCTGACACAGCTCGAGGGTTTTCCTGGGCTACCGGCGGTGCGACCGTAGGCGCATCGTTGGATTGCGCACGCAACGTGGCTCAGGAGGAGCGACGTTGGCGGGTTGCGAATTCGGGAACCAAGGAGTGATCATGCCAAGCTGCAAGCAACTCGCGATCCTCGTCACGGTCGGTCTTCTGGCTCTGCCCGCGCAGGCCGACGAGACCTGCAACTCCCCCTACACGACGCGCCTGATCAAGGGCCAGGAGCACTACCTGCATGTCTGGACGCTGGGCATCCAGGGCGTGGGCGATGGTTCGGACAAGCTCGTGACCATCGACGTGATGCCCGGCAGCAAGACCTTCGGCAAGGTCGTGCACCAGCTCTCCGTGGGCGGGCGCGGCGAGGCGCATCACATGGGTTTCACCGATGACCGCAAGCACCTGTGGGCCGGGCGCCTGGACGACAACAAGATCTTCGTCTTCGACGTCGGCACCGATCCTGCCAGGCCCAAGCTCACGCACACCATCGCCGACTTCAGCGCGAAGACGGGCTATGTCGGTCCGCACACGTTCTACGCCTTGCCCGGACGCATGCTGATCCAGGCCCTTTCCAACAGCAAGGACCACAGCGGCGTGACCGGCATGGCGGTCTACAACAACCGAGGCCAGTACGTCGCCAAGTACGACATGCCGCTCGGGGACCTGCCGATCGGCAAGGGCGACGGTTATGGCTACGACATCGGCATCAATCCGCAGAAGAACGTGCTGTTGACCTCGAGCTTCACCGGCTGGACCAACTACATGATGGACATGGGCAAGCTGATCAACGATGCCGAGGCGATGAAGCGCTTCGGCGGCACGATGGCGCTGTGGGACCTGAAGTCGATGAAGCCGCAGAAGGTGCTGTCGGTGCCGGGCTCGCCGCTGGAGATCCGCTGGTCGTTGAAGGAAGGCGACAACTGGGCCATTACCGCCACCGCGCTGACCTCGAAGATCTGGCTCGTCAAGCAGGATGCCGCAGGTCAGTGGCAAGCCAAGGACGTGGCCACGATCGGCGACCCCGCGAAGATCCCGCTGCCGGTGGACATCTCGATCACCGCCGACGGCAAGGGCTTGTGGGTCAACACCTTCATGGACGGCAAGACGCGCTATTTCGACCTGAGCGACCCCGAAGCCCCGAAGCAGACCTACGAGAAGGTCACCGGCAAGCAGGTGAACATGGTCTCGCAGAGCTGGGACGGCAAGCGCGTGTACATCACCTCGTCGCTTCTGGCCAATTGGGACAAGAAGGGCGACATGGACGAGCAGGTGCTGCGCATGTTCAACTGGGACGGCAAGGAGTTGACGCAGGTGTTCGAGGTCGACTTCAAGGCCCAGAACCTTGGCCGCGCGCACCACATGAAGTTCTCGGCCAAGGCCGGTGGCAGCACGGCCCAGACGGCCGGTTCGGTTCGCTTCGCGGGGCGATGAACCGGCGTGATGCAGCGGTGGCGATGGCCGCCGCCTGCAAAAGTCCCGCGGCCATGATCGCCGCCGTCACTGGCACGGCCTCCGTGGCGGCCGCGCAGTTCGAACCGGGCAAGGGACTCACCGGCCTGCCGCGCCAGGACTTCACACCGCCCCCAGCCGGCAGCTACCGGCTGCCGGTCATCCAGCCCTCGCCGTCGGGTCTGGTGCTTGAGGGTGATCGCTGGCCGCGGCGGTTGAGCGCCTACACCACCGGCGCGATCACGCTGCTCGGCTTCGTCTACACCTATTGCTCCGACCCCGTCGGCTGCCCGCTGGCTTTTGCGGCGATGGTCGACGTGCGCGAACGCATCGCTCGGTTGCCACAGCTGCGCAACCGTGCACGCCTGGTCTCGCTGTCCTTCGACCCCACGCACGACACGCCAGCGGCCATGCAGGCCTACGGGGGCGAGCATGCGCGGACGCTGGCGCCGCGCTGGCACTTCATCACCACCGCGTCGATGTCGCGTCTGGCGCCCATCCTGGCCGGGCTCGGCCAGGATGCCGAAGTCGAACGCAACGCGGACGGCACGCCGACGCGCGTCATCACGCATGTGCTGAAGGTCTTCCTGCTCGATCCGCGTGGCCGCGTGCGTGAGATCTACAGCGCGGCCTTCCTGATGCCCGAGGTGATCGTCAACGACATGCTGACGCTGGCCCTGGAGACCGACGCCGCGTCATGAAAGTGCTGGCGGCCTGGCTGGCCACGATGGCCACGATGGCCACGGTGACACTTGCCGGCCCTGCCTCGGCGAACCCCGGTCTCGGCCTGCCGCAGCTGCTGCCGGCCGCGCCTGGCGAGGCCCAACGCGCCGAACTGGGCCGACAGCTGTTTTTCGACCGCCGCCTGTCCTTCAACGGCACGATGAGCTGCGGCATGTGCCATGTACCCGAGGAGGGCTTCGCGTCCAATGCGTCGCAGCGGGCGGTGGGTATCGAAGGGCGCAGCCTGAAGCGCAACGCGCCCACGGTGCTCAACGTCGCGTTGCTGACAACGCTGTTCCATGACGGGCGCGAGAACGCGCTTGCTCCGCAGGCCTGGAGCCCGCTGCTGCATCCGGACGAGATGGCCAACCCCTCGGTCGGCCACCTGCTGGATCGGCTGCGCCGCATGCCGCAGTACGCCGGGCGGTTCGAGCGCGCCTTCCCAGGGCGCGGCATCGGCATGGACAGCGTGGGTGAGGCGCTGGCCGCCTACCAGCGCACGCTGGTCGCGGGCGACTCACGCTTCGACCGCTGGCGCTGGGGTGAGCAGCCGCAGGCCCTGGATGCCGAACAGCGGCAGGGCTTCGCCCTGTTCACGGGCAAGGCAGGCTGCGCGCGCTGCCACCTCGTGGGCGCCGAGCATGCGCTGTTCACCGACCAGCGCTTCCACGTCACTGGCGCAGGCGCCGCCTGGGCGCCGCGCGGGCCGGTCGTCGTGCCGTTGGCGCCCGGTGTGCAGACGACGCTGCAGGCAGCCGACCGCCAGGCCTACGAGGCGGTCGATGCACCCGACCTTGGCCGTTGGGACATCAGCCAGGACCCCCGCGACCGCTTCGCCTTCCGCACGCCCAGCTTGCGCAACGTGGCCCGCACGGCGCCGTACATGCACGACGGGTCGCTGCCGACGCTGGAGGCGGTGGTCGACTTCTACGCGGCCGGGGGTGGTGCGGCGCCCGATCGGTCGCCGTTGCTGCGGCCGCTGCCGCTGGACGCGGCCGAGCGACAGGCCTTGGTGGCCTTCATGCGCGCTCTGGACAGCACTGCGCTGCCGGCGCTGGTCCGGCAGGCGCGGTCGCCGGTGGCCCGTTGACAAATTCCCGGCATCTCGCGCCAGAGTATTTGACCCTTGATCCGGCAGTTCGCAACCCCTGAATGGCTGGAACGCGAGCATGGGGCGCGGCGGCCACGCTACGCGAAGGACTGCACGAGACCTTCACTGTCAACGCCCTGGGTCTGCCGCCCACGCTGATGCGCTGCCTGTGCACAACCAACACCATCGAGAAACCCAACGGCATCGTGCGGCGCACCACCCGCCGCGTCACGCACTATCGCGATGCCGACATGGCGCTGCGCTGGACGGTAGACGGGTTCGTCGAAGCACCGAAGTCGTTCCGCAAGATCCAGGGCATCAAGCACCTGGGGCTACTGAGGGCTGCATTGGGACGGACTGGCAAGCAAGCTCACGCGCACGTTGACGAGCC